>JANMBJ010000158.1:0-31729 GCA_031360335.1 Candidatus Nanopelagicales bacterium
CGGCGATCTCGGCCGAGCGCTTGTACGCCGTGCCGGTCATGAGGCTGGTGATCGCACCGGCGAGGGCGCGACCGCCGTCGCTGTCGTAGGGCAGGCCGGTCGCCATGAGGAGCGCGCCGAGGTTGGCGTAGCCGATGCCGAGCTGGCGGTATTTCCGCGTGGTGTCACCGATGGGCTCGGTCGGGAAGTCGGCGAAGCAGATGGAGATGTCCATCGCCGTGATGATGAGCTCGACGGCCCTGGCGAAGGTGACGGCGTCGAAGGTGTCGTCGTCCTTGAGGAACGTGAGCAGGTTGAGGCTCGCGAGGTTGCAGGACGAGTTGTCGAGGCTCATGTATTCACTACATGGGTTGCTCGCGGTGATGCGACCGGTCTCGGGGTTGGTGTGCCAGTCGTTGATGGTGTCGTCGTACTGGATGCCCGGGTCGGCGCACTCCCACGCGGCCTTGCAGACCTTCTCGAACAGCGTCTTGGCGTCGACCGTCTGCACGATCTCGTTGGTCGAGCGGGCGCGCAGACCGAACTCGCGATCCTCCTCGACCGCGCGCATGAACTCATCGGTCACGCGCACCGAGTTGTTGGCGTTCTGGTACTGGACGGAGGTGATGTCCTTGCCGCCGAGGTCCATGTCGAAGCCGGCGTCGCGGAGCACGCGGATCTTGCGCTCCTCGGCGGCCTTGGTCTCGATGAACTCTTCGATGTCGGGGTGGTCGATGTCGAGCACGACCATCTTCGCCGCGCGACGCGTGGCGCCACCGGACTTGATGGTGCCGGCGCTCGCGTCGGCGCCGCGCATGAAGCTGACCGGGCCGCTCGCGGTGCCGCCGGAGTGCAGCAGCTCCTTGCTCGAGCGGATGCGCGAGAGGTTGAGGCCGGCGCCGGAGCCGCCCTTGAAGATCAGGCCCTCCTCGCGGTACCAGTTGAGGATCGAGTCCATCGTGTCGTCGACGGCGAGGATGAAGCAGGCGCTGACCTGCTGCGGGCTCGACGTACCGACGTTGAACCACACCGGGCTGTTGAACGAGAAGACCTGGTGCAGCAGCATCCAGGTGAGCTCGTGCTCGAAGACGACGGAGTCTTCCTCGGTGAGGAAGTAGCCGTGGTCGCGGCCGGCCTTGGTGTAGGTCAGCACGACGCGGTCGAGGAGCTGCTTGAGGCTGCGCTCGCGCTGGTCGGTGCCGACCGCGCCGCGGAAGTACTTCGTCGTGACGATCGTGGAGGCGTTGACCGACCAGGTGTCGGGGAACTCCACCGCACGCTGCTCGAAGACGACCTCGCCGGTCTTCCAGTTGGTCTGGACGACGTCGCGGTGCTCCCAGGTGACCTCGTCGTAGGGGTGGACACCAGGCGTGGTGTAGATCCGGCTGATGTTCAGCCCGGCGACCTCAGGGCGGCCCTTCTTCGCAGCCGCACCCTTGGTGGTGGGACCCGTCGTCTCCGTCATCTTCGCTCCTCCAGCGACCCGGCCGCGCCTCGTGCTTGAGGCGCGACACGTGCAGTGATTCCAACGTTTTTCCCGCCCGCGTGCTTCCGCGATCGGGGTGGTTCGGGGGTGTTTCTTCTGGCCTTCGGCCGGGTCGTGCTCGACATGTCAGCGGTGGTTCCGGGAAGTCAGGGGGTACGCCGTCAGCCAGACCGCTCCGTGCGGAGCGGTGGCCTGTGCGTGGCGGGGTCGGTCTAGGGGGACGAGCGCGTGAGCTCGTCGCGCGACCCCGGGGGCTGTTCGCCCGGGGGGCTGGTGTGGTCGGTGAGATCGGCTCCCGCGAGGTCGCGCTCGGCGCGCAGCAGGGCGATCTCGGCCTCGAAGTCCTCGAGGCCCTCGAAGGCCCGGTAGACCGAGGCGAAGCGCAGGTAGGCGATCTCGTCGAGGTGGCGCAGCGGGGTCAGGATCGCCAGGCCGAGGTCGTGGCTGGAGATCTCGGCGCACCCGCTGGCGCGGACGTTCTCCTCGACCGTCTGCGCGAGGAGCGCGAGGTCGTCGTCGCTCACCGGGCGGCCCTGGCAGGCCTTGCGCACCCCGGAGACGACCTTGCCGCGGCTGAAGGACTCGGTGACGCCGCTGCGCTTGACCACGGTGAGCGTGACGGTCTCCGCGGTCGTGAAGCGCTTGCCGCACTCGGGGCACTGACGGCGGCGGCGGATCGCGGTGCCGTCGTCGGCCGTACGTGAGTCGATGACGCGGGAGTCGGAGTGGCGGCAGAACGGGCAGTGCATGTCGCTCCTCCTCCGCTGACTCGGGTGCTGGGGGTGCTCGGTGTGTTCGGTGTGCGCCGGGGTGGGTGCTGGACCAGGCGCGGGGTATGGATGTCCCGGTTGCGTCCGATATGTGGTGGGGTGTGGCGGGTGTTTCGGTACCCCTGGGTCGTCTGCCTGTGGATGAACCTGGGGATCTCTTGGGGAGAACCTGGGGGTGACCAACCACAACCTGTGGATGACTTACAGCCGTGTAAGTACTAGATGTGGGAACCGTAGACCCGACCTCTGACAGAAGCAAGGTCCGTCTCACGGCCTCCACGGTCGGTTGGCCGGCGCAGCGCATACGGACACCGCGACACGCCTGAGATTGCTGGGGAACTCAAGGTTCGAGTCGAACGTTCGGGGGCTCACGGACTGGTCTGAGGACGGCGTGTCGCGGCGTGTCGCGAGGTCGGAAACCACACCATCTAGCGCCCGGGTGCCCCCAGGCTCCCCTACATGTAGGTGTGGACAACCTCGGCCGGCCCCCGCTGTCGGTGCGGTGAGACTGATCGTGTGGTCGCTTCTGCAGGCCGCAAACCGCCACCCGATCAGTCTGAGCGCCGGGGCGTGGGTGCGGCAGCGTCAGGGATACGGGGTCAGGCGGTGCGGCGGTCGTCTGCTGCGGGCTGTGCCAGCTGGCTGAGGAGCTGCTGGGTGATGCTCGCGAAGCGGGCGACCTCAGCCTCTGCCGCGAGGGCGTCGGCGAGGTCGTCCTCGTCGAGGGGCTCCACGGTGTAGCTCCCGAGGAAGTCCTCGGACAGCCGGTAGGACGTGCGGGGCTCGAGCTTGAGGATGAGCAGGCCGTTGTCGCCGGTCGTGGCGATCACCTCGGTCAGCCGATCACGGGGACGATGAGGCTCTGGCCCGGCTTCACCGACGCGCCGGTGAGGCCGTTGAGCTCCTGGATCCGGGCGACCGTCTCGCGGACGTCGGTGTCGGGGCTCAGCGTGCGAGCGACGCTCCAGAGAGTCTGGCCCGGCTGCACGACGACGGTCGTGGTCGCGGCGACGGCGGGGCCGTCGGTGGCCTGGGAGCTGGCGCTGTGCCCGGCGATGGAGAACGCCAGGGCGGCGACGAGCGCGAGGGCGACGACCGCGGTGCGCGCGAGGCGACGGCCGCGCTGGGTGAGCCGGATCGGGGCTCCCGCGGTGGTCGCCGCGGCGGGTGCCGGCGCTTCGGTGACGGTGCGGACACCGGTGGGGGTGGCGGCGTACAACGTTGCGACAGAGGGGATCTGGACGGTCGGCGCGGTGACCGGGCCGAACGCGCGCGTGGCGCGACGCACGACGACCGTGCGACGTGCGGCCGGTGCGGTGAGAGTCATCGTGGCCATCGGGTGCCTCCTGCTGTGATCGTCATCTGGGTCGTGCTCTCGTCTGCGTCTGTGCTGCTCGTCTGCCGGTGCGGTCGAGCTGCGCGGGCTCGAGGTGCTGGTCGTGCTTCTGGTCTGGCTGGCTTCTGGTCGAACGTCCGTTCGGAGGGGATCCGAACGGGTGTTCTATCGAACGCACATCTGATTTCTAGCACCCGCGACTCGCCGAAGCAAGCATTTCCGTACAGATGTTTGGAACATCTGTCCGATCTCGCTACCGTGTCTCCCAGTCGCCCGGCTGACCTCGGCTCGTGTCCGAGTCTGCTGAGGGGGTCCGACAGTCCGACCAGCTCAGCCAGCCCGACGAGCACGACCGCGTACGACCCAGCTCGACCCAAGCGCGCACGGCACCCGCACGGATACCCACGGCAAGGGAGCTCACATGGCCACCACCCGCAAGCCCGCCACACCGCCACGCAAGCCCGGCCGACCCAAGGTCGTGCCGATCTCCCCGACCGCGGGCATCTCCGATGTCGCCGGGCTCACGGCGCGACAGCGGATCGTGCTCACCACGATCCGCAACGCCGTCGAGACGCGCGGCTATCCGCCGTCGATGCGCGAGATCGGCGAGGCCGTGGGCCTCACGTCACCCTCGTCGGTGGCCTACCAGCTCAACGCGCTGGAGCGGAAGGGCTACCTCCGCCGCGACCCGCGACTCCCCCGCGCGATGGAGATCGTCGACCAGGTCGACGCGTCGGTCGACCTGACCGGCATCGGCGACACGATGCCCGAGGCGGCCTACGTTCCCGTCATCGGTCGCATCGCCGCCGGTGGTCCGATCCTCGCGGAGCAGTCCATCGAGGAGGTCTTCCCGCTGCCGCGTTCGCTCGTCGGCGACGGTGAGCTCTTCCTGCTCAAGGTCGTCGGCGAGTCGATGATCGACGCCGCGATCTGCGACGGTGACTGGGTCGTCGTGCGCAGCCAGCCGGATGCCGTTAACGGCGACATCGTCGCGGCGATGCTCGACGACGAGGCGACCGTGAAGACCTTCCAGCGCAAGAACGGCCACGTGAAGCTGCTCCCCGCCAACAAGGACTTCTCCCCCATCGACGGCGACCACGCCCGCATCGCCGGCAAGGTCGTCGCCGTACTCCGCAAGCTCTGACCCGTCGACCAGCTCTGACCCGTTGATGTGTAACCACAACGGGCTCTAGCCCGTCCTGGTTACACATCGACTGGCGCGCAACCTCTGCGTGGTCTACGCCGGGGGCAGCGTCAGCAGATGCGCGCTCTCTGCGACGCGTATCTACTCACGCTGGCGACTCCCCCGTCTCGGGACCTTGTCCTGCCGGGGGATCGGGGCTGCGGCAGGATGGTTGCTACCGAGCAGGCTCTCCACGAAGTCGAGCACCTGCTGCTGACCCGTCTCCAGGGTGCGGCTCGCGTCAGGCTGGCGGCTTGGGCTTCTTCTTGCGCGCTGGGGGCTTCGGGGCGGGGTTGAAGGACGACTTCGGCGCGGTCTTCTCGGCCTCTACGGCCAGCTCGTCGAGGCGGGTCAGGCTCTGGCGCACGAGGGCGCCGTCGGTGGTGAACCAGAACGGGGGCAGCGACTTGCGGAGGTAGTCGCCGTACCTCGCGGTCGCCAGGCGCGGATCGAGCACGGCGACGACGCCGCGATCGGTGGAGCTGCGGATGAGACGTCCGACGCCCTGCGCGAGCAGCAGCGCGGCACGCGGCACGGAGACGGCGGCGAAGCCGTTGCCACCGGTGTCCTCGGCGTGCCGCGAGCGCGCGGCGACGAGCGGGTCGTCGGGGCGCGGGAACGGGATCCGGTCGATCACCACGAGGTGGCATGCCGCCCCGGGCACGTCGACGCCCTGCCACAGCGACAGCGTGCCGAGCAGCACCGAACGCGGATCACCGGCGAAGCGCGACACCAGGTCGGCCACCGAGTCGCCTCGCTTCTGCACCAGGACGGACACGTCGAGCGGCACGATCTGCCGGTCGAGCAGGCGATCGGGCAGCGACTCGGCGAGGTGCTCGGCGGCCTTCTCGACACCGCGCCAGGACGAGAAGAGCGCGAGCGTGCGACCACCGGCGGCGGCGATGAGATCCGCGAGCTCGTCCATCGCGGCGGTGTCGGTGCCGTCGCGTCCGGGCGGCGGCACCTTGGTCGCGACGTAGAGGATCCCCTGGCGCCCATGGTCGAACGGCGATCCCACATCGAGACCCGACCACGCGCCGTCAGCGCTCTTCGCGCCGTCGACCGGGAGACCGAAGGAGCGCGCGACCGGCTCGAAGGAACCGCCGAGCTGCATGGTCGCGCTCGTCACGACCACGCGCGACTCGTCGAACAACGACGTACGCAGGAGCCCGGCCACGGTCAGCGGCGCGATGCGCAGTGCCGGACTGCGTCGGTCGCCGGGGTCGAGCCACGCGACCTTCTCGTCGTCGAGAGCGAGCAGCTCGCCCGCGACGTCGTGCACCTCACCGAGGAGACCGCGAGCGCGAGACTTCGCGGCATTGGCCTCCTGGTCGTCCTTGCTCGATGCGTCGGAGGCCAGCTTGCCGATGGCGGCGTGCGTCGTGTCGCGGACCGAGGCCAGCGCGAGCAGCAGCGAGCCCTCGACCTTCTCGATGCGTACGGGGCCGAACAGCCCCTCGGCACGTGCCACCAGCTCCATCTCGAGCGCCTCGCCGGCCGACTCGAGCCGCTCGACCAGGTCGGCCTCGAGCAGTCGCCGGGCACGTGAGACCGCGCGCTCGACCATCGAGAAGCTGATCTCGTTGGTCACTGCCGCGGTGGCCCGGTCGACGAGCTCGTGTCCCTCGTCGATCACGACCGCATCGTGCTCGGGCAGCACCGGGACGTTGTCGAGGGTGTGGATCGCGAGCATCGCGTGGTTGGTGATCACGACCTGCGACTCGACCGCCCGGGCACGGGCGGCCTCGGCGAAGCACTCCTGGCCGTAGGCGCACTTCTGCGCACCGACGCACTCGCGGCCCGACACCGAGACACCGCGCCACACCCGCCCGTCGACGGAGAACGGCAGGTCGTCGCGGTCACCGGTCTCGGTCTCGTCGACCCACTCGCGGAGGTCCTTCGCCTGCTTCCCGAGAGCGGTGGAGGGGGCGGCGAAGAGCGCGTCGTCGTCGGAGTCCTCGCGGTCGGTGACGCCGCGGTGCAGGCGGTCGAGGCAGATGTAGTTGTGCCGCCCCTTGAGCACGGCATACGTCGGTCGGCGGCCCAGCAGCGGCTCGAGCGCGTCAGCCACCCGCGGGAGGTCGCGCGAGATGAGCTGGTGCTGCAGCGCCAGGGTCGCCGTCGCGACGATCACCCGCCGGTCGGGAGAGGTCGCGTGCAGGATCGCGGGCACGAGATAGGCCAGCGACTTCCCGGTGCCGGTGCCCGCCTGCACGAGCAGGTGCCCCGCGCCGCTGAGCGTCGACGCGACGGCCTCGGCCATCGCGAGCTGACCCTCGCGGTCCTCGCCGCCGAGCGCCTCGACCGCGGCAGCCAGCGCCGACGCCACGGCCGACCCGACCGGGGCACTGGTGCCGGGTGCGTCGGTGGTTGGCTCGTCGGCGGTGCTCACCCCCTGATCCAACCAGGCTCCGAGCGCGTCGAGCCCCGCCCGTCCACCGCCCGGCGCCGCCCGGGCACGTCGTCCACAGCAGTCACCTCGACCCCGCTGGGGCCTCCGGTCGCGTCCGTCCACCTCCGCCGACGGATCCCGCGGACCCGCTCACCCCGTATCGCGTCCTCGTGGTGGTCCAAGTCACGGCGGCACTGCTCGCCGGACTCCTGGGCGCGCTGCCCGCTGGCTCCACGATCCCGCGGCCGCCAGCTTGCAGGGTGCCGAACGACGGCGATCTCGCGCCGCAACCGCGGTTCTGACGCAGACTGTGACTTCACCTCTCCACTGCCACCCAGGCATGGACGGATCACTCCACGTCGCACGGATCGACACGCCACTGTGATCAGGCACACGCCACCCGATAGTTCGTCGGTCGTGACCCGCCGGTAAAATTTGCGCGTGCGCGGGCCAGAACACGGGCGCTCGACATCGAGGACCGACCGTAGGATGAGCGGTTCAGCCGTCATGCCCGCACTGGGATCCACCCAGATCCGGGTGCTGGCTGGGCTGATCACGATCGCGGGGGTCTTCGCCCTCGCCTTCGGCACCGTGCCCAACCCCTCGGCACCGATCGACCCGATCGCGGTCCGCGTCGGCGTCGTCCTGTTCATGACCGCTGCCGTGGTGCTGCTGCTGTCGAGCTACGTGAAGCCGTGGACGCTCGATGTCGTCATCGCCCTCGCCTATCTCCTGGCCGCCTTCGGCATCTCGTCGGTGAGGATCGGCGAGAACCAGCTCCTCATCGGCCTCGGTCTCATGGCCGTTGCTGTGTTCACCGCCTACTTCCTCCCGCGCCGCAGGTTTCAGGCGCACCTTGCCGCGATGCTCATCGCGTTCACCATCGCGGCGGTCGTGCACCCGATCACCTCGTCGTGGCTGGCCTACGTCGCCGTCGTCGTCGCCGTCTCGGGCGCGAGCGTCACGGTCTCGGTGCTCGTGTCGGCGATGCGCGAGCTGGTCATGCGCGACGAGCTCACCGGGCTGCTCAACCGCCGCGGTCTCGACCTCATGACGGCGCCGATGCAGTCCGTGGCCGAACGCACCGGCACCCCGGTCACCGTCGGCATGATCGACCTCGACGGGTTCAAGGCGTTCAACGACCACAACGGCCACGCGGCCGGCGATGCCTTGCTCATCGAGCTCGTCCGCACCTGGGAGCCGCAGCTGCGTGGCAGCGATGTGCTGGCCCGCTATGGCGGAGACGAGTTCGCGCTTGCGCTGCCCCAGACCACCGGGCCCGAAGCACTCGAGCTGGCATCACGGCTGCGCGTGAGCCACTCGGCGCCGTGGTCGATCGGCTTCACCCAGTGGGCGAGCGGTGAAGACCTCTACGACGCGCTCATCCGCGCCGACCGCGAGCTCTACGCCGCCAAGCGGGCCCGTCCCGCGATCCCAGAGCAGAACCGCTCGACCGGCTCCGCCGTGCCCGCCCCCGACGAGCCCGCCCAACCCTGACGTCACGACTCGGCCGCCGCCGCACCCGACGTACGATATCCCGTGCGGCTCAGGCGGTTGCGGCCGCGACGAGGTCGCCGGCGAGCGGCTCGTTGACCCGGCCGACGAGGCGGGTGCCGCTCTCGAGGTGCTCCACCGTCTCGAGCTCACCCTCGCGGTGCGCACGGGCGACGAGGTCGCCGCGGGTATAGGGCACGACGAGGTCGATGGCGACGGCGCCGTGCGGGAGGTCGGCCTCGATGAGGGTGAGCAGACGGGCGATGCCCTCGCCGGTCTTCGCGCTCACGACGGTCGAGTGCGGCTCGCGGTTGAGGATGCGCGCCACCACGTGCGGGTCTGCGGCATCCGCCTTGTTGACCACGATGAGCTCGGGCACGTGCTGCGCACCGATGTCGGCGAGCACGGCGCGCACCGCGGTGATCTGGCCCTCGGGGTCATCGTCGCTGCCGTCGACCACGTGCAGCACGAGGTCGGCGTCGGTGACCTCCTCGAGCGTCGAGCGGAACGCCTCGACGAGCTGGTGCGGGAGGTGGCGGACGAATCCGACCGTGTCGGCGACGGTGATGTCGCGACCACCGGGCGTGGTGGCTCGACGTACGGTCGGGTCGAGGGTGGCGAACAGGGAGTCCTCGACGAGCACCCCGGCACCCGTGATCTGGTTGAGTAGACTGGACTTTCCGGCGTTGGTGTAGCCGGCGTTGACGACACTGGGCAAGCCATGGCGACGACGGTCGGCGCGTTGGGTGTCGCGCGCGGTCTTCATCTCCTTGATCTCCTTGCGGAGCTTGCTCATCGTGGTGCGGATCCGACGACGGTCGGTCTCGATCTTCGTCTCGCCCGGGCCACGCGTGCCGACGCCACCGCCGGAGCCGCCGGCGCCACCGCCCTGCCGCGAGAGCGACTCACCCCAGCCGCGCAGGCGCGGGAGGAGATACTGCATCTGCGCGAGCGAGACCTGCGCCTTGCCCTCTCGGCTGCGCGCGTGCTGCGCGAAGATGTCGAGGATCAGCCAGGTGCGGTCGACGACCTTCACCTTGACGACGTCCTCGAGCTGGCGCAGCTGACCGGGTGTGAGCTCGCCATCGACGATGACCGTGTCGGCGCCGTTCTCGACGACGACGTCACGCAGCTCGCGCGACTTGCCCGAGCCGATGTACGTCGCGGGATCGGGACGGTCACGGCGCTGGATCAACCCGTCGACCACGACCGATCCTGCCGTCTCGGCGAGCCGGGCAAGCTCGGCGAGGCTGCGCTCGGCATCCTCCACGGTGCCCTCGGTCCAGACACCGACGAGCACGACCCGCTCGAGGCGGATCTGCCGGTATTCGACCTCGGTGACGTCGGTGAGCTCGGTCGAGAGCCCCTGCACGCGACGCAGCGCCGCGCGGTCGGCCAGGTCGAGCGAGCCCGCGGTGGGCTCGTCGTCGGCCGGGTGGTCGCTGTCGTCGTAGGCCTCGAGCGCGTCGAACGCGCTCTCGTCGAGCTCACGCTCGAGTGCGTCCGCCGCGAGGTCGGCCGCGCTCAGCCGGCGAGCACCGCGTATCGCCGCAGCGCTCGCAGGTCGGGCAACGGCGTCGGCTGCGGCGGCGTGGGTGTCGTCACGAGGGTCGAGCTCGTCCAGGGGTGCAGTCATATGACCTCCAGAGTGACACGGCGGACCCGTCGACCGCGAACGCAATCCGGCGCCCTTCGCCCGCAGGCGAAGGCGATGAAGGTGGCCTTCGTTGCAGAGAGCGCAACAATCCCGGCCTGCATCATCCGCGTACGGCGCAGGCAGACCGACCGGTGGCCCTCGTCAGAGTGGCTTGGGTGGGTACGCCGTCGCCACGGCCGCCTGGACCAGCACCAGCAGCTCCCGGCGCTCGTCGTGGCCGAGGACGTCATAGGCCGGTGATACGAGGCGGTCGGTGAGCGCCTCGGCATCGGTGCGGGTGCCGGAGTAGGGGTAGGCGGCCTCGAACGGCGGCTCCCACCCGAAGAACGCCGCGTTGCCCTCGCCGCCCGGCCCGGCGAGCACCGCCTGCAGCGGGGTGAGTCCCGACGCGAGCGATGCGACCAGGTGCACACCGCCGCGGTATTCCCGCATCACCTGCAGCAGCTGGTAGGCCCGACCGAGGTCGTCGCCCGGCAGCGGCACGGCACGCCAGCCGGCGAACAGCGGCAGCCCCGCGACGTCGAGCCCGTCGACGACCCAGGACAGCAGCTCCGCGAGCCGGCCGGCGTCGGCCAGCCCGGCGAGACGGGTGCGACCCCAGCTGCGGCAGGTCTCGGCGTACGCCGAACGCGCGGCCGTCACGTCGAGCACCGCGCGACCGCCGTCCCACGCCTCGCGGATCACGTCGGCCGGCCAGAACCCGAATGCCGACGTCACGACATCGGCGTCGACGTCGCCGAGCACGCTGCCGCGACCCAGGACGTAGCCCTGGCGACCGCGCAGGCCGTGCTCGACGTTGAACGCCTTCGCCTGGGAGGAGATCATCCAGCCGCCGCCGAGCGACCCGATGAGCCCGGACACAGCCGGGGTGAACACCGCAGCGTCGTCGACATCGATCTCGACAGCCGTGTCGGTCATGACGGTCTCCTCACTCGGGCTCGGTCTGACGGGGACTGGCTGTGTCGACTCATGGCGCCGGCGGGTTCAGGCACCGCGCGGGGGTGACAGGGGAAGATCACGTGCGCCTATCGCACGCTGGGGCACATTCACCCGGCGGGTGGGGTGGGGCCGAGGGTGAGGGTGGCGACGAGGGTGGCGGGGCCGCGGAGCTCGAGGTGGGCGTCGGCGCGGCGGGTGACGACGACGGTGCCGCCGGGGACATCGACGGTGTAGGCAGTCTCCCTCGGTGCCTCGTCACGTGCTGCGGTCGCGACCATCACGGCGACCGCGCCGGTGCCGCACGACAGCGTCTCTCCGACTCCGCGCTCGTGCACGCGCATCTGCACGTGGTGGTCGCTGTGCGCGCCGACACGATGGACGAACTCGACGTTGACTCCGTCGGGGAACATCGCCCGCGGCTCGACCTTCGGCGCAACCGACAGATCCAGTGCCACGAGCTCGTCCGCGTCGTCCACGAAGACGACGCAGTGCGGGTTGGGCACGATGACGCCGCTGCCGTTCCAGCTCGTGTGACCGACGGAGACCACCGGCATCGCGCGCAGCCTTGGGGTCGTCGCGGCGCCCATGTCGATCGTGACGTCACCGTCGCTCTCGATGCGCACCCCGCAGGCTCCACCCCGCGTCGCGATCGAGAACTCGGGTCCGGTCTCGAGACCAGAGTCGACGAGATAGCGCGCGAACACCCGCGCACCGTTGCCGCACATCTCGGCGGTGCTGCCGTCGTGGTTGCGATAGTCCATGAACCAGTGCGCGATCGCGGCCTGGTCAGCCACCTCAGGGCACGTCGCGGTGGGCACGGCGCGCAGCACGCCGTCGCCACCGACCCCGAGGTGCCGGTCGGTCAGGGCGCGCACCTGCACCGGCGTGAGGTCGTGCTTCGAGTCAGGATCAGGCACCAGCACGAAGTCGTTGCCCGTGCCGTGTCCCTTGAGCACGCGCAGCCCGTCGAGCTGCGCGAGCGCTGCGGCGTACGCAGCAGAAGAAGTCACCCCCCGACCCTACGCGGTGGCACGCCTGAACGGCTGCCTGCCGCGAAGCCGGTTGCGCTCCGCTATGGCTCGCCGTCGGCAGCGACAGGACCCGGACCTACGCGGTGGCGCGGTTACGGGCTTCGGCGTAGGCGGCGTCGACTGTCTCGAGCACGTGCGGCCACGACTGCTCGGGGGCGGTCGTGCGGTTGTGGAGGGTGATCTGCTCTCGCAGGTCGTCGTCACTCGCGATCCGGGCGATCGCGTCGACCATGGCACGGTCATCGGTCGCGAGCAGTCCCTCGATGCCGTCGCGTACGAAGGACGAGATGCCCGTCGCGGCGTAGGCGAGCACCGGGAGGCCGATCGTGCGCGCCTCGAGCGCCGCGATGCCGAACGACTCGAGAAGCGCGGGCGCGATGAAGGCGTCGGAGGCCGCCAGCGTGGCCCGGACCTCGTCGGGCGTGAGGCGACCGGCGAGGTCGACGGAGTAACGACCGTTGGCGAGGTCGTGCTTGTCGACGTAGCGCTGCACCTGCGGCTGCATCGGCCCGCTGCCGACGATCGTCAGCCGCAACCGACGCCCGGCCGGGAGAGTGCGTGATGCGGCTTCTCCCATACGTACCAACGGCATCGCGCGTTTGCGCGGTGCGAGCCGCATCACCGCGACGACGCGCACCTCGTCGGGGTCACCCGCCACGTGCGGCAGTCGCCAGCGCTCGACGTCGATGCCGTTGGGGATGAGCGTCACGGTGACATCGAGACCGACGATGCGGCGGATCGGGTCGGCGGCGGCATCGCTGACCGCGGTGAGCACGACACCGGATCTCGTCCAGTGCGTGACCATGTCGGCAAGGCGTGCGGCCGGCCCGAACACGCCGCCCCACACGCCGTGGATGGTGATGACGGTCGGCAGCCCGAGCGCTCGCGCGACGCGCGCACCGGGATAGGCGAACGGCGACACCACACCCCCGTGCACATGCACCGCGTCGGCCCCGGCTGCGGCACCGCCCGGCTCGAGCAGCGCGCGAACCTCGCGGCTGACCCACGGGTGCACCGGGAGGTCCGCGGGCATCCGCGCCGTCGCGCGATGGACGACCACGCCGTCGAGAGTCTCGGTGCCGCGGCGTACGACGTCACCCGGCGTCGCGGTGATCACGTGCACGTAGTGCCCTGCGAGCACCTGACGCGTCGCGAGCGCGCGGACCTGAGTCTCGATCCCCCCGAGCCGAGGCAGGTAGCAGTCACTGATGTGAACGATCCGCACGATCCGCGACCCTACCCGCGCCCCGACCCCCACCACCCCCTCCCACCCACCATGTGACCGCACGTCGCGGTCGTGGTCGGCGCACCGGCGCCCCGGTCGGTCTGGGAGGATCTGCGCGTGGTCCTTCCGAGCAGCGCGCGCACTCTCGTCTTCGTGCACGCGCACCCCGACGACGAGGCGCTGCTCACCTCCGGCACGATGGCGCGCGCGGTGGCCGAGGGTCAGCGGGTCGTGCTGGTGGTCGCGACCGACGGAGCCGCCGGGCTGGCGTCAACCGAGCTCTCCGACGGGCTCGCGCAACGGCGTGCGGCCGAGCTCGACGAGTCCTGCCGGGTCCTCGGGGTGCATCGCCTCGTGAGCCTGGGGTACTCCGACAGCGGGCTGCACGGCGATGCGCCGTGCGAGCCCGGCGGGCGCACGCCGCTGTGTCGGGCGCCGCTCGAGGAGGCGGCCACCAGCCTCGCCGCGATCCTCGTGGAGGAGGGCGCCGACGTGCTCATCACCTACGACCCCCACGGCGGATATGGCCACCCCGACCACGTGCGCGTGCACCAGCTCAGTCTGCGTGCAGCCGAGATCGTAGGTGTGACAACCGTTTTCGAGGCAACTGTGCCGCGCGACCTGCTCCTGCGCGGCATCAAGCTCGCGTCGCGCGTCTACCGCTTCCCACCCGAGTTCGACCCGACGTCGTTCGAGCGCGCGTTCACCGCGAGCGCCGACATCACGCATCGCGTCGACGTACGACCGTTCATCGACGCCAAGCGCGCCTCGATGGCCGCGCACGCCTCGCAGGCCACCGCCGACGACGGCGACCGAACTCTCGCGGCCTTCCTGCGCATGCCGCGCCCGCTCTTCAAGCGCGTGTTCGGCACCGAGTTCTACCGCCTCCGCCCGTAGGCAGGCCTCGGTGTACACGATCTCGACGACCACCGCGGAGATCGCAACCCGCCCGCGAGGGCCAGGCGGTTGCGCCGTCCAAGATCGCGATTCTGGGTCACTTTGTGCAGCTGAACTTCGTTGATCGTCCCTAAGGGGAAACCTGTGCAGGTAGCCGGGGCGTTACGAGTGACGACGATCGCCACGTCCGGTCAGAAGTAGCCCCTCACGGGCACCTGGTGACGTGAGAGTCACACAGCGGCGGGGTTGCAGAGGGCTGTGGCGGTGGCGGTGAGGTCGGGGGTGGTCGGTGGGAGCCAGTGGATGCGAAGGTCTCGGCGGAACCAGGTGTCCTGGCGCCGGGCGAAGCGTCGGGTGGCTCGCTGGGTGTCCTCGAGCGCCTGGGACTCGGTGAGCTCGCCGTCGAGGTGGCGCAGCACCTGGGCGTAGCCCAGCGCCCGCGACGCGGTGACACCCTCGCGCAGGCCCTGGCCGACGAGGCGACGTACCTCCTCGACCAGGCCGTTCGCCCACATCCGCTCGACCCGCAGGTCGATCCGCGCGTCGAGCTCCGGCCGGGGAAGGTCCAGCCCGATCTGGACGCTGGGATACACATCACGCGGCGTGGGCAGCGTGGCCGTGTAGGGGCCACCGGTGATCTCGATGACCTCGAGCGCCCGCACGATGCGCCGGCCGTTGCTCGGGTGGATCGTTGCAGCCGCAGCCTCGTCGTGCCCGGCCAACCGCCGGTGCAGCTCGCCGGATCCGACGTCGTCGAGCTCGGCCTCCAGACGCCCCCGTACCACCGGGTCGGTGCCGGGAAACTCCAGATGGTCAAGAACGGCACGCACATACAGCCCCGACCCACCGACCAGCACGGGCGTACGCCCCGCTGCGCGCAGGTCGTCGACGACTCGCCGCGCGCGCTCCTGGTAGTCGGCGACGCTCGCCGTCTGCGTGACGTCCCAGATGTCGTAGAGGTGGTGCCGCACGCCGCGGCGCTCGTCGAGCGGGAGCTTGGCCGTGCCGACGTCCATGCCCCGGTAGAGCGCCATCGAGTCGGCGTTGACCACCTCACCGTCCAGAGCGATGGCAAGGTCGATCGCGAGGTCGGACTTGCCCGACGCCGTCGGCCCGACCACGGCCACGACGGGTGTCCCGCTGGCTGGGATCTTCGGCATTCGGGGTTGCACGACGCTCATCCTTCCCTAGGTTGGATCAACGGCCGATCCGGCCGCCCTTCCCACGCATCTGGAGTTGACATGGGCCTGCTCGACGACGCCAAGAACCTGGCTGACAAGGCGATCGACGCAATCGGCGGCGACAAGGTCAAGGACGGCGTCGACGCCGCCACCGACAAGGTCGACGAGGCCACCGGCGGCGCCACGTCCGCCGTCACCGAGAAGGTCGACGAGACTGTCGACGGCGTCGTCGACGGACTCGCCAACAACTGATCGCGCGGCCCTCGGGTCGCACTCCACTCGGCCGGTGCCCGCCCTGCGTGCACCGGCCTTGTGCTGTCCCGGGCACCGGGGCAAGGATCGAACCGAGGCCGTACGCCGGAGCACCCGCCGATCCGCGCGGAGCCGTCGTACGACGAGAGACACTGGAGGCGTCATGGGGCTCATGGACAGCATCAAGGGACTGTTCGGATCCACCACCGAGAAGGCCACCGAAGCCGCGACCAAGGCCACCGAGGCCGCGAAGTCAGCCGCAGCGAAGGCCCAGGAGTCGGGCTTCACCGACCAGGCCAAGGAGGCCGCGGCCAAGGCCGGCGAGGCGGCAAAGTCCGCGGCTGAGAAGGCCAAGGACGCCACCGCCGACGTCATGGACAAGCACGGCGACAAGGTGACCGGCGCGGTCGCCTCGGCGGGCGCGTTCGTCAGCGACAAGACTGGCGGCAAGCTCGACGCGGTCACCGACAAGGTCGACGACCTCACCGGCAAGGCGGTCGACTCGCTCAAGTCGGACTCCCCCGCCGAGGTCGTGGTCGAGCGGGTGTCCGACGCCGCCGACACCGCCACGGCGAAGGCCGACGAGGTCATCGAGGACCTCAGCCAGGGCAACGCCTGACCCAGCCAGCTCACCCCGCGGCTGACCTGGGTGTTGTGGGGGTCTCAGCCAGCCTGAAGCCCCCACAACACCCAGGTCAGCGGTGGGGTTTGGTCATGCTTGGCTCAGGGTGTGCGCAACGGGGGGCCGTGTGGTCAGGCGGCAGCGCTCGCGCACCTACCGTCGATCACGACAGCTCCCGGTGCCGTCGACGCCCGCGGGCGCCGGAGTCCGGTGCGCATCCTGCTGTCCGGCGCCGCCCCCAGGGAAGCTCTCGGTCCTGATCGGGCGGTGCCGACGGGCCTGGCTCACGAGGGGAGCCAGGCCGTCACGCGCGCGGCCCTCTCAGGCGCGTCCCGTTCGACTGCTTCGGCGACCGAGCCGACCGCCCGCGCGGCAGGTTTAGTTGCGCCCGAAAGTCAGCGGCAACCGCATCGGCGGGCTCCGAGAGTCCGAGGCCTCCAGGAGTCGGCGGGCTCGGAGAGTCAGCGGTGCCAGCGGGCGACGAGGTAGCCGACTCCGTACGGTGCGTCGGTGGCAAGGAGCTCGGCGGTGTACGCCGCACCCGCCATCGCGGCGGCAGCGACCCGCCACGCGGGTCGGCCCGCAGCAGTGACCGCCAGGGCTCGGTCGCGGTCGATTCCCAGAAGTGACAGCGGATCTCCGCCGGCCAGCAGCACGGCCAGCTGTGCGTCGAAAGCCTCGGCATCGGGGTGCAGCGCCGCCGGCGCCTTCTCCGTACGCGACGCAGACCCGTCGGCGACGACGAGCAGCAGCGTCTCACCGTCGGCGGCGGCGAGAGCGTGCGCGATCGCGTCGAGCTCATCGTCGCTCGACAGCGCATCGACCTCGAGGGCGATTCGCTCCCCCGACCATGCGACTTCGCCGAGCAGCCAGGCCCCGACCGTCAGTGCGAGCGGGAGGAGGCGGTGCGACTCCTCGGAGTCGGTGTCTCGCGGGTCGAGAGCGACGTCGTACGCCACACCGAAGCGACGCAGCGATCCCTGCCCCCAGCGATGCTTCTCGGTGACGGTGCCGGCACCCACGATCACCACCCGGTCCGGCTCAGCCGTCAACGCAGCCGACAACGCCGAGACTGACGACTCCCGGATCGCACGCAGCTCACCCTGCGCCCCTGAGGCCGCGACGGGGATGAGCAGCGGCGTGCTCGGGATGAAGACGGCTCCGCAGATCACAGCACGACCCTAGGCGAGGTGACAGTCGGCGGCAGGGTGGGAGGAGCAAGCACGGTCACCTGGTCGACACCGAGGCTCGGGTCACGGTCCGGACCAGCGCCCAGACACGGGTCACTTCGTCGACACGGACTCGCCGGTCACAGCGTCGACGAGCACCCGGCGACCCAGCGGCGAGCCCAGAGTGACGGTCACGGACACGGGTGCTCCGGCCGTGGCACACGGCTTCGACCCGTCACGCCACTGGGTCCACAGTCGCGGCACGTCAGGCAGCCAGGAGCTCTCCGGGTGCACGAGCACCTGCACCAGCACCGGTGAATCCACGACGTCGGCGACCAGCGCGGGCCCGTCGCACGTGGCCTGAGAGGTCACGAGGGTGAGCGTGGTCTTCGACGTCTTCGACGTCTTCGCGGAGTCGACCGGCCGCGCACCGATGCGCTGATATGGCTGTGCTGAGAGGCCTTTCGGTCGTACGCCGCCCTTGCCGGTCGCGGCCGTCACGAGGGCCGCGGGGTCGTCGGTCCAGGCCTGACCGACCTCGTTGGTGCGGGCAGCGATCGCTTGAGAGTCGGTCGCGTGGACGTAGGCCTGGTAGCCGAACCAGCCGATGGCGCCGATCACGGCAAGGAAGAACGCGATCGACAGCAGTGCGCTCAAGCACCCGAGCCGACGGATCACGACACACCACCTCCTGGCTCCGGACGGTACGCGCGCGGATGCCGGGAAGCACTCCCGACACGTCGGAGCGCCGCCGGTCTCAGGGATGCACTGCGCTCAGGGACGCAGCGTGCTCAGAGACGCAGCGAGTTCAGGGATGCAGCGTGCTCAGGGCCGCAGCGAGGGCAGGCCCAGGAGCACGGGAGCAGCCGCGATCGGCGGTGCGGCGGGCAGGTCCTGGCGTGACTGCCACGCGTCGCCGGCCCGCGTGCGGCGCAGGTCGGTCGCGACGACGTCGCTGACGAGATGGTGCGGCGCGGCGTAGGTGATCTCCGCCGTCACGACGTCACCCGGTCGGGGGCGTTCGTCGATGGCGTCGGCGGGCGTGAAGTGCACCAGTCGATTGTCGGGGGCCCGCCCCGAAAGCCGGTGTGTCGCGCCGTCTTTGCGACCCTCGCCCTCGGCGACGAGCAGCTCGACCCGGCGACCGACGAGACGCTTGTTCTCCTCCCAGGCAACCTCCTCCGAGACCGCCTGCAGTGCCTGATATCGCTGCTTGACGACCTCGGGAGGCACCTGGTCGGCGAAGGTGGCCGCAGGAGTTCCGGGGCGCGGGGAGTACTGGAAGGTGAAGGCGCTGGCAAAGCGCGCTCGACGTACGACGTCCAACGTCTGCGCGAAGTCGTCGTCGGTCTCGCCCGGGAAGCCGACGATGATATCGGTGGTGATCGCGGCGTCGGGCATCACGGCGCGCACCCGGTCGATGATGCCGAGATAGCGCTCGCTGCGATACGACCGACGCATCACCTTGAGCAGCCGGTCGCTGCCGCTCTGCAGCGGCATGTGCAGCTGCGGCATGACGTTCGGCGTCTCGGCCATCGCGGCGATGACGTCGTCGGTGAAGTCGGCGGGGTGCGGACTGGTGAAGCGCACCCGCTCGAGGCCCTCGATGTCGCCGCACGCGCGGAGAAGCTTGGCGAACGCCTGGCGGTCGCCGAACTCCACACCGTAGGCATTGACGTTCTGGCCGAGGAGCGTCACCTCGAGCACGCCTCCGCCGACAAGCGCCTCGATCTCGGCGAGCACGTCGCCGGGGCGGCGGTCCTTCTCCTTGCCGCGGAGCGAGGGCACGATGCAGAACGTGCAGGTGTTGTTGCACCCGACGCTGATCGCGACCCACGCGGCGTAGACCGACTCGCGCCGGGTCGGCAGGGTGCTCGGGAAGACCTCGAGCGACTCGAGGATCTCGACCTGCGCCTCGTCGTTGACCCGTGCGCGCTCGAGCAGCGCTGGCAACGAGCCGATGTTGTGCGTGCCGAACACGACGTCGACCCAGGGCGCGCGGCGCACGACCTCGCCGCGGTCCTTCTGCGCCATGCAGCCGCCGACCGCGATCTGCATGCCGGGCGTGATGTCCTTGATGGACTTGAGATGACCGAGGTTGCCATAGAGCTTGTTGTCGGCGTTCTCGCGTACGGCGCAGGTGTTGAACACGACGACGTCGGCCTGCGCACCGTCATCCGGACGCGTGTAGCCCGCAGCTTCGAGCAGGCCGGAGAGTCGCTCGGAGTCGTGGACGTTCATCTGGCACCCGTAGGTGCGGACCTCGTAGGTGCGGGCGCTCATGGTGTGTCGAGGATACGGCGATCCGCCTCGCCGGCCCGAATCCGGACCGGCGCGAGGATCACGGCGTAGACCGTCGCCCCCACCGCCACCGCCACGCACCAGCCCGCGACGACGTCACTCGTCCAGTGCACGCCGAGCACCGGGCGCGAGAGCCCGATCGCGATCCCGAGCACGGCGAACGGCAGCCAGACGCGCCATCGGCGGGTGGCGACGAGGGTCGAGAGCGCGAGCCCGCACACGAGCCACACGGCGATGCCGCCCGTGGCGTGCCCCGAGGGGAACGACGGGTCGAGCTCCACGTCGAGAGCCTGCGGCCACGTCGGTCGGGGCCGCCCGATCGCGAGCTTGATCACGTGCGTGAGCAGCGGTCCGAGGGCGGCCGTCAGGGCGACCGCGAGAGCAAGGCGCCGCCGGCGTACGACGAGGAGCGCGATCACCACCGCGGTCGCGGCGAGACTCGAGACCAGCGTGTCACCGACGACGGCAAGGAACCGCGCCACCGCGACAGCCGCGGGAGTCACGAGCGCCCACGCGTGCAGCGCCGAGTCGATGCGCTGGTCGAGGTCGAGCAGCGGCCCCCACCGCTGCGAGACAAGCACCCCCAGCACCAGCACCACAAGCCCCGCCACAACAGCGACCACAGCAGCAACGGCACCCCCGGGCCCACGCTTTTCCCCCCTTAGGGAGGAAAAGTGCAGTTGAGCTGCCTTGATCATCCCTAAGGGTGGATCTGTGGAGTCGGGGGCTGGCATGGGGTTAGTGGGCTAGGCCGGTGGCTCGGGATTCGCGTACGACGGTGACGCGGATCTGGCCGGGGTAGGTGAGCTCCTTCTCGATCTCGGCGGCGATGTCGCGGGCGAGCACCGCGGCGCCGAGGTCGTCGACCTGGTCGGGCAGCACGACGACGCGGACCTCACGACCGGCCTGCATCGCGAACACCTTGTCGACGCCGCCATAGGACGCAGCGATCTGCTCGAGGCGCTCGAGACGCTCGACGTAGTGCTCGAGCGACTCGCGGCGCGCGCCGGGGCGACCGCCGCTGATCGAGTCGGCTGCCTGGGTGAGGACGGCTTCGAGGGTGCGTACCTCGACCTCGTTGTGGTGTGCCTCGATGGCGTGCACGACGTCGTCGTTCTCGCCGTAGCGTCGGGCGACCTCGGCGCCGATGAGCGCGTGCGACCCCTCGACCTCGTGGGTGAGCGCCTTGCCGATGTCGTGCAGCAGGGCGCAGCGCTTGGCATGCACGATGGGCAGGCCCAGCTCGGCGGCCATGATGCCGGCAAGGTGCGCGCACTCGATGAGGTGTCCGAGCACGTTCTGGCCGTAGGACGTGCGATAGCGCAGGCGCCCGAGCATCGTGATCAGGTCGGGGTGCATGTCGCCGATCCCGACCTCCACGAGGGCGTCCTCGCCGGCACGGACGATCTTCGCCTCGACCTCGATCCGGCTCCGTTCGTACTGCTCCTCGATACGCGACGGCTGGATGCGACCGTCGGCCACGAGCGCCTCGAGGGTGAGCCGGGCGACCTCGCGGCGCACCGGGTCGAAGCTCGAGAGCAGCACCGCCTCGGGGGTGTCGTCGATGAGCAGGTTGACGCCGGTGACGGCCTCGAAGGTGCGGATGTTGCGACCCTCGCGGCCGATGATCCGGCCCTTCATCGAGTCGTCGGGCAGGTGCAGCACCGACACCGTCGACTCGGCCGTCTGCTCGGAGGCAAGGCGCTGGACGGCGAGGGTCACGATGCGTCGCGCGCGCTGGTCGCCCTCGTCGCGCGCCTCGCGCTCGATCTCGCGCACGGTCAGCGCCGCCTCGCGCTTGGCCTGGCCCTCCACTGCCGCGACGACCTCGGCGCGTGCGTCCGCCGTCGACAGCTCGGCGACCTGGGAGAGCACGCGGGCGCGTTCGTCGGCGATCGCAGCCTCCGCTGCCGCGACATCCGCCAGCCGCTCGGCGACGTCGGCCTCGGCGTGGTCCAGCGTCGTACGCCGGTCGGCCAGAGCCATGAGCTCGGAGTCGAGACGCGACTCGCGATCGGCGAGGCGGTCCTCGCGACGCTGGGTCTCCTCGCGGGTCCGCGCGATCTCGTCGCGCGCCGCTACCTGCTCGGCGCGCGCGAGCACGATGTCGGCCTCGACCTGGGCGCGGCGCTCTTCGGCCCGGCGGACATCCTCGGCAGCCTCGGCCCGAACCTGCTCGGCGGCCGACAGGGTCTGCTCGGCCACCCATCGGGTGCGTTCGGCCTCGTCGTGAGCGTCGGCGCGGATCGCCTGGGCGCGGGCGTCCGTCTCCTGCTGGCGGCGGGTGAGCTCGGTGTCGACACCGGCGGCGATCTCAGCGACTCGGGTGCGCTCGGCCTCGGCGGCCTGACGACGAGACCGGCTGGTGACCGAGAGCAGCCCGCCACCGAGCGCGGCCGCGACGACGAGCGCGATCACGGTGACCGAGTCCATGGTGCCCCCTCCGCGCCAGGTCACCGACGCACACGAGCACCACTCGCCGGACTCGCGCACGCGCGATCCGGACCACAAGGTGGGCCCTTCAGGGCCACGGAGTCAGCAGTGTTCGGGACGTACATCGGGGTCGGGCGGGGCCCGACACCGTCCAGCGTAACCGCCCGGTGCCGCGGCCACGGCCGAACAGCCAGCAACCGGTGAACCCCCGGCCAACCAGCGACCATCCGCGCCGCCCCGCAGATCTCGGGGGTCCGTCATGGCCGAGGGCCCGGGGGTGGCGACAGGTGCCGCCTTCCCCGGGCCCTCGCCCGTGCGGATGTCGTACGTCGCTGCTCACGCGGGGCAGCGCGCGGTGGTGCTAGACGAGCGCCTCGTCGACGTCGCGCGCCGCGGGCTCGTCGTCGATGATCTCGTCGGCACCGCCCTCGACGTCGAAGTGCGGGAGACGGGTGGCGAGCCACGACGGCAGCCACCAGTTGGCCGTGCCGAGGATCGACATGAGCGAGGGCACGAAGACCAGGCGGATGAGGAACGCGTCGACGAGCACGGCCGAGGTGAGCGCCACACCGAACAGCTTGATCGTGTTGTTGGGCGTGGGGATGAACGCCGCGAACACCGCAGCCATGATGAGCGCCGCCATGAGGACCACGCGGCCAGAGCCGGCCAGCCCACGACGTACGGAGACGGCGTTGTCCTGGGTGCGCGCCCACTCCTCCTGCATGCGACTGACCAGGAACACCTGGTAGTCCATCGACAGGCCGAACAGGATCGCGAACACCATGACCGGCAGGAACGGGAAGATCGGCCCGGTGCCGGTGACGCCGAGGAGGCCGTTGAGCCAGCCCCACTGGAAGACCGCGACCGTGATTCCGGTGGACGCGGCGAACGACAGCAGGCTGGTCACGACCGCGGTCAGCGAGACCACCGCGGAGCGGAACAGGATCAGCAGCATGATGAAGCCGAGGCCGACGACCACCGAGAGGAAGACCGGCATGGCCTTGATCATGACCGAGCTGAAGTCGGCTGTGATCGCCGTGGTGCCACCGACGTAGGCCTGGGCACCCGAGCTCGCCGCGACCGGCGGGATCGTCTCGGTGCGCAGCCGGTCGAGCAGCTGGGTCGTCGCCTCGTCCTGCGGACCCGTGGTCGGCTGCACCTTGATCGCCGTGATGGTCTGGCCCGCGATCTGGCCACCCATGATCGGCATCATCGCGGTGCTGGGCACGGTGCTCGCCACTCCCGCGGTCTTCTCCAGAGCCGCCACGACCGCTCCGAGCGCGGCGGTGTCACCGGCCTTGGGGAGCTGCACGGCCACGAAGAACGGGCCGTTGGCACCGGGGCCGAAGCCCTCGGACGTGAGGTCATAGGCGATGCGGGAGACGCTGCCCTCCGGCGTGCCCGAGTCGTCGGGGAAGCCGAGCCGCAGCGACAGCGCCGGGACGGCCAGGATGAGGACCAGACCGAGCGAGAGGATCGCGGGGAGAATCGGGCGCTTCTGGAGGAAGCGTGCGTAGTGCGCCCAGCGTCCGCCCTCGGGGTGGAACTCCTGCGTCCAGCGCGAGTGCCGGGTGATGCGATAGCCGAATGTCGCCATGAGCGCCGCAATGATCACGATCACCGGGACGAGGACCTTCGTCAGCACACCGGCGTCGGCATTGGCCAGCGTCGAGGCGGCGATGGCGAGTGCCCACAGCCAGATCAGCGCGAGGACGGTGTAGGCGACGCCGGCGCGCCACCCGCCCCGCTTGCGAGCACCTTCGATGAGTCCCGACACCGGAGTGACGGCACGAGCACCGAGCAGCGAGAGCATCGCCGGCAGCAGCCAGACGGCCGAGAGCATGACGAGGAGCACGGTGCCCGACGCGGCGACGGCGAGGCCGTTGAAGAAGTTGATACGCATGACGAACAGGCCGAGCAGCGCGATGACGACCGTCGACGCGGCGAACACGACGGCACGACCGGAGGTGTTGACCGCCTCCATCGCCGCCGACTTCGCGTCGTGGCCCGCGTGCACGGCCTGGCGGAAGCGGTTGATCACGAACAGGGAGTAGTCGATGCCGACGCCGAGACCGATCATGGTGGCGAGCGTGGGCGCGAAGGTCGCGACATCGAGGAAGCGCGCGACGAACAGCAGCAGCAGCCCACCGAGGAAGACGCCGAAACCGGCGGTGAGCAGCGGCAGTCCGGCCGCGAGGAGCGAGCCGAAGGCCAGCAGCAAGATGATCAGCGCTGCGCTGAGTCCTTTGCCCTCGCTGCTCGGCGGCTCCTGGCCGGCGAAGGACAGCACCTGGCCGCTCGCACCGACCTGGATCCCGTCCGTGGCGTTGGCCGCCTTGACGTCGGTGAGGATCCCGGTGGCCGTGGTGGTCGGCACGTCGCTGCCGTCAGCGGCACCGGTGAAGGTGATGGTCGCGGTGGCGACGTGGCCGTCGGGGCTGATCGGCGAGGTCGCGGCGATGGCGGCCGCGGTCCCGGACTTGATCGCCGCGAGCTGGTCGGCCGAGAGGTCGGCCGGCGGGGCCTGCGGCACCTGCGGCTTGGGGCAGGCCTTGCCCAGCGAGGCACCGGCCCGGTCGAACGGGTTGGTCACGCAGTCGACGCCAGGCTGCTTCGAGATCGAGGTGAGCAGTGGCGTCATCGTCGCGGCGGTCGCGGCGTCGACGGCCTTGGCGCCCGGGGCGTCGGGCGACCACACGATGGTCGCGGTGGAGGAGTTGAAGTCACCCTGCTTGGTCTGGCTCAGCAGGTCGGTGGCTGTCTTCGACTCGGTGTCGGGCAGCGAGAACGAGTCGTTGAGCGAGCCCTTGAGAACGAATCCCAGAATGCACACGACGACGACGAGGCCGGCATAGCCGAGCAGCGCCCACCATGGTTTACGTACGGCCCAGCGTGACAGTCCACCCATGACGATCTCTTCTCCAGGTTGTCGAGCACTGAGACGCCGAGCGGCGCCGGTCGAGGGGCGACCCCCCGATTGCATGTGCTACACATCTATCACGGCCGAGACTAAAGTATGTGTACGACACACGCAATCCGATTCCGTGACCATCGTGTGAACCCTGGTCACCCCACGCGCAGGAGGGAGGACTCGATGACCGCAGGCAAGAAGGCCCCGGCCAGTGTCCCACCCCTGCTCACGGGTGCGCACCTGCCGGGCTCACAGCTGTCCGACAGCCTCGTCGACACCATCGACCGGTCATTCAGACGCCTGCGCAAGTCGCTCATCAAGCCGCCGTCGGGCATGGTCCCGGTGCCCTGCCTCGGGCATCCGCTGGAGTTCGCGAAGATCGCGGCGTGCGACGCGATCGACGAGCTCGCGGAGACGGCGGAGTCGGTGTCGGTCAAGGATGTCGCGGCGGTGCTCGACCTCGAGCACTCGACCGTGAGCCGGCTGCTCTCGGAGATCGAGGAGGACGGTCTCCTCGTACGCGGTGAGCACCCGCAGGACCGACGTCGCACCACGGTGGAGCTCACCGACCTCGGGCGCGCGGTGGTCTCCGACGCCACGGCCATGACCCGCTTCTTCACCCGCGCCCTGCTCTCGGAGTGGCCGCAGGACGACGTGGAGTCGCTGAGCCGGCTCATCGGCAAGCTCGCCGAGACGGTGCACTCGCGGCTGTCAGCACTGCCCGAGCTCGCCATGGCGGAGTTCTGCCGGGTGCACGAAGCACCCGCAGACCCAGCCGAACCCAGCTGACCTGGGTGTTGTGGGGGTTACCGCGACCCGGAAGCACCCACAACACCCAGGTCAGCGGCTAGATCTGCAGAGCCCGCTCGAGGTCGTCGAGCTCGGTCTCGCTCGCGATCGCCTCACGCACGACGCGCTGAGCGAGGCTGCCGGAATAGCCCTTGCGAGCGAGCATGCCGACCAGCCGACGCACCCGGACCTCGACAGCGAGCGTGCGGGTCGAGGACATCTTGCGCGCGACAAGTGCTCGCGCCGTGGCGATCTCGGCCTCGGGGTCCAGGGTGTCGAGAGCCTCGGTGACCACCTCGCCCGACACACCCTTGCTGCGCAGCTCATAGCCCAGCGCACGCCGCGACATGGTCCCGGCGCGACGCGTCTGCACGAAGGTCTCCGCGAACGCCGAGTCGTCGACGAGGCGCACATCCTCGAGCCGGTCGAGCACCGCCGCAGCTATCTCTGGTGAGGTGCCCCGGCGCTTGAGCACGGTCTCGAGCTGAGCGCGCGACTTCGGCGACGAGGCGAGCTGCGACAGGCAGATCTCGCGTGCGATCTCGAGAGCCTCGGCCTCCGGCACGTCGTCAGCCGACGACCCCGAGGGAGGGCCGCCAGCCGACGACGGACGTGAGCTGATCACGACAGCGGGCCGATCACAGGTCGATCGGCACGTGGTCCGGGACGACGATGATCTCCTCCGCCGCCGGGATCTCGGCATAGCCGCCGATGCCGAGCTTGGTCTTGATCTTGACCTCGAGCTCGTCGGTGAGGTCAGGGTTGTCCTTGAGGAACTGGCGGGCGTTCTCCTTGCCCTGCCCGAGCTGGTCTCCCTCGTAGGTGTACCAGGCGCCGGACTTGCGGACGAAGCCCTGCTCGACACCCATGTCGATGAGACCGCCCTCGCGGGAGATGCCCTCGCCGTAGATCATGTCGAACTCGGCCTGCTTGAACGGCGGCGCCATCTTGTTCTTGACGACCTTGACGCGGGTGCGGTTGCCGACCGCGTCGGTGCCGTCCTTGAGCGTCTCGATGCGGCGCACGTCGAGGCGGACCGAGGCGTAGAACTTGAGCGCCTTGCCACCCGTGGTGGTCTCGGGGCTGCCGAACATCACGCCGATCTTCTCGCGCAGCTGGTTGATGAAGATCGCGGTGGTGTTGGAGTTGCTCAGCGCGCCGGCGAGCTTGCGCAGCGCCTGGCTCATGAGGCGGGCCTGGAGGCCGACGTGGCTGTCGCCCATCTCGCCCTCGATCTCCGCGCGGGGCACGAGGGCGGCCACGGAGTCGATGACGATGACGCTGATCGCGCCGGAGCGGATGAGCATGTCGGTGATCTCGAGGGCCTGCTCGCCGTTGTCGGGCTGGCTGACGAGGAGGGCGTCGATGTCGACGCCGAGGGCTCGCGCGTATTCAGGGTCGAGCGCGTGCTCGGCGTCGATGATCGCGGCGATGCCGCCCGCCTTCTGCGCGTTGGCGATCGCGTGCAGCGCCAGCGTGGTCTTGCCGGAGGACTCCGGGCCATAGATCTCGACGACGCGGCCGCGCGGGAGACCGCCGATGCCGAGCGCGATGTCGAGAGCGACCGAGCCGGTCGGAATCACCTCGACGGGTGCCCGGCCCTCCTGGCCGAGGCGCATGACCGACCCCTTGCCGAACTGGCGCTCGATCTGGGCCAGTGCGGTGTCGAGCGCCTTCTCGCGGTCGGAACCGCCGGAGCCGCCGGGGGACTTGCGGTCGGAGGGGGCCATGTGGACCTGCCTTCGTGTACGGGAGCGGATGACGACGGACGCGACGCTACGGAACGGGTCCGACAACGCCGTCGCACCGGCCCTCTCCCTGGGGACGGCCGGCCGGGCCGGTGCCCCTGGGGATGACGCTCAGGTGCGGACGGGATGTCGTTCTCGTGCCGGGTCCGGTCTGCCGTGGCGC
Source organism: Candidatus Nanopelagicales bacterium (assembly GCA_031360335.1). Lineage (GTDB taxonomy): Bacteria > Actinomycetota > Actinomycetes > S36-B12 > CAIYMF01 > Longivirga. Next base: position 27,959 of record JANMBJ010000158.1, read on the forward strand.
CGCGGTGTGCGGCGGTCGGGTGGGTCGGACAGAGCACAGACTAGGTCGAACGAGTGTTCGACGCGACCACGACACGCCGGACCAGGGTCGTACAGATGTCGCACGTCCTCGAGCTGCCCGTCAGTCCCGCCTCGCCTCGGGTCAGGCCTGCCTCACCTCTTCGGCGCGCACGGCGACGCGGCCGCCACCTCCTCGAGGTGGCGCCAGCGTCGTCGTCTGTCGGTCGATGTCACACGACGGTCAACGCTCGCGAGCGTGGAGACCGAGCTCGGCGTGCACCGCGCGCCACACGGTGACGGTCTCCTCACCGCCGGCGATCGCCTGCTCGACGGTCTGACCGTCGAGACCGGCGAGGACGTGGTCGGCGGCCCAGGAGTGGGCATAGGCCGGACCGAGCGTGTGCTCGAGGCGCGTCCAGAACTCCGTCAGCCGCATGCGCGAGACCCTATGTCGACCCACGGTCAACCCGCGACCGGGCCGATCATCGACACGGCGTTGCGTGCAGTAGGGGTGCCCGAGCCACGTCTGGCTCGTCCGCAGCCGACGAGGGACCCGGCCGGCTAGCTCGGTGGCGAGGTGGGCGGATCGGTGGCGGGGGGCGGTGGAGCGAACGGGCTCACGTCGGGGTCGGCCCCAACGCCGTCGGGCGTGGCCACCGCAGGGACCGGCGCCGCGACAGCTGCCGGGTCCTGCGGTGCGAACACAGTCTGAGCCGGTGGTGCGACGACGGTCGGGGCGGGCGGCGCGAACGAGAGGTCGGTGGGCGGTGCTCCACCAGTAGGTGCTGCCGGGAGGCCGTCGTCCGGGAGCTGGTCGGCGGGGGACCGCGAGCCACCGGCGCGGCGCAGGAAGAGCACGAGCAGGAGCGCGAGGCCGAGCAGGACCAGAGCGGCGACCGCCCACGGCAGCACCTTCGTGACCACCGAGGCGAGGGTCACATCGGCCGTGTCCTTGGCCTTGGCCGAGATCACGACCTTCTCCGCGCCCTGCGGCGCCCACGTCACCGTGGTGCCGTCGAGGGTGCCGGTGTGCTCGACGACCTCTCCGGGGAAGGTCAGCGCGATCTTGATCTCGAAGCTCTTGAGCAGCGCGGCCGGGATCGGCTGCGCCGACGCGCTGGACCCGCTGCTGGTCTGGCTCGCCTGCGACATGTCGATGACGCCGGAGACGACGAAGTAGTCGCCCTGGTGCACGATCGTGAGGCTCTTGTCGTCCTTGCCCGTGGCGCTGGTGCCGTCGAACTCCGAGAGCGGCACGCCGGCGAAGGTGTAGGTCTCGCCGTACTTCCCGTCCTGGTCATAGACCGTCGTCGTGACCGAACCGCTCGTGGCCGAGGTCGGGAACGGCGCGCTCGTCGACCCCGACTTCCACGCCTCCTCTGCGCTCTTGCCGGAGAGCTCGAGCAGGCTCTTGTCGACCGCGAACACCACCGTGCCGTCGACGGTGTCGTTGCTCTGGATCGACAACGCCATGTCGAGCTTGACGCATCCCGACAGCATCAGCGCCGCGACGATCGCGACGCTGAGCACTGCCGCCGTACGCCGGAACCGTCGCTGCTTGAACGTGACGGAGGTCGCGACGGAGCCGGACGCGGACGGCGCAGGTGCCTGCCGGGTGGAAGCCATGCAGTGATCATCGAGGCCTCGAGCACCTGCCTGAAGCCCAGGCGCGGGAAATCCTGCGGGAGTCCGTGGCGCCAGCTGTCGTCGAACGAACCGTCCGACGACCGTGACGCCGAGCGATCAGAGGCTGGAGGCGGGGCCGTGGCTCGGCGGGTGTGGGTCGTACGGGAGAGGATGTGCGGGTGTCGGCGCCGGTGGTTCCCGAGGGGTCGGTGTCCGACGTCCTCGGGCGGTTCTCTCCGGCGACGCGCGCGTGGTTCACCTCGGCGTTCGAGACGGCGACTCCCGCCCAGGTCGGCGCGTGGGACGCGGTGTCGTCCGGGCGCAACACGCTCGTCGTCGCACCCACCGGGTCGGGCAAGACCCTGGCTGCCTTCCTCTGGGCGCTCGACCGGGTGGCCGCCACTCCCCCGCCCGAGGATCCGCGGCTGCGGTGCCGGGTGCTCTACGTCTCGCCGCTCAAGGCGCTCGCGGTCGACGTCGAGCGCAACCTGCGCAGCCCGCTCACCGGGATCCGGCGGGAGTCGGTGCGTCTCGGGCTGCCGGAGCCTGAGGTCACCGTCGGCGTACGCAGCGGTGACACGCCCGCCGACGAGCGGCGCCGCTTCGGCACGAAGCCGCCCGACGTCTTCATCACGACACCGGAGTCGCTCTTCCTGGTGCTCACCTCCGCCGCGCGCGACTCGCTGCGCGGAGTGACGACCGTGATCATCGACGAGGTCCACGCGCTCGCCGGCACCAAGCGCGGCGCGCACCTCGCGATCTCCCTCGAGCGCCTCGACTCCCTGCTCGAGCAGCCGGCCCAGCGCATCGGGCTGTCGGCGACCGTGCGGCCGGTCGAGGAGGTCGCCTCCTTCCTCGGCGGCTCGCGTCCGGTCGAGATCGTCAAGCCGCCGAGCACCAAGACGATCACCCTCGAGGTCGTCGTGCCGGTCGACGACATGGCCGAGCTCGGCGCGAGCACCGGCGAGGTGTCGGGGTCAGCGGCGGGTGACGACCGTCGTACGTCGATCTGGCCCGCCGTCGAGGAGCGGGTCGTCGACCTCATCGCGGCCCACCGCTCGACGATCGTCTTCGCCAACTCGCGACGCCTCGCCGAGCGCCTCACCGCACGGCTCAACGAGATCTGGGTGGAGCGCACGACCGGAGAAGCGCTCGGGCTCGACGCTCCACCGGCCGCCGTGATGGCCCGGTCCGGCGCGAGCCTGGGCGCGCCGGCGGTGCTCGCCCGGGCGCACCACGGGTCGGTGAGCAAGGAGCAGCGGGCGCTCATCGAGGACGACCTCAAGGCCGGGCGCCTGCCCGCAGTCGTGGCGACGAGCAGCCTCGAGCTCGGAGTCGACATGGGCGCCGTCGACCTCGTCATCCAGGTGGAGTCGCCGCCGAGTGTCGCGAGCGGGCTGCAGCGTGTCGGACGTGCGGGTCACCAGGTCGGCGCGGTGAGCAAGGGCATCGTGCTGCCGAAGTACCGCGGCGATCTCGTGCAGACGACCGTCGTCGCGGAGCGGATGAAGTCCGGGCTGATCGAGGAGATGCGCATGCCGCGCAACCCGCTCGACGTCCTGGCGCAGCAGGTCGTGGCGATGACGGCGCTCGACGCGTGGCACGTCGACGACGTGCTGGCACTCGTCAGGCGTGCGGCGCCCTTCGCCTCGCTCCCCCAGTCGGCCTACGACGCGGTGCTCGACATGCTCGCGGGGCGCTATCCGAGCGACGAGTTCGCCGAGCTGCGCCCGCGCATCGTGTGGGACCGCACCACCGGCACGATCACCGGACGCCCTGGGGCACAACGACTTGCGGTCACCAGCGGCGGCACGATCCCCGACCGCGGGCTCTTCGGCGTCTTCCTGGTGGGCGAGAAGCAGAGCCGGGTCGGCGAGCTCGACGAGGAGATGGTCTACGAGTCGCGGGTCGGCGACGTCTTCGCCCTCGGTGCGTCGAGCTGGCGCATCGAGGACATCACGCACGACCGGGTGCTCGTCTCCCCCGCGCCGGGTCTTGCGGGCCGCCTGCCGTTCTGGAAGGGCGACACGCAGGGCCGGCCGGTCGAGCTCGGGCGGGCCCTCGGTGCGTTCACCCGCGAGCTCGGCGGCCTCACACCGGCGCAGGCCCGGGCCCGGGTGATGGCCGCAGGCCTGGACGACTGGGC
>JANMBJ010000171.1:0-37218 GCA_031360335.1 Candidatus Nanopelagicales bacterium
GGCGCATCCGGGGGGCGCGCTGCGGCGTAGGCGCAGGTCGCCTGGACATGCGCGGATCGGTGCTCCACCGTGGGCCGAGTGGTTGTCCGCTGGCCTGCCCGCCGTGCTCGCGCTGATGGCCGGTGTGGCCGTCCTCAGCAGCGCCGTTGCCGCGGACGCACTGCCGATCGGCTCGGTCATCGTCTCGACCCTCGTACTGGTGGTGCTGCTCGTGTCGATCGTGGTCGCGCGGGTGTCCACAGTCGTCGAGCGTTCCAGGGATACGTCGTGACCGCCCGCGATGTCAGCGACGCGCGGCGGCTCCAGCGTCAGATGGACTCGCGCCAGAGCCAGGACTCGCTCACCTCGCTGCTGAGCCGCGACGCCTTCCTCGTCGGTCTGCGTCGGCTTCTCCGGACGCGCGATGCCCACGACGAGATGGCCATCGTGGTCCTCGACCTCGAGCGGTTCACCGCGCTCAACGACACGCTCGGCCACGACTCCGGCGATGAGATCCTGGTCGCCGTCGCGCGCACCTTCGAGCACCTCCCTGGCGCGGTGCGGGCTGCGGCCCGGCTCTCTGGCGACGCATTCGCCTGGGTGCTGATCGCGTCAGACATCGAGCAGGCAGTGGTCGAGAGCATCGAGATGTGCCACGGCGAGCTCCGCGGGCTCATCCTGGCGGACGGCCGCGAGACCGAGGTGGTCTTCCGGGCCGGCTATGCGGTGGTGGAGGAGAACCCCGGGCAGACGGCCGACTGGTATCTCGAGGCGGCCGATCTTGCTCTCGCGCGGTCGCGTTCGTCGCGTCACGCGCTCCTCGTCGGCTATCACGAGGACATGCGCGCCGAGACCGAGCGGCGGGTCGCGGCCGAGCGGCTGCTGCGCTGGGCGATCGCCGAACGCCGCCTCGAGATGTACCGCCAACCTGTCGTTCGGCTCGAGGACGGCACCATTGACGGGCTCAAGATCGACCGCTCGTTCGTCTCGGTGCTCGGCAGCTCGGGCCAGGGCTTGACCCTGGCCCGGCTCGTCGTGCAGCTCGCACGCGCCCTCGACCTCCGCGCGGTGGCGGAGGGCATCGAGACCGTGGAGCAGGCCGACCTGCTGCGCGGCCTGGGCTGCGACTTCGGCCACGGCTACCTCTATGCCCGGCCGATGCCCGTCGACGACTACGTCGAGTGGATGCTCGGATCGCTGACCCCCGCCCTGCTGACGTGAGCGCTGTCGCCCGCAGAGCTCTCGCGATGCTGCTCGTGGTGGCGACCTGTGCGTCGTGCACCGGTGAGGCGGGCCCAGGCCGTACGCCGCACGGGCCGACGAGTGCCGGCAGCTCGGCACCCGACCCGTCGATGTCGCTCGCGCCTTCCACGGGTGCCACTGCGACCGCGGCGCCGCCGACTGGTGGTGCGGCGCTGGCGGCGCTCGCCCGGCTGCCGGTGAAGGGCCGAGCGCCGATGACGGGCTATCACCGCTCCGCGTTCGGCACGCGCTGGCCGGATGTCGACCACAACGGCTGCGACACACGCAACGACATCCTGCGTCGTGACCTGAGCCGGGTCGTCTTCCGGGCGTCGGCACCGAACTGCGTCGTCAGCTCCGGAGTGCTCTCCGACCCCTATTCGGGACAGCAGATCGAGTTCGTCCGAGGCGTCGCCACCAGTGCCCTCGTCCAGATCGACCACGTGGTCGCTCTCGGTGACGCCTGGCAGAAAGGGGCGCAGCAGATCACGGTCGCCCGGAGGACGGCGTTCGCCAACGACCCGCTCAACCTGCTGGCGGTCGGGGGAGCGGTCAACCAGGCGAAGGGTGACGGCGACGCCGCCACCTGGCTCCCGCCACGGCGTTCCTACTGGTGCGCCTACGTCGGGCGCCAGATCGCGGTGAAGGCCAGGTACGGACTCTGGGTCACAGCCGGTGAGCGCGATGAGATGCGCCGCGTGCTGTCGCGCTGCCCGGCGCAACCGTTGCCGCTGGGCTGAAGGACGGCCGGCCTCGGCCGCGACGGACGCTCCCGGAAGTCTCGGCTACCAGCCGTCGCGCAGCACCCTGTCGAGAGTCTCGACGACGTGGTCGGCGCTCGCCACGGTCAGGCACATCGGCGGCTTGAGCTTGAGGACGTTCGCGCGTTCCCCGGTGGGCTGCACGATGATCCCGAGCTCGCGGAGTCGATCGCAGATGGCATAGCACTCGGCCGTCGCCGGATCGAGGGTCTGCCGGTCTCGTACGAGCTCGATCCCGAGGTAGAGCCCCATGCCGTGGACGGCGCCGATGATCGGATAGCGAGTCATGAGCTCCCGGCAGCGGGCGATCATGCGGTCACCGACCGCTGCGGCGCTGGCCTGCAGGCCCTCGTCGGCGATCACGTCGAGCACCGTCAGGCCGGTGATGCACGACACGGGACTGCCACCTGCGGAGGAGAAGAACGAGCCGGTGGTCCGGAACGACTCCGCGATCGCGCGGGTGGTGATGACCGCGCCGAGCGGGTGGCCGTTGCCCATCGCCTTGGCGATGGTGATGAAGTCCGGGGTCACGCCGTGCATCTCATAGGCCCACCAGTGATGACCGGTGCGGCCATAGCCCACCTGCACCTCGTCGGCGATCGCGAGACCACCGACGCAGCGGACGGCGTCGTAGGCCGCGGCCAGATATCCTTCGGGCAGCACGACGCCACCCGCATTGCCCAGCAGGGGCTCACAGATGTACGCCGCGGGTGGACGACCCTCGGACGCGAGGCGATCCATGAGCTCACGGATCTCGATGGCGTAGCCCCCGACCTCCGCACCTCGGAAGCGGCCGCGGAAGGAGTTGGGGGCCGAGGCGAGGTGCACCCAGTCCGGCCGGCTCTCCAGAGCCGAGGGGTTGTCGTAGAGGGACGTGGTCACAGCGTCCGACAGCGCGGTCCAGCCGTGGTAGGCCTCGTGCACGGCGACGACGTCCTGTCGGCCCGTCACTGCCTGCGCCATCCGCAGGGCGAGGTCGACCGCCTCCGACCCGCTGTTGACGAGGAACACCTGGTCGAGTCCCTCTGGCGCGAGCGCCGCCAACCGCTCGGAGAACTCGGCGATCGCGGCATAGTGGAACCGCGAGTTGGTGTTGAGGGTCCGCAGCTGACGCTCGACGGCGTCCGCCAGACGCGGGTGACCGTGGCCGATCGCCGCGACGTTGTTGACCATGTCGACGTAGGCGCGCGCATCGGTGTCGACGAGATGGTGGCGCCAGCCGCGCTCGATCCGCATCGGAACGTCGTAGTAGCTCTCCTGGACGGCGGCCAGCGACTCCCGGCGGCGGTGCAGCAGGTGGGCCGGGTCGGTCGTCGGTGCGGCGACATCGGCGCCGATCAACGGCGACGGGTCCGGGCACAGCGTCAGCCATCCGCCGGCGGTCGTCGGCGTGGCGAACTCCGGAGCGTGGAGCGCGCTGTCGACGCAGAGCTGCACGCGCAGGGAGCTGTCAGCGACGGTGCCGAGCAGCGAGCCGATGCTGACCCGGTCACCCTGCCCCACCGACGCCCGGATCCCGTGCAACGACAGCCGTGCACCACTGGCGTGGTCGAGCGCGAGGGCAGATCCGAACACGGATGCGACGACGCCGCCCCACGGTGCGAGAACGGCGCTGCCGCGTGGAAGAGCGAGGTCGACACCGAGGGCGACCGTCGCGGGCTCCTCCACGCTGTCGAGCACCGTGCGGGTGAGGCGCGGTTCTGCCCAGCGAGTGCTCGCCGCGCTGGTTGCCGCAGCGTCATGGAGCACCGCGACCTCCGCGCCGGCGTCGAGGAAGCGCCCCGAGTGCAGCGCGGTGCTCGTGACCGACAGGTCGACGACGCTCGGGGCTTCGCGCAGGAGAAGACCGGCACGACCGATGGCCTCGTGAGCGGCCCGGTGCCGAGGGGCGGCGCCCCAGCCGAGAGCCGACCGGATCACCGCTTCCGCGAGGTCGAAGTCGACCGCACGTGCCGCATGGACGATGCGCCACTCGTCCTCGAGGGGACCGAGCAGGCCGTCGTTGTCGGGGTCGAGCGCGGCCTGGTGCTCGCTGCTCGCCACCAGGACCACACCACGCAGCACGGTCAACGGCCAGAGGGCGGCGACGTCGTCGTCGGTGAGCGGCACGAGGTCGTGGAAGGCGAGGATCGCCGGGAGCACGCTGAACGGGTCGTCACCGTCGTGTCTCAGGACCGAGGAGCAGGTGACGGCGAGGTCGCCCACGATCCAGCTGCGACACAGGTCGCCGAAGTCGATGACACCGTGCGGACGCACGCGCCCGGCGTCGTCGCGCTCACCCACCACGTTGTCGTCGGTGATGTCACCGTGGATCGCCTGCACCCGTAGCCCGGCCGAGACCGTCGCGAGGCGTTGCCAGGCCCGGGTCGCGACGTCGGCGACCAGTGCGCGCCGGTCGGGGTCGGAGATCGACCCGAGCAGCAGGGCCACGACCTCGTCGGCGCGACGCAGATCCCACTGCACGGCTCGGTCCAGGCCCGGGTGGTCGAACCCGGAGAGGGCGGCCGAGACGCGCCCGGCCAGCCGACCGAGGTCGGCAACGACGACGGGTGCGAGGTGGCGCGTGTCGGACAGCGGGCTGCCCTCGACGTAGGTGAGCAGCCGCAGGGGGAGCTGCTCTGCACCGTCGGCGACCTCGTGCAGGAGGGCGCCGTCGAGGCCAGCGACGGGCACCGGCGCCGTGAACCCGGTGCCGATCGCGGCGAGCAGGAGCAGCGCGGCGTTCTGCGCCTCGACCGCGGGTCGGCCCCAGCCGCGGTTGGCCACCTTGACGACGTAGCGACCACCGGCAGAGTCGATCCGGAAGTTGCGGTCCTGCTGGCTGCCGAGCTCGCGGACCGACCCCTCGACTCCGTAGACCTCGCGGGCGAGCCGCACTGCCTGCTCCGCGTCGGTCGTGGGCCGGGGGGCCACCTCGAGCGGGCTGCCGTCGACCTGCATCGTCCGTCCCTGCTGTCGTGCCGTCGTGCGTCGTTGCACAGACGGTTCGGGAGGAGGATAGAGGGCGACCGTCGCGGCCACCGGAGCCGCGGGTGCACGCGGAGGCTCCATGTCCGGAATCGATGAGGATGCGCTCGACACCCCCGATGGGGCCGTCGACGGTCCACGTCTCCTGCGGCTGGCGCCGACGTCACCGCGGTTTCGTGCCGATTGTTCGCAGTGTGCGGCGCTGTGCTGCGTCGTGCCCGCGTTCGCGGCCTCGACCGACTTCGCGATCGACAAGGCCGCGGGCCACCCCTGCCCGCATCTCGCGCCGGACTTTCGCTGCGGCATCCACCTGGACCTGCGAGACCGCGGATTCGCGGGGTGCACGGTCTATGACTGCTTCGGGGCGGGGCAGCACGTCACGCAGGTGACGTTCGGAGGGCATGACTGGCGGACCACGCCCGAGGTCGCCGACCTGATGGGCGAGGTCTTCCCCGCGATGCGCTATCTGCACGAGCTGCTGCGCTACACCGCCGAGGCCCTCACCTGGGGTCGGGCGCAGCCGCTGCACGACGAGATCGGCGCGGCCCACGACGACGTGCTGCGGTTGACCGACGAAGCACCCGAGGTGCTTGCGGTGGTCGACGTGACCCGGCTGCGGAGCGTGGTCAACGCGCTGCTGCTCCGGGCCAGCGATGCGGTCCGACGAGAGCAGCCGGCGTATGCCGTCGACCATCGGGGCGCGGACCTCGTCGGGCGCGACCTGCGGGGGCTCGACCTGCGTGGCGCCAGCCTGCGCGGTGCGCTGCTCGTCGGCGCGGACCTGACGGGCGCGGACCTGCGTCTCGCCGACCTGATCGGAGCCGACCTGCGGGGAGCGGATCTCGGGAGGGCCGACCTGCGCGGGGCACTGTTCCTGCTCCAGTCGCAGCTCGATTCCGCTCGTGGGGACAGCCAGACATCGGTGGCGCCACCGCTGCGTGCTCCCGGTCACTGGGCGACGTCGGCATGAAGGCGGGCTGAGAGTTCTCAGGAGCGCCGGGTGGTTGCCGATGGGTGGTCGAGCACGTCTCCGGTTCGCACACGACCCGATGGAGCGCAGCACCGATGACCGCCACCGGATGTGCGCGAGCGAGGGGGTAGAGCGGTCGACGGGTGGCACGTGCGGGTTGTCCGACCGCGCCACCCGGCTCGCCGCGAACCCCTAGGTTGTCGCCATGTCCGATCGGATGAAGCCCGGCATGCGCGAGCAGCTCGAGGCCGACGACTACATGGGTCCCGCCACGTTCGGGCACCGTCCGTTCCTCACCGAGCCCGAGGAGCTCGACGACTGGGCACCGCACGTCGCGATCGTGGGTGCCCCGTGGGACGGCGGCACGACCTACCGGCCAGGTGCGAGGTTCGGTCCGCGAGCGCTGCGTTCCGCGCACACACCGGGCACGTATCACCTCGACCTCCAGCTGGAGATCTTCGACCACCTCGAGGTGGTCGACTTCGGCGACGCGATCTGCCGTCACGGACAGTGGGAGCTGTCCCGTCAGGCCATCTATGACCGGGTGCACACGGTGGCCTCCCGGGGCATCGTCCCCGTGGTGCTCGGCGGTGATCACGCCATCACATGGCCCGCGGCGTCAGCGGTTGCCGATCACTATGGCCACGGCTCGGTAGGGATCATCCACTTCGATGCGCATGCCGACACGGCGGACTCCATCGACGGCAACCTCGCCAGCCACGGCACCCCGATGCGTCGTCTCATCGAGAGCGGCGCGGTGCCCGGGCGCAACTTCGTCCAGGTCGGACTACGCGGCTACTGGCCACCGGAGGACGTGGTCGCGTGGATGCGCGAGCAGGAGATGCGCACCCACTTCATGACCGAGATCTGGGAGGAGGGGATCCACGCGGTGATCGACCGGGTCATCGCGGAGGCGCTCGATGGCCCGGACTACATCTACCTCTCGGTCGACATCGACGTGCTCGACCCCGGTTTCGCGCCCGGCACCGGCACGCCGGAGCCCGGTGGCATGACGCCGATCGACTTGCTGCGCACGGTGCGGCGGATCGCGACCGACACACGCCTCGTCGGGATCGACATCGTCGAGGTCGCACCCGCCTACGACCACGCGGACATCACCGCCAACAACGGGCACCGGGTCGCGTGGGAGGCGCTGTCGGGCATGGCCAAGCGCCGCAAGGACGGTCTCGACACCGGGGCGCCGGGCGCCACCGGCTGACCTCTGGTGAGCGCCGGGCCGGGACACGGCGCGGCAGGCTGCGCGGTGGACACCAGGGTGGCGCCGGAGCCGAGCCTCGCTCAGTCGCCAGGCTCGATGCGGTGCAGCTTGCGCATCCGCGGCGGCTCCTCGGTCAGCTCGGGCATCCGGGTGACGAGGTCGATGATGTGCGGCGTCGCGTCGTGTGCCGCATGGTGTGCCGGCGTCTCCCAGACCTCGTAGAACGCGAGGACGTCGGTGTCTACGACCTCGTGGAGGTCGTAGAGCAGGCAGCCGTCCTCTGCGCGGGTCGGCTCGACCACGTCGAGCAACGCCTTGCGCAGCTCCGCGGCCTTCCCTCGCGCCGGCTGGAACTCCACGATGAGGGCGAGCCGGTGGTCGGTCATACGACGTCTCCTGACAGTCGGCGGGCGTGCTGCTCTGATCGTCCTGGCCGGGCTCTGTCGGGGCAAGGACACCCGGTCACCGGTCGTGAGGTCGGCCCGGAGCGTGGGGTCGGCGTCGGATGATCCTGGTCAGGCACCGGCGAGCTTGAGGGCTCGCGCCTCTTCCCAGAGCTCGTCGCGGGCGTCGGGGTGCGCAGCCTGGTCGATGAGGTGGCGCGCCTGGGCGCGCTCGTCCCAGCCCCAGATCGTGGCCGTGCCCTGTTCGGTCACGACGGCGGTGGCCTGGAAGGAGGTCACCGGCTCGTCGATCATCGGAACGATCGTGGAGACGTTGGCCCGCGGGTGCCACGAGCGGAGCGCGAGGAAGGCCTGACCACCGGGGGAGTGCAGCGCACCGACGATGAAGTCGGTCTGACCCCCGAAGCCGGAGTAGATGCGTCCGTTGACGCGGGACGCGTTGGCCTGGGCATAGAGGTCGACCTGGAGCGCGGTGTTGACCGACGTCATCGCCGGGTTCTTGGCGATGAGTGAGGGCTCGTTGGTCGTCTCGGTCCGCAGCATCATCACGCGAGGGTTGCGGTCGACCCAGCGATAGAGCTCCGGCGAGCCGAAGAGGAAGGACGACGTGAGCGGGGCGCTGGTGTCGAGCGCGCCGGCCTTGTCGAGGTCGAGGACGCCGTCGCTGAACATCTCGCTCCACACCCGCAGGCCACGACGTCCAGTAAGCCCGGACAGCACGGCGTCAGGCACCGCACCGATGCCGAGCTGCAGGGTCGAGCCGTCGCCGACCCGGGTCGCCACCCGGTCTCCGATCGCGGCCGACACGTCATCGATGACCATCGCCGGAGGCGATGCGAGCGTCGCCTCGACCTCGATCGCGATGTCGATGTCATCGACGCTGATCTCGGCATCGCCGAAGGTGTAGGGCATCTCGGGATTCACCTGCGCGATGACGAGGCCGCCTCGCGCACGGGCCGCCTCGATGGCGGCCGGGAGGATGTTGACCTCGATGCCGAGCGAGACCTTGCCGGATGCCGCGGGAGACGTGTGCACGACGACCACGTCGGGCGGGCACGTGGTCGCGAACAGGCGCGGCACGAGAGACAGCCGCGACGGCACATAGACCAGGCGTGGGCTCGTGCGCATGCCGGGTCCCACGAACGACGTCTCCAGCTCGACCCCCTCACGGTCGGGCAGGCCCGGTTGTGCGTTGAGCGCATGGAGGCGGTAGGTCGGGAAGATCGCGTCGAGCGCGGCGAGGACGACGTGAGGGGTGGCGAAGTTGCCGCTCGCGACTACGCGTGGGTGCGCGGGGACGCCGCCCAGGACAGCAGGGAGTTCCTCGATCGAGATCGTGCGCATGGCGTCCGTGTCCTGTCCTCTGGGATCCCTACTGTGGTGACGCTACCGATCCGAGGCAGGTCCTCGCCCGATCGCCGACAGGTTGGGTGCTGTGATCTTGCGGACGCACCCCGGACCGCGCGACGAGCACGGCTGAGAGAGACAGTGCTGCGCCGCACGGGTGACAGGTGCCGTGAGCCTGATCACCGGGGCGCTCCCGATCGCGGGGGGCGCTCGGGACCTCCCGGGAGGGTTCAGGAGGGGCGTGAGGCGGTCTGCTCGACGGTGAGGTCTCTCTCATGAGGCCGACGAGAGGGCCGCGAGAGGGGAGCGTGATCGGCTGCCCCCGCTGCTGAGACCGACCTCACGGACCTCGGTCGTAGCGAGGATCCGCTGGGGCGGCATCCCGCTTCCTGTGGTGTCACAGTGAAGGAGGACAACCACCTGACCGGGTTGAAAGGACATCGAGATGACACCGGAGCGACCTGCGGCTCTCGTCATCGAGGACTCGCCTGAGATCACCCTCCTCGTGCGCGGCCTCCTCGAGAAGGAGGGCTACTCCGTCGTGGCGACGCCGCGAGGCAACCAGGGCCTGGAGTGGGCCCGGGCGAAGCGTCCCGAGCTCGTCGTGCTCGACCTGTCGCTGCCCGACCGCGACGGCGTCGAGGTGTGCCGCGAGCTGCGCGGGTTCAGCGACGCCTACGTCGTCATGGTCACCGCACGCGACGACGAGGTCGACAAGATCGTGGGTCTGACCGTCGGCGCTGATGACTACGTCACCAAGCCGTTCTCGCCGCGCGAGCTGGCCGCACGCATCCGCGCGATGCGCCGTCGGCCGCGTGCCGCCGTCCAGCGGGAGGTGCGCGACTTCGGCCGGCTCCTGGTGGATCCGGTGGCCCGCGAGGTCATCGTCGACGGGGAGACCGTCGAGCTGACCAAGATCGAGTTCGACATCCTCGACCTGATCTCCGGCAGCCCACGTCGCACGTTCACTCGCGAGCAGCTGCTCGTCCAGGTGTGGGGCGAGTGGTTCGGCGACGACCACGTCATCGAGGTCCACATGGGCAAGCTGCGCAAGAAGCTCGGCGAGTCGGCGTCGCAGCCGCGCCACATCCGCACGCTGCGCGGAGTCGGCTACCGCTTCGAGCCGGCCTGACCCCGGCCACCTGATGAGCATCCGCATCGAGGGCGACGACCTCGATCGCGTCGCTCCCTTCGGGGTCCTGTGCGACGAGGAACTGGTCGTCGTACGCACCGGCGGCTCGTGGAACCGCCTGACCCCCGACTTCGTCGGGAGAGCGCTGCTCGACGTGTTCGATGTCGTGCGGCCGGCTGGCCTGACCACGATCTCCGCCGTGCGCCGTCATCGCGACTCGGTGCTGCTGCTGCGGCTGCGTGGTGACGGCCCTCGGCTGCGCTTCCAGGTTGTCGATATCGCTGAGCCGTCCGGCGTGCTCCTCATCGGGTCGCCGGTGGTCGCGTCGTCGGAGGAGCCCGACAAGCTCGGCCTTTCCGCAGGTGACTTCTCTCCCATCGACCAGACTCCGGACCTGCTGCTGCGGCGAGGGCAGGAGCGCAGCCTGGCGGACCTGCGCCCTACCGAGCTGCAGCGCTCGGCATGCGGCCTGCGCCGGGCCAGCAGCATGCTGACCCGTGCCGAAGCCCACTATCGTCGGCTCGTCGAGCTGCAGCCGCTGGTGATGTACGTCGACATCCTCGGATCGCTCCCGGTCGCAGAGTTCGTCTCCCCGCGGGTGGAGGACTGGCTCGGCTATCCCGCGCAGCGCTGGATGGACGAGCCCGGATTCTTCTTCGACGTCGTCGTCCACCCGGACGACCGTGATCGTGGCTGGGCCGCGCACCTGCACAGCGAGCGGCACAACGCGCCGTTCGACGAGCAGATGCGGCTCCGCACGGCCGACGGTCAGGTCGTCTGGACCCGAGCAGTCGACTCGGTCATCGTCGATGACGACGGAACGTCGCGCCGGATCGGGTTCATGCTCGACATCACGTCGGCGAAGACGGCCGAGCTCGAGCTGCACGACACCATGTCGCGCCTCACGACACTGCTGGCCCATCTGCAGTCCGGGGTGCTGGTCGAGAACGCGCAGCGCCGGGTGGTCATGGCCAACCAGATGCTGCTCGAGGTCTTCACGTCCCCGTCGGTCACGGCCGACCTCGTCGGTCTCCCGGCCGCGGCCGCTGTCGGCCAGCTGCTCTCCGTCACGACAGATCCGGCGCAGTTCCTCCGCCGCAAGGACGACCTCATCCACCGGCGTTGGCCGGCGGCCAACCAGTCGCTCACCCTCGGCGACGGTCGCGTGCTCGAGTTCGACTTCCAGCCGATCACCGCCGACGGCGAAGACCTCGGCGCGCTGTGGATGTTTCGTGATGCCACCGACCGGGTGCAGTATCAGGAGGCGCTCGCGCGTGCGCGCGACGAGGCGATTGCCGCGTCTGACGCGAAGACGCAGTTTCTCGCGTCGATGAGCCACGAGATCCGTACTCCGATGCACGGGGTCCTCGCGACCCTGGAGCTGTTGCGGACGACCTCGCTCGACAGCGAGCAGCGCGAGCTGGTCGACGTCGTCAACTCCTCGGCGACCACGCTCGTCGCGATCATCAACGACATCCTCGACCTTCAGCGCGTGGAGGCGGGCCGCATCGACCTGCTCAGCGAGCCGTTCTCACCCGAAGCGGCGGTGCGCGGCGTGTCCGACATGCTCGGGCCACAGGCACACGCCAAGGGCCTCGAGCTTCGGCTCGTCGTCGACCCCGCCATGCCCGCGCTCGTCGTAGGAGACCCGCTCCGGCTCCGGCAGGTGCTCGTCAACCTCACGGGGAACGCCGTGAAGTTCACCAGCACCGGGTCGGTCACGCTGAGTGCGTCCGTGGGTGAGCGCCGCGCAGGTGCGGTCATGGTCGACTTCGAGGTTCGTGACACCGGTGCCGGTATCCCGCAGGAGCGGCTGTCCGCGATCTTCGACCCGTTCGTCCAGGCGCGCACGGGCAACGAGGGCACGGGTCTCGGTCTCGCCATCTCCGAGCGGCTCGTCACCCTCATGGGCGGCCACATCCGCGTGACGAGCATCGTGGGGGAGGGGTCGTCGTTCCGGTTCGCTCTCCGCCTTCCCGAGACGTCCGAGCATGATGCGCCGCCGGCCATCATCGATTCCGCCGTCGACGACGTTCCGACCGTGCTCGTGGCCGACGACAGCGTCGCCAGCCGCAACCTCCTCGTACGACAGCTGACGCGGCTCGGCGTCGCCGCCGTCGCTGTCGGCAGCGGAGAGGAGACGCTCGACGTCCTGGAGCAGCGCCGCTCGATCGGACTGGTGCTGCTCGACGTCGACATGCCGGACGTCGACGGGCCGGAGACCACCCGTCGTATCCGCGCCTATGACGACCGTCGCATCTCGACGGTGCCCGTCGTGGCGCTGGTCGCGGGTGACGACGAGGAGGTCCTGGCCCGGTGTCGCGACAGCGGGATGGACGGGCACGTGGGCAAGCCGGTCGACCTCGCTGAGCTGCGACGGGTGGTCGAGGCGATGCTGGTCACCACGCGGTCATGACCGCGGCTCGCGGTGATGCAGCACGAACGGTCGGCCCAACAGCTGGTCGACGGCAAGAACAGCGAGACGTCGGTGGTGAGTGGGCCACCGGGACGAGAGGACACGGTGAAAGGCGTCAACGGCACCCTCGTCGAGGAGGTCGTGCGCGCGGAGCGCGGTGACGACAGATGGGACGAGATCGTCGACGACGCGGGCGGTCCCGGTGCTGACACCTCGCTCGGCAGCCATGTCGACAGCGACCTCGTCGACCTGGCGGAGACGGTGGCCACGCACGTCGGTCCGCGCTGCGGCCAGCGGGTGCGCGTCGAGCAGCCGTTGCGCCGGCATCGCTCTGACGTTGTCTGCGTGCTTCGGGTGACGTGCTCATGACCGAGCCCACCGGCATCGACCGCGACGTGCTCTCGCGCCTCGAGCGGCGGGCGGAGCGAGAGCGGACCGCGCGCCTCGAGGCCGAGCTCATCGCCGAGAACCAGCTGCGACGGTCTTCTGAGCGCTCACGCGAGGTGGAGCTCCTCGCCGCGATCGCGGTGATCGTCAACGACAGCTCCGACGCGCTCGCCGCACTCGGCGCGTCAGCCCGCGTGCTGCGCAAGCACTGCGACTTCGCGGTGTCGCACGTGCTCGTCCCCGACGATGACGGTGCGTTCGTCACCTCGGACATCTGGGATGCCGATCCGACTCAGCTCGACTTTCTCGATCTTGTCGTCTCGGCAACGGTGGACGAGCGATTCCTGCCGCCGCGCGGGCTTCCGGGCGAGGTTGCCGCCTCACACCTGGCCCTCTGGCTCCCCAACTTGTCGATGGCGGCCAACTACCCGCGCAACGTCGTCATCACCGGCGGGGCCTCCTGGGCGTTCCCGGTCATCACCGGCATCGACGTCGTCGCTGTCCTCGAGTTCGTGCACCCGACGCCGCGGGCGGCCGACGAGCGGATGCTGCAGCTCGCGCCGTCCATCGGGACCCAGCTCGGCAGGGCATTCGAGTGGCAGCGCCTGCAGCACCGGCAGGATGCGGACCGCACCCGGCTCGAGGATCTCCTGGCCCAGCGCGACGAGCACATCAAGGGCCTCAAGCGGGAGACCCGTGCGGCCGACGAGACGCGCGCCGCCTATCTCGCATTCCTCGTGCATGAGGCCGAGTCGTCGATCAGGCTCCTGACCGCTTGCGACGACGGGTCCGACCGTGGGGTGGTCGAGTCGCTCCAGGCGGTCGTGACCCGACTGGTTGCCGCAGCCGACGGCAGCGGCAAGCGGATCCTCGGTGAGCGGCGGCTGTGCGCACCTGACGAGGTCGTGGCGTCGGTCGTCGCCCGGCATGCCGACAGCCCGGTGCCCATCGACGTCGTCGCGAGCGGTGCTGCGCCGGACTTCGTCACGATGTTGCACCGCCCCAGCGTCGAGCGGATCATCGACGAGCTGGTCTCGAACGCGGTCTCGCACGCCGGAGGTGCTCGCGTCGACGTCCGCGCGACGGTCGGCGCGCAAGATCTGACGATCGACGTGCGCGACCTCGGCGTGGGGTACACCTGGGACGGCAACGGGATCCGCGCTTCGGGCGGTGGCGGCCTGGCCCAAGCGGCTCGTCTCGCTGCAGCGCTCGGCGGCTCGCTCACGATCACGGCTCAGCCGGGTGGCGGCACCCTGGCGCGTGCGCGGGTTGCTGCTCGCTCCGGTGGCCCGGCCGCGTGGACGGTGCGCAGCCAGCGGGTGCTCCTCGTCGACGACAATGAGATCAATCGTCGCCTCGCGGCCGCGATGCTCGACCGCATCGGTCTCGCGACCGACGTTGTCAATGCCGCCGCCCCGGCACTCGAGGCGATGCGGACAACGCCGTACGGCCTGGTCTACATGGATGTGCAGATGCCCGACATCGATGGTCGCGAAGCGACCCGCACGTGGCGCACCGTCACCGACGGGGCGACATCGGTCGACGTTCCGATCGTGGCCCTCACCGCGCACGTCGGACAGACCGAGCGCGACCTGTGCCGGGAAGCCGGGATGGTCGACTACCTCAGCAAGCCGTTCGGGATCGACGCGTTGGCGCAGATGTCACGCAAGTGGCTCGACCGCGACCAGATCGACAGCGACCACCCGGCTATCGACCCCGCAGAGAGCGACAACGGCGACGGTGGACGATCTGACAGCGGCCGATCTGAGATCGTCCACGCGGACAGTCCTGAGGCGGCCGGCTCTCGTGCGGACAGCCCGACACTGACGGCACGGCCTCCACGAGCACGGGCACAGAGCCCCAGTCCTGATCACGCCTGAGCAGCGTCGCGATCAGGCGGTGCCGGCGGCGAGGTAGGCGCGGACCTCCACGACGGTCTGTGCCGTCACCGTCTCGATCTCGGCATGGAGGGTGGCGTAGTGCTCGGTGCGACCCTCGGTCGCCGCCTCCTGCATCGCCCGCGTCGCGCCGCGTACGCCGACGGCGCCGAGCATCGCGGCGGGGGAGCCGAGCGCGTGCGCCGCGGACCTGATCTCGAGGTCGTCGCCTCCAGCGAGCGCCTCGCGGATCGCCTCGAGCCGCCCGGGCGCCTGGCCGACGAAGGTCCGGAGGGCCTCACGGACGAGCACGCGGTCACCGATCTCGTCGACGAGCGCCTCGACCCGTTCGATGTCGAGCACCGCGCTCGAGCCGGCCGTCGTGGTCCCTCTCGTCGCTGTCATGCCCTCAGTCTCGACAGGCGGCGCGCTCCGAGTCGAGGTGAGTGAGCCAGCGGTGAGCGCACCCTGAGCCAGCAGGTGCTGTCACTATCGACCCTCCTCTGCTGGATCGCTCGTTGCGCGGGGTGGAGCGCGGCGGGTGAGGGACGGCCCGCGCTCGCGCGATGGCCGACGCCGACGGGCTGCGCGACCTGGTGCCGCCTACGATGGTGGGGCTCCGAGCCCCGATCCCTGTGCCTCTGCGGGCGTCACGAGACCGGCCCAGCCTCGGCAGGTCGACCATCGACAGGAGACGTCCGGTGAGTGCCGCGGTGGAGTCACCCGCCCGTCGGCGCTCGACGTCGGCGACCGTGCGGCCCGGCGTCCTGCTCGGAGCCGCGGGTGTCTTCGGCGTCCTGGCGACGGCGCTGCTGCTCTGGGTCGGCGACGGCCGTCCCGTCGCGGCACCCGGTGGCCTCCCCGATCCTGGTCTGGGCACTCTGTGGGCGTTGCCTCTTGTGCGCACGCTCGTCGACCTCGCGTCGATCCTCACGGTCGGGCTGCTCCTCTCCGGTGCGGTGCTCGTTCCGGCGCGTGCCGGCGAGCTGCGCGGCGCCCGCCTCATGTGGACCCGCGCCGCACGCTGGTCGGCCCTGGTGTGGGCGGCTCTCGTCGTGGTCCTCGTCGTGCTGACCTATTCCGACGTCATCGCGTCGCCCGTCTCGGAGACCCTCGACATCACGCAGCTGTGGAGCTTTGTGAGCGACCTGGACCTCGGTCGGTCGCTGCTCGCGCAGCTGTTCCTGGTGCTCTGCGTCGCGACCGCGGCCTCTGCGGTGCGCACCACCACCGGTGCTGCGCTCACCTGCTTCTTGGCGCTGCTCGCCGTCGTGCCACCGACACTGTCGAGCCACTCCGGCGCGTCGGCGGACCACTCGATCGCGGTCTCGAGTCTCATCGTCCACGTCGTGTCGTTGAGCCTCTGGTGCGGCGGCATCACCGCGCTCGTCCTGCTCGGTACGTCGGACCGCCGCCCGCTGCCTCACGCCGTGCGTCGGTTCAGCGCTCTCGCTCTGTGGTGCGCCGTGGCGGTCGCTGCCAGCGGCTGTGCCAGCGCCTGGGTGCGTCTCGCCGCGCCGTCAGATCTGGTGACCTCGTCGTACGGCCGGATCGTGCTCGTCAAGATCGCGTTGCTCGCGGTGCTCTCCGGCATCGGCCTCGCGCATCGTCGCGTCACCCTGCCGAAGCTCGACCAGGAGCCGGGCCGCCTGCTGTTCCTCCGCGTCGCTGCCGTCGAGGTCCTGGTCATGGCCGCGACCGTCGGCGTCGCGGTGGCGCTGTCCCGGACGGCTCCGCCCGTGTCGGCGGACGCCCCGCTCGAGGCCTTGTCGCCAGCCCGGCTGCTGCTCGGCTTCGACCTCCCGCCTGCTCCGGATCTCGGACGCCTGCTGTGGGGCGAGGCGCGGCTCGACGGACTCTGGATCGCTGTCTGCGTGCTGCTCGTGGCGCTCTATGCGATGGGGCTGCGCACCATGCGCCGGTCCGGCGACGTCTGGCCGTGGGGCCGCACGGTCCTGTGGGGCTGCGGCGTCGTCCTGCTGCTGCTGTCGACGTGCACCGGCCTCGCGACCTACAGCCACGTGATGTTCAGCGCCCACATGGTGCAGCACATGCTGCTGAGCATGGTCGTGCCCATCTTCCTGGTGCTCGGTGCACCCATCACCCTGGCGCTGCGCACGCTGCCGCGAGCATCGGGCGAGGTCGGACCGCGCGAGTGGTTGTCCGCGGTCGTGCACTCGCGATTCGTCGGCTTCATCTCCAACCCGATCGTGGCCTCGACGATCTTCGTGGTCGGGTTCTACGGCCTCTATTTCACCGGGCTCTTCCCGTGGCTCATGACCGGCCACTGGGGTCACGTCGCGATGGACGTGCACTTCCTGCTCGCCGGTTCGCTGTTCTTCTGGAGCCTCATCGGGATCGATCCCGGTCCGCACCGGCCGCCTTTCCTCGTACGCATGGTGATCATGCTCATCGTGATGCCGCTGCACTCGTTCTTCTCGATCGCGCTCATGATGACGTCGACCGTGATCGCAGAGGACTTCTACACCACGCTGCAGCGACCGTTCGCGACCGACCTGCTCGCCGACCAGCACCTCGGCGCGGCGATCGGCTGGGCGACCGGCGAGATCCCCATGCTCCTGGTGATGGCGGCCATGTTCTGGCAGTGGGTGCGCGCCGACGAGCGAGAGGCGCGACGCACTGACCGTGCGCAGGAGCGGGCGTCGTCGACCGGGCAGGGCACGGACGAGCTGGCTGACTACAACGCCTATCTCGCCTCGCTGGGTCGTCGCGACGGCGCCGACAGCTGACCGTCGGGTGCCGGGATCAGTCGCGGTCGAGGACCCAGATCCAGAGCAGCCCGAAGACGGCGAAGAGCGCGGCGACGATGGCGATCGAGGCATCGAAGGACACGCTCGCCATCTTCGCGAAGAGGGCGGAGAACAGGGCCACGAACAGCAGCAGCACGATCGTCGCGGAGATCGGGTGCACCGGGTGCGTGTCGTGGGAGCTGTGGGCGGTGTCAGATCCGGTCATGGCGGACAGGCTAGCGCCTGCTGCTGCGAGTGCGACCGCGACTATCGCTACGGCTGCGAGCGGTCAGCCGACCCGTGCCGGTGCTGTCTGCGGGAGCGGCAGGCGCTCGTCGAGCATCCTGCCGACGACCCGGGCGGTCGCGGCCGCGTGGACAGCGGCGGGGATGGCACCGAGCCCTGGGGTGCCGCTGACCAGCAGCACAAAGACCAGGGACGAGAAGATGAGTCGGGTGAAGGCGGCCATGCCGCACGCGGTGCCGATGGCGAGCGCGGCCGTCGGCGACATGTCGGCGACCTGGCCCACGATCATCGTCACGGCGACTCCGATGAGGATCGCCGGGAATACCGGTCCACCGCGGAACCCGACCCGAGGCAGACCGCGTAGCCGAACGCCTTCGCGAGCAGGATCGCGAAGACGAGCCACCCGCTGGTCTGGGTGAGCAGCGACGGCAGCGCCGACTGCCCGCTGACGAGCACTTCGGAGCTGGCCCCGCCGAGCCCCTGGACCGCGAGGGCCAATGCTCCGACGGCGAGTCCGCCAGCGAGCAGTGCGCCGAGGGTCCCGACCCGCGGTCGTGCGTCGCGCAGTCGTAGGGCGAGAGCCCGGAATGACGCGCACGAGCAGCGCGACGACGAGGCCGGCGACCACACCGAGCACCAGGTCGATGATGCGCGTGGTCGGATCAGGCTGCCGATCAGGGATCGAGAGCCCCGCGACGGGCACTCCGGCCCACCCCCCGACGCCGACGATGATGACGTAGCCGACCGCCGCGGCGACCGCGCCGGGCAGGAGCGCCGGGATCAGCGCCGCACCGAGGCCCACCTCCGCCTCGAGCAGCAGCGCACCGGCCACGATCGGCCCGCCGAAAAGCGCGGACACCGCGGAGAATGCGCCGGCGGTCGAGAGCACCGAAGCGCCTGGCCCGGTCACCTTCCAGATGCCCACGGCGACCATGCCGACGGCGGAGCCGAGCGCGATGAGCGGACCCTCCGGGCCGAGCACGGCGTCGAAGCCGAGCGAGGCGATGGCGGCCAGCGCCACGCTCGGCATGAACGCGACGGCGGTCGGGGTGAGGCTGATCCCGGTCAGCGGCTCGTGGCCGCCGTCGCCAGGAAGCCGGGTGCCCGTCGCCCGCACCAGCAGCCCGCCGACAGCAGGGAGCCCCAGGACGAGCCACCACGGCGCCGTGGTCTGCCCATCGCCGAGGGAAGGGTGTGCCAGAGCCACTGCTCGATGACGTGCACGAGCTCGAGGAAGACGAGGGCGACCACGGCCCCCGGCACGCCGATGGCCGCACCCATGCCGATGAGCCGGACGTAGTCCGGACCGCTGATCTGCGGAGCGGTGGTGGGGGTGTCGCTCATGGGCGGCCCTCTGGGGTACGTCGCGGCGGACGGGTCGGGGGCCATGTCACCATGCGCCCGGCGAGGTCGACCAGCTCGGCCGCCGGGTCGTCGGTGATCCCGGTGTGCACCGGCGAGGGCTGCACCACCGTGCTGCGCGGTGCGACCAGCCAGCGGAACCGGTCACCCGGTGAGCGACGTCCGTTGTCGCCCGCGGCGGGGCTGCCGGCGACGACCGCGGCGACCGCGTCGAGGTGCAGGCGTACGCCATCGACATCGAGATCCGGGTCGATGGCCCGAGCGCGACCGAGGTCGTCGGTGATCAACGCGGCGAGGTAGTCCAGGGCGCGGCAGTAGACGAGGACGCCGACGTTGACCGACTCGCAGCGATCGACGCGCGGCACCACGCGCAGCACCGCCCACTCATACCCGTGCGCCACGTGCCACCTCCACGGCGTCGAGCCACGTGGCGGGGGCGGCGACACGCTCGGTCAGGACGTCGACGTAGGCCGAGCGCACATCGCTCGGTGAGGTGAATCCGGGCTCCTCGTCGAGCCACTCGTCGGGGACGAGGGCCAGCACCTGGTCGAGCAGTGCGGTGGTGACGCGCGGGGCGAGCCGGTCGTGCGCCTCGGTGAGCGACGCAGCGACGGGAAGCAGCACGTGGTCGGCGGCCGCACGGTAGGGCCTGGTGGCTGCGGTGGCTCGACTCGACCAGTCATGGTGGAAGTAGAGCGCGGCACCGTGGTCGATGAGCCAGGGCGCGCCGTGCCAGCGCAGCAGGTTGGGGTTGCGCCAGGATCGGTCGACGTTCTGCACGAGAGCGTCGAACCACACCACGTCCGCGGCGAGCCCGGGGTCGATGCCGTCGGGTCGCTCGATCCCGAGGGAGCCGGGCAGGAAGTCCATCCCCAGGTTGGTGCCGTGGCTGGCCCGCAGAAGGTCCTGTACCTCCTCGTCGGGCTCGGCGCTGGCCATCGAGGAGTCGAGCTCGACCACGACGAGCTCAGGCACCGGGAGGTCGAGCCGTCGGCCGAGCTCGCCGACCACGACCTCGGCGACGAGGGCCTTGCGGCCCTGTCCCGCGCCGCGGAACTTCACGACGTACATCCCGAGGTCGTCTGCCTCGACGATCCCCGGCAGCGAGCCGCCCTCCCGCAGCGCCAGGACATAGCGGGTGGCCCGCACGGTCCGGAGAGCCCGCGCGGTCCGGAGGCTTGGTGTCATGGCCCGCAGGCTATCGGGCCGCCCACCTGCGACGACGCGGGTTGCGCGACTCCACGAAGCCGTCCGGTGGCGGACGGTCACTGGCCCGGACAGCTCCGGCACACCCGCCGGGAACTCACGATCGTTCGCGCCGGGAATACCTGATCGTCGACTGTCGGTTGTCCCCGGCAGACTCTCGGCGAGGGCAGGCTCGCCTCACTGTCGAGGTGTCCGGCCCGCCGCACGAGTTGCCCCTCGGGGCCACCCACCGCGCTCGTGGCGCCCTGGTGCGCCACCCCGCACGGCCAAGAGCTCGACCCCCGGGTCGCGCAGAACCTGCAACAGACGGAGCTATGCCCATGTCGTCCTCACCTGATCAGCCGGAGACCGCGGCCGCCACGGTCATCACCGACGAGCAGCGCAGTTGGGCGGTCTCTCCCGCCGGGCTGCCGCTCGACCCGCTGCGCTGGCGCGCCCTCGGCGTCATCGCTATCGCGCAGCTCATGATCATCCTCGACGCCTCGATCGTGAACCTCGCCCTGCCGTCGGCAAAGAAAGACCTCGGCATCGCCGACGCGGACCAGCAGTGGGTCATCACCGGATACGCCCTGGCCTTCGGCGGACTGCTGCTCCTCGGTGGCCGCATCGCCGACTACATCGGCCGCAAGCGCGCCTTCATCATCGGCCTCCTCGGATTCGCCGGCGCGTCCGCGCTCGGCGGCATCGCGTCGACCGGGACGCTCCTGTTCGCGGCCCGTGGCCTCCAGGGCGCCTTCGCCGCACTGCTGGCTCCTGCCGCGCTCTCGCTGATCACCGTCACCTTCCACGAGCCCAAGGAGCGCGCGCGTGCGTTCGGCGTCTACGGTGCAATCTCGGGCGGTGGCGCAGCGCTGGGTCTTCTCCTGGGCGGCGTCCTGACGGAATACTTCTCGTGGCGCTGGTGCCTCCTGGTCAACGTCCCGATCGCGATCGCAGCTGTCGCTCTGGCCATCCCCTTCGTCCGGGAGAGCCGCGCCGAAGGCGTCGCCAGCTATGACGTCCTCGGCGCGATTACCGTGTCGGTCGGCCTGGTCTCTCTTGTCTACGGCTTCACCAAGGCCGCGCCGCACTCGTTCACGGAGTCGGCGCACTGGACCGAGCCGTCGACCTTGATCTGGTTCGCCGTGGCCGTGGTGATGCTGGGCAGCTTCCTCATCATCGAGAACCGCGTCGCCAACCCGCTGCTCCCGATGCGGATCCTGCTCGAGCGCAACCGCGGCGCGTCCTACCTCGTGTCGCTGGTCGTCGGCATCGGCCTCTTCGGGATGTTCCTGTTCCTCGGGCTCTACTTCCAGGTCGTGCTGGGCTACTCCCCGATCAAGGCCGGGTTCGCGTTCCTGCCGTTCAGCGTCGGGATCATCCTCGGCGCGGGTGTGGCCAGCCAGCTGCTGCCGCGTGTGGGTCCCAAGCCGTTGATGGTTCCCGGTCTGCTCATGGGCGCCGCCGGGCTCGCCTGGCTCTCCCGGCTGGAGTACGACTCGACCTACTGGGCGCACATCTTCCCCGCGATGATGCTCATCAGCGTCGGCATGGCGTTCAACTTCATCCCGGTGTCGACCACCGCCCTGCACGGCATCGGCAAGGCTGATGCCGGTGTCGCCTCTGCCATGCTCAACACCTCGCAGCAGGTCGGCGGAGCCGTCGGCACGGCTCTGCTCAACACCGTCGCCGTCGCCGCCACGACCGCCTACATCGCGGCCAACGGCATCGCGGGCTCTGCCGGGATCAACCCCGCCCTGACCGCTGGCTACACCCGTGCGTTCGCGGTCGGCGCCGCCCTTCTCGTGCTCGCTGCGGTCCTGGCCGCAGCGCTCTTCACCGTCGGCAAGGACGCCGTCAAGGAGGGCGACGACGAGGACGCTCCCGTGGCGCACATGGGCTGACGCCCGCCGCTCGACGTTCGAGACGAAGGCCGGTGACCCTGGAGGTCACCGGCCTTCGTGCGGCCGAGGTCGCTCGTGCCGCGGATACGTGCGTGACCGGCATCGGCGTGCCCTCGCCTGCGCCACCTGGCTGAGCGAGCGAGTCAGGCGACGCCGTGGGGGCGGAACTGCACGCTGACGCGCGGCCCGGCTGCCGTGCTCGTCTTCGGCACCGCGTGCTCCCAGGTGCGCTGGCAGGAGCCGCCCATGACGAGCAGGTCGCCGTGGCCGAGCGCGAAGGACGTGCTCGGGCCGCCGGTGCGCGGTCGCAGCAGCAGCGTGCGCGGAGTCCCGAAGGACACGATCGCCACCATGGTGTCCTCACGTGCCGACCGGCCGATCGTGTCGCCGTGCCAGGCGACCGAGTCGCGGCCGTCGCGATAGAGGCAGCAGCCGGCGGTGGTGAACGGCTCGCCGAGCTCGGGGCGGTAGTGGGCCGACAGCGCCGCGCGTGCGTCGATGAGGACGGAGTGGGGGAGGGGCACGCCGGCGTCGTACCACGCCACGAGGCGCGGCACAGCGACCATGCGGTCATACATCCGGCGGCGCTCGGAGCGCCACGCGATGCCGTGGAGGAGCGAGTCGAGCACGGAATCGGACCCCTCGACCCAGGCCGGCCGATGGTCGACCCAGGCTCCGTGCGCGAGCGGGGTGCGCCGGACCCGACCCGAGAGGGCGCCGAGCCGCACGTCGTCGGCGAGATCGAGCAGCGACGCCTGCACCGTCATCGACATCCGCCTACGCTAGCAGTCATCTCGAACATCTGTACTATCAGGTCGGTTCTCGTGTCCAGCACCGGCGCGATGGCTTGACCGCCACACTGTGCCGGTGACGATGACGTTGGCGATCGACTGCGGAGGCACCGGCCTCAAGGCCTCGGTGCTCGACATCGACGGCACGCTGCGAGCGAAGCCGGTGCGGGTGCCGACTCCCTACCCCCTACCGACCGAGCGGTTCCTCGACGCGCTCGCGGGCCTCGCGGCCGACCTGCCGCATGCGGACCGCGCGACGGTCGGGGTCCCCGGGATGATCCGGCACGGTGTCGTGATCGTGACGCCGCACTACGTCACGGAGAGCGGGCCTCGGTCCAAGCCGGTCCCGACGCTCGTCGACCAGTGGACCGGGTTCGACGCGCAGGCCGCGATCACCACGCGGCTCGGGATGCCGACTCTCGTGCTCAACGACGCCGAGGTTCACGGCGCGGGAGTGGTCACGGGCGTGGGCCTCGAGCTGGTTCTGACCCTCGGCACCGGGCTCGGCTGCGCGCTGTTCGATGGCGGCCGGCTCGCGCCGCACCTGGAGCTCTCGCAGGCGCCGGTGAAGTGGGGTCTGTCCTATGACACCTACATCGGGGACAAGGAGCGCCGCCGCCTCGGCCCGGCCTTCTGGTCTCGCCGGGTGCGCCGTGTCGTGGAAGCCCTGCGCCCGGTGTTCGTCTGGGACAGGCTCTACCTCGGCGGCGGCAACGCTCGGGTGATCTCTCCTGAGGTGCTGGCCGGCCTCGGGGACGACGTCGTGATCGTGCCGAACACAGCAGGGATCGTGGGCGGGGTCCGTGCCTGGGATCTCGATACCGCAGGAGGGGGACGACGATGAGCACGCAGTCGAGACTCGAGGTGACGGAGGGTTCGGCGGAGGAGCGCGCGGCGCGCGGCAAGGCGGCCCGCAAGCAGGTGGCTCGTACGTCGCACGCAGAGTTCGCGGCGGCTCCCGAGAGGCGCGATCCGATCGCCGTGCTCGAGGCGCAGGCCGAGACCCGGGTGCCCGAGCTGCTGCCCATCCGCTACGGGCGCATGGCGTCGTCGGCGTTCGCGTTCTATCGCGGTGCTGCTGCCGTGATGGCGATGGACCTCGCGACGACACCGGTCTCCGGGATCCCGGTGCAGGTCTGCGGTGACGCGCACCTGGTCAACTTCGGCGTCTACAACGCGCCGGACCGTCGGATGGTCTTCGACCTCAACGACTTCGACGAGACGCTCCCGGGGCCGTGGGAGTGGGATGTCAAGCGCCTCGCTGCCTCACTCGTGGTCGCCGGTCGCGACAACGGGTTCACCGAGGTCGAGACGGCCGACGTCGTCCGTGATGCGAGCCGGTCCTACCGCACGGCCATGGCTACCTTCGCCACGATGACCAACCTCAAGGTCTGGTATGCCCGTCTGGAGGTGGCCGACCTGCTCGAGGCGGTGCGTGCGCGCGCGGGTGCGGCGCAGAACAAGGCGCTGCGTCGCAACGCGGAGAAGTTCGCCATGCGCGACAACCTGCAGGCGTTCTCCAAGCTGACCGAGGTCGTCGACGGTCGACCGCGGTTCCGTTCCGAGCCGCCGCTGATCGTCCCGATCGACGAACTGGTCCCCGAGCGCGGCAAGGAGTGGGTTGACCGCGAGGCCGGGCGCATCTTCGACGACTACCGCAGCACGCTCGACGACGACCGTCGTCAGCTCGCCGCCAACTACACCTACGAGGACCTGGCGCGGAAGGTCGTCGGCGTGGGCAGCGTCGGAACGCGCGCCTGGGTGGTGCTGCTCCTCGGCCGCGACGGTCAGGACCCGCTGCTGCTGCAGTTCAAAGAGGCACAGCCGTCGGTGCTCGAGGCACATCTCGGCTCCTCGCAGTTCGAGCGGCCGGGGCACCGGGTCGTGGCAGGGCAGCGACTCATGCAGGCGGCGAGCGACATCTTCCTCGGGTGGTACCGCGGCGCCGGGATCGACGGCGTCGACCGGGACTTCTACGTGCGCCAGCTCAAGGACGGGAAGGGCAGCGTCGACATCCCCTCGATGACCGCGGACTCGATGCGCATCTACGCCCAGATGTGCGCGTGGACGTTAGCCAGGGCGCACGCGCGCTCGGGCGACCGCATCGCCATCGCGTCCTACGTCGGCAACGGGCGCACGTTCGACGATGCGCTGGTGACGTTCGCGCACTCGTACGCAGACCAGAACGAACGAGACCACCAGGAGCTGCTGGCCGCGATCGCCAGCGGGCGCATCGAGGCGACCCCCGGCATCTGAGGACAGCCGGCATGTGACGACAGGAGGATCGGATGGTCACCTCAACCGCTGCGACGCCCGACGAGCACCTGCGCGAGCTGCCCGCCGACCGGGCCGCGGAGCTCTCGGTCGTCCGCGGCGCGGTCAACGCCGCCCTGCCCGAGGGATTCGTCGAGGAGATGGGCTTCGGGATGATCACGTGGGTCGTGCCGCTTGATGTCTACCCGGACACGTAGAACAAGAAGCCGCAGATGTTCGCGGCGCTCGCGGCGCAGCAGATCTACTCCTCGCTCTACCTCCTGTCGGTCTACGCGGGCTCGCCGACCGAGGGCGTGCTCCGGGAGGGGTGGTCGGCGCCCACGAAGCTCTCGATGGGCACGTCCTGCGTCAGGTTCTCGACTGCCGCCGACTTCGACCCGCCGCTCATCACCGAGCTCTTCGCCGCCTGCCCGAGCGACGAGTTCGTCGAACGGGCGAAGGCCGCACGAGTGCGTTGACCACCCGCACCCCTCGCGTGATCTTGGTCGAATGACTGTTTCCGAGCCGTGGAAGCGATCACACGACCAAGATCACGCGCAGTGTGCGGGGGTGGGGAGGTGCGGCAGCCGTAGAGTTCATGACGCGGCCGATGCTGTGGTGTGAGAGAAGGAGTACGCGTGGTCGACGTTCGCCCGTTCCGTGCGCTGCGTCCGGTCGCCGGGCGCGAGTCGCGCCTGTTGGCACCGCCGTACGACGTCGTCGACACAACCGAGGCGCGGGCCTGGGCCGACGGTGACGCCGACTCCTTCTTCCGCGTCTCGCGCCCCGAGATCGAGCTTGGTGACGACGTCGACCCGCACTCCGACGAGGTCTATGCGCGCGGCCGTCGCAACCTCGACGAGTTCGTCGCTCGAGGTGTGCTCGAGCGTGACGTGGGGCCGACCTACTCCGTCTATCGCCTCGTCATGGGCGTGGTAGCGCAGACCGGGGTGGTCGCTGCGGTCTCAGTCGACGACTACGACCTCGGCCGGGTGCGGATCCACGAGTTCACCCGACCCGACAAGGAGCTCGACCGAGTGCGGCACATCGACGCGCTCGGAGTGCAGGACGAGCCCGTGTTCCTCATCGGCCGTCGCTCGGCCGATGTCGACGCGATCGTCGCTCGGGTCACCGCGCGCGAGCCGCGTGTCGACCTCGTGACCCGCGACGGCGTCGGGCACACGCTGTGGGTCGTCGACGACCCCGCTGAGGTCGCTGCCCTGCACCGAGCGTTCGACGAGTCCGGACCGCTGTACGTCGCCGACGGCCATCACCGCAGCGCCGCGGCGTCCCGCGTGCACGCCCTCCGCTCCGCCGCCCGAGCCGCCGCCCGAACCGGAGCCGGAACCGGAACTGGAGCCGGAGCCGGAGCCGGAGCCGGAGCGGCAGCGGGAGCGGGAGCGGGAGCGGGAGCGGCTGCCTCGCGAGCTGGCGCAGCTGCGGGTGCGGCACGAACGGAAGACGACGACGCGTTCCTCGCCGTCGTATTCCCGCTCGACGACGTGCACGTGATGGCCTACAACCGCGTCGTCGCCGACCTCGCCGGACGTACGCCCGAGCAGCTCCTCGAGGGCATGGCGGCGACGTTCGATCTTCGACCCGCCGATGCGGCGGTGACACCGTCGGTGCGCCACGAGTTCGGCATTTACCTCGACGGTCGCTGGTGGGTCGCGACCGCGCGCGACGTCGACGAGTCCGATCCCCTCGCGCGCCTCGACGTCGCGGTGCTGCAGGACCGGGTGCTTGGCCCGCTGCTAGGAATCGGCGACCCGCGGACCGACACGCGTATCGCCTTCGTCGGTGGCATCCGGGGGACCGCGGAGATCGAGCGGCTCGTCGCATCCGGCCGGGCGGCCGTCGGCTTCACGATGCACCCGACCTCGACCCACGAGCTCGTCGCCGTAGCCGACGCCGGCGAGGTCATGCCCCCCAAGTCCACCTGGTTCGAGCCCAAGCTCGCGAGCGGCCTCGTCCTCCACCCCCTCAACTGACCTCGACATTTCGTCCCTTAGGGACGATCAAGGCACCTCAACTGCACTTTCCTTCCCTAAGGGTGGATCTGGGCAGTCAGGCGAGGAGGGTGCGGGCGGCGTGGGTGTGGAAGTCGGCCGACAGGGCGATGTCGTCGACGTGGATGCGCTCATCGGCGTTGTGATAACCCGCCTCGACCACCTCGGTCGGCGTCGTGGAGAACGGGCTGAAGCCGTACGCCACCGTGCCGAAGGACCGGCGCAGGTAGACCGAGTCCGTGAACCCCGAGCACAGGGTCGGGAACATCTGCGCGCCGAGCGTCGCGTGCGACCAGTCGCGTACGACGTCCCACAGCGGCCCCTCGGCGACCGAGGCGTTGCCGTGCACCGCGGGCTCGGCGAATGAGAGCTCGTAGGCGACGTCGTCACCGAGGCGACGGCGTACGGCATCGAGCACCTCCGCCTCGGTGGTGCCCGGGAGGATGCGGCAGTCGAGCTCGACGCCTGCACGCGCCGGCATGACGTTGCGAGCCGTCGATCCGTGCAGCATGGTCGGTGCCATGGTCGTGCCCGCGACCGCCGGAAGGCTCTCGGCCAGCGTGGGGTGCAGGGCGGACGCCTGACGCAGCGCCTCGACCAGGCCGAGGCGGTCGACCGCGCCGCCGCCGAGGAGCGACTCGAGCATCACGCGCACGGCCGGATGGTCGAGCGGCTCCGCGACCCCCTGGTCGAGGCGGGCGAGGAGACGTCCGAGAAGGGGCACCGCGTTGTCGCCGAGTGTCGGCGTCGAGGCGTGACCCGCCTCGCCGATCGCGTCGACGCGGACCGGGCAGGTGCCCTTCTCGCCGATCGACACCTCGACCACCCGGCGCCCGTCGACGAGCGCGAACGGGAAGCCGCCGCCCTCGTTGAGCGCGTACGTCGTCGCGAGGTCGGGCCGCTCGTCGACGAGCCAGTTCATCCCGACGAAGGCCGAGCCGTCCTCCTCGTCAGCGACCACCACCAGAAGCAGGTCTCCCGCGCCTCGCCAGCCCGATCGCGCCAGCGACGCCATCGCGGCGGCGCGCGCCGCCCCCTCGTGCTTCATGTCGACCGCGCCCCGACCCCAGAGATACCCGGTGTCGTCGACGACGGCCCCGAACGGCGGGTGGGTCCAGTCGCGCGGGTCGGCGGGCACGACGTCGCTGTGACCCACGAAGGCCAGCGACGGCCCGTCCCCGGTGCCCGGGATCCGTGCCACGAGGTTGGCGCGGGCCGGGTCCCGGGCGATGAGCTCGGACTCGATCCCGTTCGCGGTGAGGTAGGCCGCGAGGCACTCGGCCACGGCTGTCTCGTTGCCATTGGTCGAGTCGATCGCGATCAGGTCGACGGCCAGCGCCACCGCCTCCTGGCGCCGACGGTCGGCGTCGGGATCGGGGGCAGTCTCGGTCTCGGGTGGCGTCACGGCTCTCACGCGAGCACCGTAGCGACAGGGACGGGGACACCGGTCCCCAACACGTATGTCCCGATGCGGTGCTGTGGTCCATGTCACGACCCCACAGGGGAACTGGGGGAAGCGGCCGGGAAGAGCGAGTGGCACACTCGGGACGATTGAGTCGACCGATCACAGGGACGGGTAGGCGCTGCATGGCTACGACCGGCATCGAAGCTCCAGGGCGTGCGCAGATCGGGGCCAAGACCCTGCGCACGGACCGCTACTGGGTGGAGCCGTTCCTCACGTTCCTCGCGCTGACGGCATTCGTCGTCTACTCCGCGTGGCGTGTGTTCAGCAACAAGTACTACTTCTACGAGCCCTACATCTCGGTCTACTACTCGCCCTGCCTGTCCGACAGCTGCATCCCGGGCGCCGGGTTCGGCAACACGCCGATCTCGTTCTGGAAGATGTCGCCTGCGCTGCTGACCGCGTGGATCCCACTGGCCTTCCGCTTCACCTGCTACTACTACCGCAAGGCCTACTACCGGGCCTTCTGGATGTCTCCGCCGGCCTGCGCCGTCGCCGAGCCCCACGGCAAGTACACCGGTGAGCGTCGGCTCCCGCTGGTCCTCAACAACGTGCACCGCTACGCCTTCTACCTCGGCCTGGTGCTCAATGTCATCCTCACCTACGACGCGATTCTCGCCTTCCGCGACCACGAGGGGAACTGGGGCCACGTCGGCGCCGGAACGGTGATCCTCACCGTCAACGCGGTCTGTCTCTGGCTCTACAGCCTGTCGTGCCATTCCTGCCGCAACTCGGTCGGCGGTCGCATCACGCACTTCTCGAAGCACCCGGTGCGCTACCAGATGTGGACCGTGATCTCCAAGCTCAACACCCACCACATGCGGTGGGCCTGGGTCTCGCTCTGCACGGTCGTGCTCGCGGACTTCTGGGTCTACCTGCTCGCGTCGGGCACCGTCACCGGATCCTGGGTCTGACCGACCCGCTCTCGCCGAAAGGGCACCCATGACCGACCTCGAGCGTCACTCCTACGACGTCGTGGTGATCGGCGCCGGAGGCGCCGGACTCCGCGCGGCCATCGAGGCGCGCAGCCAGGGCAAGACGACCGCGATCATCTGCAAGTCGCTGTTCGGCAAGGCCCACACGGTCATGGCCGAGGGCGGTATCGCCGCGGCCATGGGCAACGTCAACAGCAAGGACAACTGGCAGGTCCACTTCCGCGACACCATGCGCGGCGGCAAGTTCCTCAACTCCTGGCGGATGGCAGAGCTGCACGCCAAGGAGGCGCCGCAGCGCGTCTGGGAGCTCGAGACCTTCGGTGCTCTGTTCGACCGTACGCCGGACGGCAAGATCAGCCAGCGCAACTTCGGCGGCCACGAATACCCCCGCCTCGCCCACGTCGGTGACCGCTCGGGCCTCGAGCTGATCCGAACTCTGCAGCAGAAGATCGTGTCGCTGCAGCAGGAGGACTTCCGCGAGACCGGTGACTACGAGACGCGCATCAAGGTGTTCGCCGAGGTCACCGTGACCCGCCTCATGACGGTCGACGGCGCGATGGCCGGAGCGTTCGGCTACTACCGCGAGACCGGCGACCTGGTGTCGTTCGAATCACCCGCCGTGGTGCTCGCCACCGGCGGCATCGGCAAGACGTTCAAGGTCACCAGCGGGTCGTGGGAGTACACCGGCGACGGTCACGCCCTCGCGATGCGCGCAGGTGCGACGACGCTCAACATGGAGTTCATCCAGTTCCACCCGACCGGCATGGTCTGGCCGCCGTCGGTGAAGGGCATCCTCGTCACCGAGTCGGTGCGTGGTGACGGTGGGATCCTCACCAACTCCGAGGGCAAGCGCTTCATGTTCGACTACATCCCCGACGTGTTCAAGGCGCAGTACGCCACGACGCCCGAGGAGGGCGACCGCTGGTATACCGACCCCGAGAACAACAAGCGCCCGCCGGAGCTGCTCCCACGTGACGAGGTCGCTCGTGCGATCAACTCCGAGGTCAAGGCCGGTCGCGGCACCCCGCACGGGGGCGTCTACCTCGATGTGTCGACCCGCCTGCCGGCTGACGTCATCCGCAAGAAGCTCCCGTCGATGTGGCACCAGTTCAAGGAGCTGGCCGACGTCGACATCACCAAGGAGCCGATGGAGGTCGGGCCCACCTGCCACTACGTCATGGGTGGTGTCGAGGTCGACCCCGACACCGAAGAGACACACCTCCCCGGTCTCTTCGCCGCTGGCGAGGTCTCGGGTGGAATGCACGGCTCGAACCGCCTCGGTGGAAACTCGCTCTCCGACCTGCTCGTCTTCGGTCGTCGGGCCGGCCTCGGTGCGGCGATGTACGTCGACGCGCTCGGTGCGGCCCGACCGCACGTCACCGACGAGATGGTCGCGGACGCCGAGGTGGAGGCGCTCGCGCCGTATCACGTCGAAGGTGGCGAGAACCCGTACACGATCCACTCCGACCTGCAGCAGACCATGAACGACCTCGTCGGCATCATCCGCACCGAGACGGAGATGCAGGAGGCGCTCGAGCGGTTGCAGGGCTTCAAGGCACGCGTCGCCAACGCGGGCGTGCAGGGGGGTCGGGCGTTCAATCCGGGGTGGCACCTCTCGCTGGATCTCAAGAACATGCTCCTGGTCGCGGAGGCCGTCGCGAAGTCGGCGCTCGAGCGCACCGAGAGCCGCGGTGGTCACACTCGTGACGACTACCCGACGATGAGCCCGGACTGGCGGCAGATCAACATCGTGTGCACGTCGGTCGGCACCGATGTCGAGATCTACCGTCAGCCGATCCCGCCCATGCGCGAGGACCTGCTCGAGCTCTTCGACGTGAACGAGCTGAAGAAGTACATGACCGAGGACGAGCTCCCGAAGGTGGCGCACTGATGGGATACACGGCCAAGCTCCGCGTGTGGCGCGGCGACGACGAGAGCGGCGACCTGCAGGACTACCAGGTCGACGTCAACGAGGGCGAGGTCATCCTCGACATCGTCCACCGGCTGCAGGCGACGGAAGCCCCCGACCTCGCGGTCCGCTGGAACTGCAAGGCCGGCAAGTGCGGATCGTGCAGCGCCGAGGTCAACGGCAAGCCTCGCCTCATGTGCATGACGCGCATGAACACGTTCGAGGAGGAGGAGACCATCACGATCACGCCGATGCGGACCTTCCCCGTCATCCGCGACCTGGTCACTGACGTCTCCTACAACTACGAGAAGGCGCGCATGGTGCCGGCGTTCGCACCGCCAGCCGACCTCGAGCCGGGCGACTACCGCATGGCTCAGGTCGACGTCGAGCGCTCGCAGGAGTTCCGCAAGTGCATCGAGTGCTTCCTCTGCAACAACGTGTGCCACGCCGTACGTGACCACGAGGAGAACAAGACCTCGTTCTCCGGACCTCGATTCCTCATGCGCATCGCCGAGCTCGACATGCACCCGCTCGACACCGTGGACCGTCGCGAGGTCGCGGTGGAGGACCATGGTGTCGGCTACTGCAACATCACCAAGTGCTGCACCGAGGTCTGCCCGGAGCACATCAAGATCACCGACAACGCGATCATCCCGCTCAAGGAGCGCATCGCCGACGGCAAGTACGACCCGATCTTCTCCGTCTCGTCACTCTTCCGTCGTGGCAAGGACAAGCGGGACGCCGCCCCCGCGACACCGAAGAGCTGACGATCTGATCCACCTGCGAACGTGCACGAAGAAGGGACGGACCACGCGGTCCGTCCCTTCTTCGTGTCGAGGGTAGATGTGCTGACAGCCGCACTCCGATGCGTCACCATGGTCGTGAGTCGGAGCGGGAGGCACGATGGCGATCGACCTCGGGCAGGACGTGACTCCCGCTGCCCATTCGCGCCTGCAGGGACGCCCGCTGCAGGTCCTGGCTCTGGTCGTGGTGCTCGTGGCGGTTCTGTCGAGCATCTGGGGCACGCCGCGTCAGGCGAGCGAGGCGGCTTTCGGTGCAGCGCTGAGCTCGGGCGACGTGCGAGCGGTCGTCCGTGACCTCGGAGCGCCGATCGGGACCGAGGTGCACTTCGGGGTCGGTGCGTGGTTCACATCGGGGTCGCACTCGTCGACGTCCTCGATCGTGTGGACCTCCTCTGACGGTCGGATCTATCGCACGCACCTGGGGGCGTTGACCACGCTGCCGCCGCCGTCCGGCCCGACAGCGGTCGATCAGGAGCCGGATCTCGCGCCGGGCCTTGACGAGTTCGGCAACATGATCGAAGCGCCGAAGGTCGACGTCGGCCGGTCCATCGAGGCGACGGCGGATGCGTCCGGCGTCGCAGTACCGGACCAGATGTCGCTCGGCTGGTCGGCTCACCTCGGAGACCCACTCGGGCTGTTGCTCCTCGGGGCCTTCTTCGTCCTGGTCATGGGTCCTCAGCCGAGGCGGTTCACCAAGTGGGGTCAGTTCTGGCTGCTCGGACTGCCCGCCGGCGCCGGGCTCCTGTGGTGGGTCCTGCGCGATGCGCCGTTCGACCCGAGGATGCGCGCCGTCCCTGAGCCGGCGCCGCGCCTGCACGGTGCGATCGAAGGCGGCATCGAACGCCGCAGCGGCGCTCGGGGTTTCGCCTGGGCACTCCTCGGATCGCTCGTCCTGTCCGCGGTCGTCGCCGGGATCGTGCAGGCAACGATCTGGGGTGACCGGCCGGAGCCCCAGCAGGGCTCGGTGACCTTCCAGGTGGTCTACGACGACGGGCAGCGGGGGACGTTGAACCTGTAGGCGCGGCCAGGTCCGACGACGGTCTCCCGGACGCGGCTAGGTTCCCACGGCGGTGAGGACCTGGCGGGCGGCCCGGCGCCCGCTGCGCAGCGCGCCCTCCATGAGGCCGCTCCACTCACCGGCCGTGTGCTCGCCGGCGACGAACAGCCGCCCGAGCGGCTCGGCGAGAACATCGCCGTCACCGGGGCGGGCGGAGAGGCTCGCTGCGGAGTACGCCCCCCGGGCCCAGGGATCGTCGTGCCACGTCGTCACGACGGCGCTCGTCTCGTCGAGATCGAGGTCGTCACGGATCTCGACGAGCCGCGCAATCCAGGGCGCGGTCCCGTCGTCGGGGCAGAGGGCGTTCACCGCACCGGGGGAGCCGGCGAAGGCGTTGAGAACTGGGACGACGACCCCGTTGGCGCCCGTGGCGGTCCAGCACCAGAAGCGATCGGGCACCGAGAGGACGGCGCTCGTGACCGCCGCTCCGCGCAGCGCGAGATGGGCTTTGGCGGCATGCCCCATAGTCATGCGCAGCAGAGCTTCTCGGCGATCGAGGGGGAGCGGCGGCACGATCTCGAGATCGCGCAGCAGGGGCAGCGGCACCGTGAGGATCGCTGCGTCGTACAGCTCAACACCGGTGGCCGAGCTGATCAGCGCCCCGCCGGCGCTGTGCTCCACCTTCGTGACTGCTGCGCTGGTGCGCACCCGGTCTCCCAGCAGGTCGGCGAGACGCAGGGCAAGCCCTTGATTGCCACCGTCGACCCGGTGGCTCGGCGCCGACTCGAACGACGCCACGTGGCCCACCACGCTCGCAGCGAGGTCGTCCGCGTTCCAGGCGCACGACACCTCGATGCGGGCGCGCACCGCCTCGGCGACATCGGGTCGTACGTCGAGCCGGTCGATGAGGTCGGCGACGCTGACTCCCGGCTCGTGCTGCAGCCGGGCCAGGGCTGATGCGGTCAGCCGCATGTCCTCGATCGTCACTGCCTCCCCGGACTCGATCGTGCCGGTGCCGGTGCCGGTGCCGGGGCCTGAGCCGGCGCCTGAGCCGGCGCGGGCGCTGGCGGCTGGCGCGTCCACGGCCATGCCGTGCGCCCAGCGCGGCTCGCGGACGTAGTAGCTCATGTCGGTGTCGACGAGCCGCAGACCCACCCGCTCGAGCCACGAGCGCATCTCGTCATAGCCCTCGAGCACGAACTCCGCGCCGCGTTCGATGACGGGGCCGACACCTCCAGGTCCGTCGAGCGGTTGTGACCACACGCGTCCTCCGACCCGGTCGCGTGCCTCATAGACCACCACGTCGACCCCGTAGTCGGCCAACGTCACGGCGGCCGCCAGCCCGGCAAACCCTGCACCCACCACTGCCACGCGTGTCATGGGCTCATCCGATCAGATCGCGCGGCAGTCGCGCTGCCCGAATCGTGGGACCCAGATGTAGCGTCGACCTGTGCAACCCGAACGTGCTTCTGACTCACGAGTGCCCCAGGTGTCTCCGGTTGCACGAGTGCGTGTCGACCGGGCGGGTGTGGGCGGCCGAAGCGATCGCAGCGATGTCGTCGTGGTCGAGGAACCGTTGAGGGTGCACATCGAGCACCGGAGCCTGCTGCACCTCCTCGGATCGACGATGCGGACGCCGGGCCACGACCTCGAGCTGGCAGCTGGACTGGCTGTGGGTGAAGGAGTCCTCCGCTGCGCCGACGACCTGGCCGGGGTTCGGCACTGTCGCACTGGCGAAGGCGGTTCGCAGGACGGTGACGTGGCCGTCGTCGTACGCGACTCCGCGCATCTCGACCTCTCGAAGCTCGGCCGGGTGTCCACGCCGTCGAGCGCGTGCGGCCTGTGCGGGCGCGACGAGATAGACGCGATCGTGGCATCGGCCCCAGCCGTCGACCGTGAGGTGCTGATCGACGTGGAGGTGCTGGCCTCGCTCCCCGCTCTGATGCTCGAGAAGCAGAGCGTCTTCCAGCGCACCGGGGGTTTGCACGCGGCCGCGCTCGCCACGGCCGACGGTGTGATCACGGTGGTGCGTGAGGATGTCGGCCGCCACAACGCTGTCGACAAGGTCGTGGGGCACCGGGCGATGTCGGAGTCCGTCGCTGACGTGCTCGTCGTCAGCGGACGCGCCGGGTTCGAGATCGTTCAGAAGGCGGCGATGGCGGGAATCCCGGTCGTCGCTGCGGTGTCGGCACCGACCTCACTGTCCGTCGAGGTCGCTCGAGAGTGCGGCCTGACACTCGTCGCCTTCGTCCGCGACGGCCGCTTCACCATCTACTCCGGTCGCGATCGCATCGTCGGGCTGGTGGAGTCCGCAGCTCGCTGAGCGGCACGCCTTCGGCGTC
This sequence comes from Candidatus Nanopelagicales bacterium, assembly GCA_031360335.1. Classification (GTDB taxonomy): domain Bacteria; phylum Actinomycetota; class Actinomycetes; order S36-B12; family CAIYMF01; genus Longivirga. The sequence goes on from JANMBJ010000171.1 coordinate 35,650, forward strand.
CATCTCCGGTACGGCGTAGGAGGAGTCGGCCCGCATCCCATCTGGAGCGGCACGCGTCGCTCATCTGCGGCATGCTCGCATCATGCGCTGGTTCATCAGGGACTACCACGACGACGACCTCGAGGCCGTCGTGCGGCTTCTCGATGCGACGAAGGTGCACCAAGGCAGTGTGTTCGGACTCGCCGAGGTCATCGCCGCGCTGCGCGATGACCAGCCGTCGGTGCTGGCTGTTCTCAACGATGAGATCGTCGGCGCTGTCGTGTCGACCGTGTCCGGTGATCGCGCCTGGGTGGCGCGGCTAGCGATCGCCGAGGAGTGGCGCGGCAAGGGAATGGCCTCAGCCCTGCTCCTCAGCCTGGAGAGCGCGCTCGTCGAGGTCCGGGTGCGGATGCTGTCGTACGTCCTGCCCGAGGAGGAGATGCTTGCCGACGGTCTTGCCAACGCCGGATTCACGCGTCGCCCGGCGGTGGCCTACTTCGACAAGGTCGTGTCGGTCGATTCCGCCCAGGCCGACGTGCTCTCCGAGCTCGGCGGGCAGGTTCTCCCCGCTCGTCTCTGGGATGACCTCGCGGGAATGCATCGCGAGAAGGACCTGATCGAACGTCGAGTCGTCGCGCCGCTGGACCGACCGGAGATCGCCGCGCGCCACGGGGTGATGCCGCCGCGTGCTGTCGTGCTCTTCGGTCCGCCCGGCACCGGTAAGACCTCGTTCGCACGGGCGATCGCCAGCCGACTCGGGTGGCCGTTCGTCGAGGTTCTCCCCAGCGCGCTGCTCGCCGATCCCGCAGGTCCGGCAGCTGCGCTGCGGGCGACGTTCGATCGGATCCGCCGCCTCGAGAAGGTGCTCGTCTTCATCGACGAGGTCGAGGAGATCGCTTCTGCCCGAGGGGATCGTCCGACGAGCCCGGCGCACGGCCTCACCAACGAACTGCTCAAGGTCGTGCCGGCGTTCCGACAGCATGACGAGCGACTGCTCGTCTGCGCGACGAACGACCTGCGGTCACTCGACACGGCTTTCACGCGTCCCGGCCGCTTCGACTACGTGATTCCGATCGGTACGCCGGATGCTGCAGCGCGCCACGCGATCTGGTCCCGTTATGCCGATGCTTCCTCGGTCGACATCGACCGTCTCGTGGCGGCGAGCGAGTCGTTCACGCCGGCCGAGATCGAGCACGCCGCGCGCGTGGCATCGCAGATGTCGTTCGAGCGCAGCGTGTTCGGTGGGCTGGACGGCATCGGTCCGACGAGCGCCGACTACCTCGTCGCTATCGCCGACTCACGGCCATCGGTAACCGAGGACGTACGAGCATCGTTCGAGCGCGACGTCGCCGAGCTCGCTCGCCTCTGAGACTGCGGGCAGGCTGAGGCAGCCCTCGCTAGAAGGGTGACTCGTCGAGCTCGGGTGGCATGGGTCGCGGTGACGGGGTGACGTCCGAGCGCGCGTCATCGCCGGGTGGCGTGGTTGGTGTTTGGTCGGGTGTCGTGTCGGTGGGTGGTGGTGTCGCGGGTGGGTCGGGGGTGTCGAGGAAGGGTCGGGGTGGGATGTCGATGCGTTGCCCGAACTTCGTC
>JANMBJ010000230.1:0-10074 GCA_031360335.1 Candidatus Nanopelagicales bacterium
ATGCCGACGACCTTGATGACCGCGAGATAGTTCTGGGGAGCCGCCACAGCGACAGCCTTTCCGTTCGTCCCATGCCCGGGAGACCTACTCTTGACCTCAGGTAGAGATTAAGAGTTATGTCATGCTGACGTTGGGGGTGAACGTACGCCGGATCCCCCGAACGGCGCAAGGCGCGTCCCTGGAAGGGTCCTCTGGGAGCGATCTTGTGCGGGCCCATCGTGGTTGGCGCTCAGGGGGTATCCGCGTTCGATGAGTCCCTGAAGGTCGGTCAGCCGGCCGCGGGAGGCGCGCTGGTGCCCTGGGTGGTGGGCAGGTCCGGAGCACTCACGTCGTAGGAGCGGGCTTTGACCTTGAGCAGGGAGGCGAGCACGGCCGCCTTGCGCGCGGAGTCGTCCACGCTCCCCCACTGCACCGTCGACCCACCGCTGAGGGTGAGGACCACGTCGTCACGGGTGCGGGCGGAGACGGTCGTCACGACCGATCCGAGCGAAGTCGGGAGCGCAGCGACGACGCTGACGGCCGAGGCGAGCGCGGCATCGGATGAGGCGGTCACCACCGGCATGCCCTTCGGCGGGGCCGCCGGCGATCCGAACCGAGCAGCCGTGGCGTCGAGGTAGGTCCACGAGGCACCCACGCGTGTCACGGCGATCGGGGTCCGCTCCGTGACGACGATGACGATCACGTCGGGCCAGCCCCGCCGGACCTCGACCGAGGCCACCTCCGGGATGGACCCGACCCGGGCCGCGACGCCGTCGGCATCGACCCGCGCCAGCGGCTGCTGAGCCGGCACCGCCGCTGCCTGACGCACCTCGTCGATGCTCACCGACCGGGCCCCCAGGACCCGCACGTCCTTGACCGAGAGCAGGGTCGAGAACCACACCACCCACACCAGCGCAGCGACGAGGGTGACAGCGAGGACGCCGACCACCCAGCGCACCGAGCGCCGGGTGCGTGTCTTCTCGCCGAATCGCTGCGCCGACTCGACCACGGTCATCGGTGGGTGGCCTCACGCGCACGCAGCAGGTCGAGGACCTCGGTGCCGATCATCGCGATGTCGCCGGCGCCGAGGGTCATGACCACGTCACCCGGCCGCGCGCGGTCGGCGAGCTGCGCTGCGACCCGGCTCCACGACGGTTCGAACACCACCTGCTCCGGCGGCAACGGCACGTGCGACGCCATCGCGACACCGGACGCGCCAGGGATCGGGTCCTCACCCGGGGCGAAGACCTCGAGGACCACGACCTCGTCGGCGATGCCGAGCGCCTCGCCGAACTCCTTCACGAACAGCGCGGTGCGGTAGTAGTGGTGAGCCTGGAACGCGACGACGAGCCGAGCCGCACCCACCTGGTCGCGCATCGCGGAGAGCGTCGCGGCGATCTCGGTCGGGTGGTGGGCATAGTCGTCGTAGACCTTGACGCCGTCTGCCGTCCCCTTGAAGTCAAAGCGACGACGCGTGCCGCTGAACAGCTCCAGGCCTTCGCGCAGACCGCCGGCCGACTGGCCGAGGCCGAGCCCCGTGACGAACGCGGCGGTGGCGTTGAGGACGTTGTGCTTGCCGGGCACGGAGAGCTCGATGGCACCGAGCCGCACCCCGTGGTCGAGGAGGTCGAAGCGCCAGCCGCTCTCGCCCGGCTCGATGAGCTCGACCCGGAAGTCAGCATCAGGCGTCACGCCGTAGGTTCGTACGTCGACGCCCTCGTCTCGGGCCCGCTCGACGAGGCGTGCGGCCCCGGCGTCGTCGAGGCAGACGGTGACGAAGCCGCCGCGGTCGCGTATTCCCGTGCAGAAGTCGAGGAAGCCCTGCTCGATCGCCTCGAACGTGCCCCAGTAGTCGAGGTGGTCCGGCTCCACGTTGGTGACGACGCCGGCGAAGGCGGGCAACGCCAGGAACGCGCCGTCGCTCTCGTCGGCCTCGGCCACGAAGTCGATGCCGCTGCCGAGGTGTGCGTTGCTGCCGCTCTCGTTGAGCTCGCTGCCGATCGCGAACGACGGGTCGGCGCCGCAGTGCTGGAGCGCGACGGTGAGCATCGAGGTGGTCGTGGTCTTGCCGTGGGTGCCTGCTACGGCGACACCGCGATAGCCGTCCATCACCGTCGCCAGCGCCTCGGCACGACCCATCACGCGGATGCCGCGCTCGGTGGCCGCTAGCAGCTCGGGGTTGGTGGGCTTGATGGCAGTCGACACGATGACGGTGTCGACGTCGACCACGTGCGCGGCGTCGTGCCCGACGACAGCATCGACTCCGAGCGCCCGCAGGGCGGTGATCCGACGTGAGTCCTTGGCGTCGCTGCCGCTCACCGTCACCCCTCGGGCGACCAGGATGCGGGCGATGCCCGACATGCCGGCACCGCCGATGCCGACCACGTGCACACGGCCGAGCCAGGACAGGGACGCGCGGGACGTCATCGTGATCCTCCGTCTGCGTCGCCACCGGTGCTGCTCGGGCCATGGCCGGCCGACGTCGGACGGCCACCAGCCACGGCCTCGAGCACGAGTGCCCTCAGTCTCTCGTCCGCGTCGCGCTGACCGTGGGAGGCGGCGGCCGACTCCATCGCGCGTCGCTGGTCGGCGTCGAGCAGGAGCGGCCCGAGAACGGCTAGGACCCGCTCGCCGTCGAGCGAGGCGTCGTCGACGAGCAGCCCGCCCCCGGCGTTGACGACGGGCAGGGCGTTGAGCCGCTGCTCGCCGTTGCCGATCGGCAAGGGGACGTAGAGAGCGGGAAGGCCGACCGCGGCGAACTCGGCGCAGGTCATGGCGCCGGCGCGGCTCAGCGCCACGTCGGCGGCCGCGAGGGCGAGGTCCATCCGGTCGATGTAGGGCAGGCCGATGTAGGGCGCCGGCCCGAGGGTCCCCGTCGGCCGCTGGTCGTCGTTGCGGAGGCCGGCCGCGTGCAGGATCTGGATGCCCCGGGCCGTCAAGCCCGGCGCCGCCGTGATCACCGCGTCGTTGATCCGGCGCGCTCCCTGAGAACCACCGGTGACCAGCAGCGTGGGGCGGTCGGGATCGAGGCCGAAGTGCGCGCGCGCCTCGGCCTGGAGCGCACCTCGGTCGAGGTGGGCGATGGTCTGCCGCAGCGGCATCCCGATGTGTCGCGCGTGCGACATCGCATCCGGCACCGCGCACCCGATGTACGGCGTGAACCTCGCACCGACCCGGTTGGCGAGACCCGGTCGGGCGTTGGCCTCGTGGATGACGATCGGCACGTGGCCGCGCGCACCGAGGTAGGCCGGAAGAGCGACGTAGCCGCCGAACCCGACCACCACGTCAGCACCCGTCGTCTCGAGGATCTCACGCACCTCAGTGACAGAGCGGCGGACGAGAGCGGGGAGGCGCGCAAGGTCGAGCGTGGGGCGACGCGGCATCGGGGTGGCCGTGATGAGGCGCAGGTCGTAGCCGCGCTCAGGGACGAGCTTGGTCTCCAGACCGGCTTCGGTGCCCAGTGCGGTGATGCCGCAGTCGGGGTCATGGCGACGCAGGCAGTCGGCGAGGTTGAGAGCGGGCTCGATGTGCCCGGCCGTTCCCCCGCCGGCGAGGACGACGTGCACGGGCTCACCGCCCCTGGGTGGGGGTCCGGCGACGCGGTCGGCTCCGGATGTCGGCGCTGGCGCCGGCCTCGGCCCGGGCGAACGACAACAGCATGCCGAGCGCCACCAGGGTCGGCACCAGGGACGACCCGCCATAGCTGACGAGCGGCAGGGGCACACCGGTGATCGGGATGAGCTGCAGGACCGCACCGATGTTGAGCAACGCCTGCGTGAGCAGCCAAGCGACGACGGCCGCCGATGCAGTGCGCACAAAGGGGTCTGACGTACGACGAGCGAGCCGCAGCCCAGCGATGCCGATGGCGGCGAACAGTGCGATGACCAGCAGCGAACCGACGATCCCGAGCTCCTCGCCGACCACGGCGTAGATGAAGTCCGTGTGCGCCTCGGGCAGCCAGTCCCACTTCTCACGGCTCGCTCCGAGACCGACACCGAACCAGCCACCACCACCGAGAGCGCTCTTGCCGTGCAGCACCTGCCATCCCGTGCCGAGCGCGTCGGCGTTGGGATCGAGCCACGAGGCGAAGCGACCGAGGCGGTAGGTGTGGCCCACGCTCAGCAGCGCGACACCGACGAGCACCACCGCGGTGCCCGCGACGAACAGCCGTGCCGGCGCACCGTTGACATACAGGATCGCGGCGACCATGGGAACGAGGATCAACGCGGTGCCGACATCGCCTTCGAGAAGAACCAGTCCGATCATGAACGCCGCGACGGGGACGAGCGGCACCAGCAGGTGCTTCCACTGGTCGAGCACGCCCTGCTTGCGAGCCAGCAGGTCAGCACCCCACAGCACCAGGGCGAGCTTGGCGAACTCGCTGGGCTGGAAGCGGAACGGGCCGCCAAGCTCTACCCAGTTGCGCTGACCCGCGACGCTGTGACCGACGACGAGCACGAGCATCAGGGTGCTGAACGCGAACACCAGCATGGGATAGGCGAGCTTGCGCCACACGTGCACCGGGAATCGTGAGGCGGCCACCATGAGCACGAGGCCGACCCCCGCGAACATCACCTGACGCAGCCACAAGGTGTAGGCGGAGCCGAACACGCGATAGCTCTCGACGGTGGAGGCAGACAGCACCATGGCGACACCGAGGACGAGCAGGAGCAGCGTCGCCCCGAGGATGACGTGATAGGTCGCGAGCGGGTGCTCGGACCTGGGACGGTCGACCGACTGGACCCGGCGTACGGCTTCGGCCGTCACTGGCCGACCTGGCGGCGCACGGACTCGGCAAACTCGTCACCGCGCTGCGCGTAGTCGCGATACATGTCCCACGACGCGCACCCCGGGGCGAGCAGCACGGTGTCACCGGGTCGCGCGAACCCGGCGGCGGCGGCAACGACGTCGTCCATTGCTCCAGTGTCGGTGCGCGACACCTCCACGACGGGGACCTCGGGCGCGTGTCGCGCGAGTGCGTCGAGGATCCGGTCACGGTCGACGCCGAGCAGCACCACGGCGCGCATCCGTCCGTGGGTGCGGCGCACGAGGTCGTCGAACTCCTGGCCCTTGGCCAGCCCGCCGGCGATCCACACCACCGACTCGTAGGCGAGCAGCGAGGTCTCGGCCGCGTGGCAGTTGGTGGCCTTCGAGTCGTCCACCCACCGGATGCCGGCGACGTCGGCGACCTGCGCGATCCGGTGACCTGCAGGCGTGAACGTCTGCAGCCCTTCGCGCACCGCGGCCGGCTCCACCCCGAACGCTCGGGCCAACGCAGCGGCTGCCAGGGCGTTGCCCACGTTGTGCGGAGCGAACGGGTGCACGTCGTGCACCGAGGCGAGCTCCTGGGCGTTGTCGGCTCGATCGTCGATGAATGCCCGGTCGACGCGCTGGTCGTCGCCCACGCCGAGCATCGACCGCGCAGGAACGCCGAGGGTGATGCCCACGGCGCGACAGCCGTCGACGACGTCGGCCTCCTCGACCATCAGCTCCGTGGCGTGGTCTGCGGTGTTGTAGACGGCCGCGACCTGGGTGTTGGCATAGATCCTGGCCTTCGCGTCGCGGTAGGCCTCGAACGACCCGAAGAGGTCGACGTGGTCGGCAGCCAGGTTGAGGCAGACCGACGCCAGCGGGCTCGCGGTCAGCAGGAAGGGCAGCTGCGGTGCGCCCACCTCGACCGCGAGCACGTCGAACCCGGTCGGGTCCATGACGGCGTCGATGATCGAGACGCCGATGTTGCCGACCGCCGCGGTCCGCAGCCCGGCAGCCCGGAGGATCGACTCGAGCATCAGGGTGGTCGTGGTCTTGCCGTTGGTGCCCGTCACGGTGAGCCAGGGCGCCGGGTTGGCGCCGCGCAGCCGCCACGCGAGCTCGAGCTCGCCCCAGACGGGAACACCTGCTGCTTGTGCAGCGCCGATGACGGGTGAGAGCGGAGACAGCCCCGGAGACACGACAAGAATATCGGCGCCCTCGGGCAGCGAGTCACCGTCGCCGAGGCGGATCGTCGCGCCGATGACCTCGAGGATGTCGGCGCGTTGGCGCTGCTTGTCGCCGTCGGCCGCGTCGATCACCGTGACCCGCGCCCCGAGGTGCACGAGGTGATCCGCCGCTGCGAAACCCGCTACACCGACTCCGGCGACGACTGCGTGGACTGTCGACCAGTCCGACGTACGGGTGTGACCGGCGACGTCGGTCCGCGTCACTGCCGAACCCACTCGGCGTAGAACAGGGCGAGGCCGAGCGCGACGAACAGTCCTTGGATGATCCAGAAGCGCACGACGATCTGGATCTCGGCCCAGCCCAGCATCTCGAAGTGGTGGTGCAGTGGCGCCATGCGGAACATCCGCCTGCCGGTGAGCTTGAAGCTGCCCACCTGACCGATCACCGAGAGGGCTACGACGAGAAAGAGTCCGGCCAGCAACGGCAGCAACAGCTCGGTGCGCGACAGGATCGCGAGCGCTGCGATGGCACCGCCGAGTGACAGCGATCCCGTGTCACCCATGAAGATGCTGGCGGGGGCTGTGTTCCACCAGAGGAAGCCGAAGCAGGCCCCCGCCGCAGCTGCGGCGAAGATCGCGAGGTCCAACGGGTCGCGTACGTCGTAGCAGCGCGCGAACTCGCCGAACTGGCAGTTCTGGCCGTACTGCCAGACCGACAGCAGGGTGTAGGCACCGAGCGTCATGACGCAGGCACCAGCGGCGAGCCCGTCGAGGCCGTCGGTGAGGTTGACCGCGTTGGTCGTCGCGGTGATGAGGAACCACACCCACAGGACGAAGAGCGCCGTCGGGAGGACGATCGCGGTGTTGCGGAACAACGACACCGCGTGCGAGGCGGGGTTGCGGCCGAGCTCGTCCGGGAAGTGCACGGCGAGATACGCGAAGGACAGCGCGACGGCCGCCTGTCCGAGCAGCTTGGTCCGCGCGCGGACGCCTGTGCTGCGCTGCTTGAAGATCTTGAGGTAGTCGTCGGCGATGCCGACGGCGCCGAGGCCGACGGTCAGATAGAGGGCCAACAGGCCCGAGACGCTGGGTGCCCGCCAGACCGCGAGGTGTGCGCCGAAGTAGCCGACGAGCAGACCACCGAGGATCGCCAGGCCCCCCATCGACGGGGTGCCGAGCTTGGCCTGGTGCTGGGGATAGTGCTCGTCAGGGGTGGAGACGCGGATGGCCTGGGCGTAGTTGTGGTTACGCAGGAACCTGATGAGCAGCGGAGTGCCGACCAACGAGATGAAGAGGCCGAGGCCGGCAGCGATCATGACGAGCTTCATGCGCATGCCCCGCTCGGGTCGGTCTGACTCACTCGGTCACCTGGCGCGAGGCCGCCGGGAACTGGGTCGTCGACCACGGTCACCGGGTCATCGACTGCGGGAACCTCGCCCCGCACCTCGTCGAGCAGCGCAGCCGCCACCCGATCGAGGCCGACAGACCGAGAGGCCTTGACCAGCACGACGTCGCCGGCCTCGAGCTCTGTGCGCAGCAACGCCACCGCGACGTCGACATCTGCGACAAGGACTGCCGATCCACCTTCACCCAGGGCCGAGTCTCGCATCTCCTGCACCGCTTCTCCGTCTCCGACCACCACGAGCCGGTCGACACCGAGTCGCACCGCAGCCCTCCCGACGACGCCGTGCTCGTGCACCGACCGGTCACCGAGCTCGAGCATCTCTCCCAGCACCGCCACCGAGCGCCGAGCATTCCGGGTCGGGGTGACCCGGGTCATCGCGGCGAGCAGCTCGAGCGCCACGACCATCGAACCAGGGTTGGCGTTATAGGCGTCGTTGACCACCGTGACACCTGATGCGGTGTCGGTCACGTCGCCCCGCCAGCGACTCGCCGCACGCGCCCGTGACAGCGAGTCGGCCACCTGGTCGAGATCGAGCCCGAGAGCCAGGGCGACCGCAGACACCGCCAGGGCGTTGGACACCTGGTGACGCCCGTGGACTCCCATGCTCACCCGGGCGCGGCGGCCCTCGTGCACGAGGGCGAACGACGGCCGACCTCGATCATCGAGGTGCACGTCGTCGGCCCGTACGTCCGCGTCGGGGCTCTCGCCGTACGTCACGACGCGTGCCGTGGTGCGGGCGCGCATCGCGGCCACGAGCGGGTCGTCGGCGTTGAGCACCGCGACTCCCCCGGCGCCGGCGTGAGGAAGCGCCTCGACGAGCTCGCCCTTGGCCGCGGCGATCGCCTCGACCGAACCGAACTCCCCGACGTGGGCGCTACCGACGTTGAGCACCACCCCGATGCGCGGCGGTGCGATGTCGGTGAGATAGCGGATGTGCCCGATGCCGCGGGCACCCATCTCGGCGACGAGCACGCGCGTGCCCGGGGCAAGCCGGAGCGCGGTCATCGGCAGACCGACCTCGGTGTTGAACGACCCCACCGGCGCCAACGTGTCGCCGAACGCCGGCAGCACGTGCGCGAGGAGGTCCTTGGTGCTCGTCTTGCCCGACGACCCGGTGACACCGACGACGACGAGGTCTGCCAGCGAGTCGATCACCGAGCGCGCGAGCCGGCCGAGCGCCGTGACGGTGTCGTCGACCACGACGCACGGCACGTCGAGCACGCGTGACGCGAGAACGGCGACCGCCCCGTTCGAGATCGCCTCAGCTGCATGGTCGTGAGCATCGTGGTGCTCTCCGACGACGGCGACGAACAGGTCACCGGGAGCCACCGCCCGGGAGTCGGTGCTGGCGCCGATAGCCACCGCGGCCGGGTCGGCACCACCGGCGACGCGCCCACCCGTAGCGGCCGCGATCGCCTCGAGGGTCAGCGGGATCACGACGCCTCCTCCCCGGCTGCCAAGGCCTCGGCCAGCACGACCCGGTCGTCGAACGGAGTGACGGTCCCAGCGACCTCCTGGCCCTGCTCGTGGCCCTTGCCGAGCACGAGCACGACGTCGCCGGGTGCCGCGAGCGCGACGGCGTGACCGATCGCGCGTCGCCGGTCACCATCGGAGCCGGCCTGCATCCCGTCGACGCGGAGCGCGCCTTCGACGACAGCCGCTCGGATCGCGGCCGGGTCCTCGGATCGTGGGTTGTCGTCGGTGACGATGACGACGTCGGCGCCGCGCGCCGCTGCCTCGCCCATGTCCGGGCGCTTGTGCGGGTCGCGGTCGCCCCCGGCGCCGAGCACGACGATCAGCTGTCCGCGCGTGCCCTCCCGTGCCGCCGCGATGGCCCGCGCCACGGCATCGGGCGTGTGCGCATAGTCGACGAGTGCGAGAAGTCCGCGTGCGAGGTCAGGGTCGGCGATGCGCTCCATCCGCCCGGGCACGCCGGTGCACCCGGCGATGCCGTCCGCCGCGATGTCGGGGTCGACACCCGCACGCTCCAGGATCGCGAGCGCACCGAGAGCGTTGGCGGCGTTGAAGGATCCGGGGAGGCGTACTTCCAGAGGGACGTCGACGAAGCCGCCGTCGACCGAACCGTGACCTCGCATCACGGTCCCTCCTGGCACGGTGACGGCGCCGTCGCCCGACCAGTCCGCGTCCGGTCGCGTGATGGCGTAGGTCGTGACGGCAAGGCCGTTCATCCGTGCCAGCGCGGCCAGCCGCTCACCCCAGATGTCGTCGACGCACACCACCGCACGGGATGCGCGCTCGGCGGTGAACAGGGCTGACTTGGCATCGAAGTAGTCGTCCATGTCGGAGTGGAAGTCGAGGTGGTCGGGACTGAGGTTGGTGAAGGCGACGACGTCGAAGTGCACGCCGTCGACACGGCCGAGGCGGAGCGCATGGCTCGACACCTCCATGGTCACGGTCGTCACCCCGCGCTCGAGCATGACGGCGAGCAGCGCGTGGACGTCGGTGGCCTCAGGCGTGGTGCGGGTTGTCGGCACGAGGTCGTCGCCGATCCGGGTGCCGACCGTGCCGATCACTCCGGTCACCCGCTCGTCGGCACGGAACCCGGAGTCGACGAGATAGCTCGTGGTGGTCTTGCCGTTGGTGCCCGTGATGCCGATGACGGTGAGCTCACGCGACGGATCACCGTAGACGAACGACGCCACCGCGCCGAGCACCGACCTCGGGTCGGCGACGACGACCACGGGAAGGCCGGTCGCCCGGGCGCGCTCCTCCCCTGCGAGGTCGGTCAGG
>JANMBJ010000233.1:0-4799 GCA_031360335.1 Candidatus Nanopelagicales bacterium
GTGTGACGTGTCCCACCGGCCCGCTGGTGACCACGTTCGGGACACCGCACGGACCGTCGGCCGTCAGCCCGATCGCCGTGCACGACAACCAGTTTGCCGATGTCCTACCCACCTTTCCCGCTCAGCTGGAAGAGCGGGTGCTGCGCCTGAACCGACTGTTCAGGCAGGTCACGCTGGTCCGACTACCGGATTCGGCGATCGCGCCAGGCGGCGGCGGAGCCACACGCTGACGTAGACGAGGGCAACCAGCGCAGGCACCTCGATGAGCGGGCCGATCACGCCCGCGAGCGCCTGCCCCGACGTGACGCCCCACACGCCGATGCACACGGCGATGGCCAGCTCGAAGTTGTTGCCTGCCGCGGTGAACGCGAGCGTGGCCGTCTTCGCATAGCCCAGGTGCGCCCGCACACCGAGCGCGAACGAGACGCTCCACATCACCGCGAAGTAGAGGAGGAGGGGTAGCGCGATGCTCACCACCGATACCGGGTCGGACGTGATCGCATCTCCCTGGAGAGCGAACATGACGACGACGGTGAACAACAAGCCGTAGAGGGCCAGCGGCCCGATACGAGGCAGGAACGTCAGTTCATACCACTCGATCCCCTTGCGCCGCAGACCGATCCAACGGGTGAGGAATCCGGCGAGGAGCGGGATGCCGAGAAAGATGAGGACGGCTTTCGTGATGTCCCAGGTCGAGAACACGACATCTTGGGTGTCGAGGCCGAGCCAGCCCGGCAGCACGCGAAGGTAGAACGTGCCGAGCAGCGCATAGGCCAGGATCTGGAACACCGAGTTGAGCGCGACGAGGAGTGCTGCTGCCTCGCGGTCACCGCCCGCCAGGTCGTTCCAGATGAGCACCATGGCGATGCACCGGGCGAGCCCGATGACGATGAGCCCGGTGCGGAACTCGGGCTGGTCCGCCAGGAACGCCCACGCGAGCGTGAACATCAGCGCCGGACCGATGATCCAGTTGAGCAGCAGCGACAGCCACAGCAGCCGACGGTCCCCCGTGACGTGACCCATCTGCTCGTAGCGGACCTTCGCGAGCACCGGGTACATCATCAGCAGCAGACCGAGCGCGATCGGCAGGGACGTCTGCCCGATCTTCACGGAGTCGAGTGCGCCTTGGACGCCGGCGACCAGACGCCCGAGAACGAGGCCGGACGCCATGGCCACCAGGATCCACACCGGGAGGAACCGGTCGAGGACAGACAGTCGGGCCAGGACGGCGTCGTCACCCGGGAGGGAGGACGACCGCGTGGTGCTGTCGCTCGTCATCTCCGCCTCCCATCGCTCGAAGGGCGGGAACATCGCTCTCGTCGCACCACCAGTCTGCTCCCCGTTGCCACCGGTCTGATCGGATCCGGCGACCCCGCGTCAGGCGAGAGCACTCAGCGCGACTCCTCGTGGACATCGAGGGCGACGGCGGCGGTGGTGGACGGTGTCGGCCACAGGATGATCGCGACGATGGTGGCGACGATCGCTCCGACGATCTGCGCGGCCACGAAGCCGGGGACGCTCGACGGAGCGATGCCCGCGAAGGTGTCCGACAGGGTGCGCCCGATGGTGACGGCAGGGTTGGCGAACGACGTAGACGCCGTGAACCAGTAAGCGCCCACGATGTAGGCAGCAACCGCAGCCGCCACGTAGGTCGACCGACCGCGACGCACGAGCCCGAGGATCACGAGCAGCAACCCGAACGTCGCCACGACCTCCGAGAGCAGGACCCCGGAACCGCCGCGCACGTGCTGCGAGACGGTCACGGCACCGAGCCCGAACATCAGGTTGGCGAGCATCGCTCCGGCGCAGGCACCGAGCACCTGGACCATGACGTACGGCGCGACGTCCCTGCGATCGAGTCCGCCGAGCCAGGCATCGACACCCGTGACCACCGGGTTGAAGTGGGCACCCGACACCGGGCCGAGGAGCAGGATCAGGACGTAGAGGACCGCGCCGGTCGCGATCGCGTTCTCCAGCAGGGCGAGCCCGGTGTCGTGCGGGGAGAGCGACTGCGCGGCGATGCCAGATCCGACGACGGCGGCGACGAGCAGCGCCGTGCCGAGTCCCTCGGCGAGCAGCCGGCGACCGAGCGAGACCTCAGCGGGTGAGTCCGGGCTCATGCCGCCGGGGCGATCTCGGCGATGAGCTCCTCGATCCGGCGGCGGATCTCGTCGCGGATCGGACGGACGGCCTCGACCCCCTGGCCGGCCGGGTCCTCGAGGACCCAGTCCTCATAGCGCTTGCCGGGGAAGAACGGGCAGACGTCGCCGCATCCCATGGTGACGACGACGTCGGAGATCTCGACGGCCTCGGTCGTGAGCACCTTGGGCGTCTCGGCCGAGATGTCGATGCCTTCCTCGAGCATGGCCTCGACCACGGCCGGGTTGACCGAGCCAGCTGGTGCGGAGCCTGCCGACAGCACCTCGACGCGACCTCCCGAGAGATGAGCGAGATACGCGGCGGCCATCTGGGAGCGGCCGGCGTTGTGGACGCAGACGAAAAGGACGGACGGCTTGTCGGACACGCGGATCTCCCGGATCGAGGTGGGGTCGGGCGGCAGGGGGCAGTGGCGAGCAGGTGTCAGCCGCGGCCGAGGACTCGCCGCAGCTCGTCGAGGCGGCTGGGCACGACGGAGTACCACACCCAGGTGCCGCGCTTGTCGGCGTCGACCAGCCCGGCCTCGCGCAGGACCTTGAGGTGGTGGCTCACGGTCGGCTGGCTCTTGCCGACCGGATCGACGAGGTCGCAGGCGCAGGCCTCCCCGGTCTCCGAGGTGGCGATCAGGTTGAGCAGCTGGAGACGGACCGGATCGGCGAGGGCCTTGAACGCCTCGGCCAGGGTTGCCGCCTGGTCGGCGTCGAGCTCCACGCGCCGGATCGGGCTGCAGCAGTCAGCCAGGTCGAGCACCTCGAGCACTCGGGCTCCGGCGCCGGGGGACACCACAGACTTTGACACCCGTCGATATTGACAGACCTCGATGGACACCGCAATATCGACCTCGATGGATATCGACGAACGTCGATGAACAGCTGATGAACGCAGGACGACTGCTGACACGACAGCCGAGACGACCACCGCCTGATCGAGGAGATGCCATGAGCGAGACCGTCCCCACCCGAGTGCAGCTGGCGCTCAACGTCGACGACGTCGACGTCGCGGTGGAGTTCTACAGCCGGCTGTTCAACACCGGGCCGGCCAAGCGCCGCCCGGGGTATGCCAACTTCGCCATCGACAGCCCACCCCTCAAGCTCGTCCTCCACGAGAACCCCGGACAGGGCGGCACGCTCAACCACCTCGGCGTCGAGGTCGGATCCGTCGACATCGTCGACGCGGAGCAGACCCGCCTCGCCGAGGTCGGTCTCGCCTCGGTCGACGAGCGGGACAGCACCTGCTGCTATGCCAAGCAGGACAAGTTCTGGGTCGACGGCTCCCCCGGCGGCGAGAGGTGGGAGATCTACACCGTGATCGCGGACAGCCTCACCTTCTTCGCCGAGGAGCCCGAGACGTCGACCTGCTGCGGCTCAGACTCCTCTCCCACCCCCGCCCACGAGACCGTCGACGCCGCCCTGCGCTGCTGCTGAGCGGCATCGCTCGGGCATGGTCGGTGAGTCAGGTCTGGGTGCGGCTCAGGAGACCAGGTCTGCGCGGACCTGCACCTGACCCACCTGGCGACCGCCGCCGGAGAGCGGGGCGACAGCGAAGGTCCTGAGGATCTCAGCGTCGACTCCGAGATGGCGCAGGACCGCGGCGGCCAGCAGCGGGCGCGGGCGTTCAGCGCCGTCGTCGACCTTGAGAGCGCAGGCGCGGCCATCGGCCAGAGCGAACGCGAAGACGCCCTCGGCGCCGTCCTTGACCAGCAGCCCCGGCACACCCGCCATGAGACGGGTGACATCTCGCGCGGGGCCGGCGACGTAGTCCGGGTAGGCCCGCATGGCATCGGCGACTGCCCGCTCGGCAGTTCCTGGTGCGGCCTGCACCGCGCGGGAGAAGGCTCGTGCGACACCGGCCAGCGAGACGGCTGACACCGGCGCTCCGCATCCGTCGACACCCGTGGCCGCTATGCGGTCGCCGGTCAACCGCTCGGTGGTGGTCGCGAGGTGCACCTGCAGCGGGTGCAGCGGGTCGCGATAGTCCTCGAGGGGCCAGCCGCGTGCGGCACATGTCGCGATCATCGCCGCGTGCTTGCCGGAGCAGTTCATGAGCACCGGTGCCGGCGCGCCGCCGAGGCGTACGCAGTCGAGCATCTCGCGGGGGCCGAGCGGCCACTCGGCGGGCGTGCGCAGCGAGCCCTCGGCAAGGCCGACCGAGGCCAGGATCCGGCGTACGCCCTGGACGTGGATGTCGTCGCCGGAGTGCGAGGCGGCGGCCAGCGCCAGGAGCTCGCCCCGCTCGGGGTAGCCGAGCTCGACGAGGCCGGTGGCCTGCATGAGCTTGCTGCAAGAGCGGGGAAACATCGGCGAACCGACATCGCCCAGCGCCAGCACCACGCTGCCGTCGGGGTCCACGATGCCGAGCGAGCCGCGGTGGACCCCCTCGACGAACCCGCTCCGGACGACCTCGGCCAGCACGACCGACGCCTCCGAGCCTGACTCAGGCTCGGAGGCGTCGGTCGTGCTGGCGGAGGTCGTCCGGAGCGGGTTCGTCGAGGGGGTCCACCGCGGCTCGCTCGTGATCGTGGACCCCGACGGGTGTGTGGCGCTGGCGCTGGGTGATGTCGCTGCGCCGATGTTTCCCCGCTCCTGCAGCAAGCTCATGCAGGCCACCGGCCTCGTCGAGCTCGGCTACCCCGAGCGGGGCGA
>JANMBJ010000246.1:0-11110 GCA_031360335.1 Candidatus Nanopelagicales bacterium
GTCGCCGACGACGTGGCCGCACTGCTCGACCACCTCGGGATCGACCGCTGCGCGACCATGGGCGTCTCCGGCGGTGGGCCCCACGCGCTGGCGACCGCAGCCCTGTTGCCCGACCGCGTCTCCGGCGCCCTGTGCGTGGCCGGGGTCGCGCCGTGGGAGGCGCCCGGCCTGGACTTCCTGGCCGGGATGGGCGAGGACAACCTGGAGGAGTTCGGACTGACGCTCCGGGGCGAGGACGCCCTGCGCCCGTGGCTGGAGGCCCAGGCCGCGGAGATCCGGCGGGCGACCCCGGCTCAGGTCGTGGAGTCGATGGCCTCGCTCCTGCCCGACGTCGACCGCGAGGCGATCCTCGGCGACCGGGGCGCGACGCTCGGCGAGGACCTGGCCGTCTCGTTCGCGGAGGCCCTGCGCCTGGGCGTCGACGGGTGGGTCGACGACGACCTCGCCTTCGCGGCGCCATGGGGGTTCGACCTCGGCGCCGTCGCCGTGCCCGTCTCGGTCTGGCAGGGGTCCGACGACCTCATGGTGCCGTTCGCCCATGGCCGCTGGCTCGCCGACGCCATCCCCGGTGCGCGCGCCCACCTGCTCGAGGGGGAGGGCCACCTCTCCGTCGTCGTCGGCCGCATCGGCGACATCCTCGACGGGCTCCTTTGAGGCCCGTGCTGGAGACCCCCACCCCGCCTCGTGCCCGTCCACAGGTCCCTGCTGACCCGACGCCCGGCACCAGCTGGGGAAACCCAGATGTGATACCTCGCTGGTATCATCATGTTGTGGCCATGACCCTGAGACTGACCGACGAGGAGACCGAGCAGCTGCGGCTCACCGCCGAGGCGGAGAACCGCAGCATGCAGGATGTCGCCCGCGAGGCGATCCGCGAGTACACGAGCCGCCACGTGGCTCGTCGTGACCAGGCGCTGGCGCGCATCGTGACGGAGGACGCCGCACTGCTCGACCGCCTCGGTTCGGTGTGACCGCCTACCTCAGCCTCGACGACCTTCTCGCCGCCGCCGAGGCTGCTGTCGGCCGCGCGCCCGACGTGCGCGACTACGGCTCGCTCGAGTCGGCGTTGGCGAGACCTCAGGCCACCGTGTTCGGCGACGACGCCTATCCCCACCTGCACCAGAAGGCCGCCGCGCTCCTGCACTCGCTCGTGCGCAACCACGCGCTGGTCGACGGCAACAAGCGCCTCGGCTGGGTGGCCGTCCGTCTCTTCTACATCGTCAACGACCGTGACCTCCGGGCCGATCTTGACGACGCCTTCGCCCTGGTCATGGGCATCGCGGCCGGTGACATCAACGACATCGACGAGATCGCGGTCTGGCTCGGCGCGCGTTGCGACGGGGCGGCCGGCTGATGCGGATCGTCGCCGGGGTGGCTCGGGGACGTCGCCTCGCGTCTCCCGCCGCCGGTACGCGGCCGACGTCGGACCGGGTGCGCGAGGCGCTCTTCAGCTCCATCGAGTCGCGGCTCGGAGCCCTCGGCGGGCTGCGCGTGCTCGACCTCTACGCCGGTTCCGGAGCCGTCGGCCTCGAGGCGCTCTCGCGCGGTGCTGCCCACGTGCTGCTCGTGGAGAAGGACCGTGCGGCGCTCGAGGTCGTCCGCGCCAACATCGCGGCAGTGCGTCTTGACGGCGCGGTCGTCGTCTCCGGTGACGTGACGTCGCTCACCTCGCACGCTCCTCCGACGCAGGCCGCGGCCCCCTACGACGTGGTCGTCGCCGACCCGCCGTACTCCCTCGACGACGTCGTGGTCGAGGGAGTCCTTCAGGGGCTGGCGACCCACGGGTGGCTCGACGAGGGCTCGCTCGTCGTGGTCGAACGGGCCCGACCGCGACGCGGCATCACGTTCGCGTGGCCCGATGGCTACGACCCGCTGCGCGACCGGGCGTACGGCGACACCGTCGTGAGGTCGGCGCTTTGGTACGGTCGCCCCGCCTGAAGCCCCCCACCGCTCGACGGTGGTCCGCGAGGAGGTCTGCGTGCGCAAGGCTGTCTGCCCCGGCTCTTTCGATCCCGTCACCAACGGGCACCTCGACGTGTTCGTCCGCGCTGCCGAGATCTTCGACGAGGTCACCGTGGGCGTGCTGATCAACAAGACGAAGAGCAGCATGTTCACCGTCGACGAGCGCATCGAGATGCTGCGCGAGGTCGTGAAGCCCTATCCCAACGTCGTCGTCGACGCGTTCCATGGGTTGCTGGTCGACTACTGCAACGACCACGGGATCCCCGCGATCGTCAAGGGACTCCGAGCTGTCAGCGACTTCGACTACGAGCTGCAGATGGCGCAGATGAACTATCGCCTCGCGAAGGTCGAGACCCTGTTCGTGAGCACCAACCCGCTCTACAGCTATCTCTCGTCGAGCCTGGTCAAGGAGGTGGCGACGTACGGTGGAGACGTGACGGGACTCGTTCCCGACACGGTGCTCGACCGCTTGCAGGACCGCGTGAAGCAGAAGCGCGACGGCTAGCGCCCCGAGCTCCTCGTACGACGCACCGCCATGTCGTCGTGTCATCGCAACGCGGCCTCCGCACGCCGGGCGCCGGCACCTGAGCAGTAAGGAACCACGTGGACGTCCACGACAAGCTTGATGAGCTCTCCGCACTCGTGGAGGGCGCCCGCTCGATGCCGATGTCGGCCTCGTGCGTCGTCAACCGCGGGCAGGTCCTCGACCTCCTCGACGAGGTGCGGGCTCTCCTGCCGCAGGCTCTCGCGCGCGCTGATGACGTCCTGGGCAACCGCGAGGACATCGTGGCGGAGGCTCGCGAAGAGGCGGCCGGAGTGCTGGAGCAGGCCAACGCCCGGGCTCACGAGCTGGTGGGCGAGCACGAGGTTTATCGAGCCGCCGTCGCCGAGGCCGACGCCGTCCGCGCCGATGCCGACGCCGAGGCGGCCCGGATGCGCCGTGAGACCGACGACTACGTCGATGCCAAGCTCGCCAACTTCGAGGTCGCGCTCCACAAGACGATCGCCGCCGTGCAGAAGGGCCGCGACAAGATCCGCGGCCGGCACGACTACGAGGAGCTCGGCAGCGGCGCCGTCGACGACACCCCGCTGCCCGGCTGACCTCGACCCGCGGTTTGGGCGTGGCCGGGGGCCTCGGCTACCCTGGCGTGTCGGCCTGCATGAGGCCGTGCTCCATCGTGCCCGGCTCTGGAAGGCATCTCCTGAACAGGATCGACCCCCGTTCCCCTCTCGTGATCGACACGCGGGAGCTGGGACGACGTGCGGGGTCGATGCAGGAGATCTCCCTCTCGGTGCCGGCTCCGGCGGAGATCGGGATCATGTCGATCGGCGTCCCGGAGGGATCCGAGATCGAGCTGGATGTGCGGCTCGAGTCGGTGATCGACGGTGTGCTGGTGTCGGGAACGGCGCTGGTGCAGCTCATCGGTGAGTGCAGCCGCTGCCTGGATCCGATCTCCGACGAGCTGGAGGTCGACCTCCAGGAGCTGTACGTCTACGAGGAGACCGACTCTCGTGGTCGCCCGGTGGTGCGCACGGAGCAGGACGACCAGGATGACGACCAGCGCTTCGTGATCGAGGAGCATCTCGATCTCGAGCCAGTGCTGCGCGACGCGGTGGTGCTCGAACTGCCGCTCGCACCGGTGTGCCGGGACGACTGTCCGGGACTCTGCCCGCAGTGCGGGCTCCGTCTCGAGGACGACCCTGCGCACCAGCACGACGTGATCGACCCTCGGTGGGCCGCCCTCGGCGGAGCACTGGAGTCCTCACGAGGAACGATCGACCAGACCGACACCGGCATTGACAAGGAAGAGGGCTGACAGGCCATGGCCGTCCCCAAGCGGAAGACCTCGCGCAGCAACACCCGCCACCGCCGTTCGCAGTGGAAGGCCAAGCTGCCCCAGATCAACAAGGTCGTGCGTAACGGCCGCGTCGAGTACGTGATCCCGCACCGCGTGGACGCCGACGGCGAGTACAACGGTCGCCAGGTCATCGACGTCTGAGCCCGCGTCCGGGCACAGCGTCCCACCCGGCGCAGCGCCGCCCGACCCGGTCCCTGCACCGCCCACGCGAGACCCGACCGCCCGCGCGGTCGGGTCTCGCGTGCTGTCCAGCCACTCCCACCCATCCTCGGCCTCGGGACGGCAACCTCGGCAGTCGCGCTGCGGCACGACGGGTTAGCGTGAGGGTTATGACCTCCAGCCCGACCGATCCGGCACCGCCGGCCGACGCCCGCCATACCGCGCTCGCTGCACAGGCACTGGCTGTCGTGCTCGACCTCGAGGCCGACGAGCTGCGGGCCGACAGCCCGCTCGTCGACCTGGGGGCCGACGCGATCGCCCGGATCCAGTGGGCCGACGTCGTCTCCTCGTTCGCCTCGGACCAGGGCAGTCCGGTCGAGGTCGACGACGAGGCGATGCGCACCGCGACCACGCTCGGCGAGCTGGCCGCGGGACTTCGGACCGTGGACGCGCGATGACCGTCCCCTCCGATGGCGGTGTCATCCTGCTCGACCCCTCGCGGCCCCCCATGGCGACGCTGATGGCACGGATCGAGGTCGAGGTCGAGCCCGCCCTCTTCCAGCGGGCCCTTACCCACCGGTCCTTCGCCTACGAGAACGGTGGCCTCCCGACCAACGAGCGTCTGGAGTTCCTCGGCGACTCGGTGCTCGGCCTGGTGGTCACCGACACGCTCTACCGCACGCACCCCGACCTGCAGGAGGGGCAGCTGGCGAAGCTGCGCGCGGCGGTCGTCAACGCCAAGGCCCTGGCCGGCATCGGTCGCGGTCTGCGCCTCGGCGAGCACCTCCTGCTCGGCCGCGGTGAGGAGACGACCGGCGGGCGCGACAAGTCCTCGATCGTGGCCGACACGGTCGAGGCCGTCATCGGCGCCGTCTATCTCGATCGTGGTCTCGGGGTGGCGACCGAGCTCGTGCACCGCCTCTTCGACCCGCTCATCGCCGAGTCGGCCGGACTCGGTGCCGGCCTCGACTGGAAGACGAGCCTGCAGGAGCTCTGTGCCGCCGCGTCGTTCGGCGTCCCGGAGTACGTCGTCGAGGAGAGCGGCCCCGACCACCAGAAGTCCTTCCGGGCCAGGGTCCGGGTCGGTCAGGAGCTCTACGGCGATGGTCGGGGCCACAGCAAGAAGGAGGCCGAGCAGCAGGCGGCCGCCACGGCGTACGCCGAGCTGCAGGTGGTGACAGACCTCTCTGGCGACGCCGCGGCGTCGGCCGCCCACTAGTGCCCGAGCTGCCCGAGGTCGAGGTCGTCCGCCGAGGCCTGGACCGCTGGGTCGCCGGGCGCACGGTCGAGCATGCCGAGGTGCTGCACCCGCGTGCTGCCCGTCGCCACGGGGCCGGCGGCGCCGACCTCGCTCAGCGACTTCGGGGGCGCACGGTCACGGCAGCAAGCCGTCGCGGCAAGTACCTCTGGCTCCCGCTCGACGGACGCGACAGTGCCCTTGTCGCGCACCTGGGCATGAGCGGTCAGCTGCTCGTGCAGCCCGCCGAGACACCCGACGAGACCCACCTGCGTGCCCGGCTGGTGTTCACCGACGGCGGCCGTGAGCTGCGCTTCGTCGACCCGCGGACCGTCGGCGGCCTCGCCCTCGACCCCCTCGTCGACGACGACGCCGGGGGAGCGGTGCCCGCCTCCGTCGCCCACATCGCCCGAGACCCCCTCGATCCCAGGTTCGACGACGATGCGTGGATACGTCGGCTGCGCCGCAAGCAGACCGGACTCAAGCGGGCCCTGCTCGACCAGGCTCTCGCCTCGGGCATCGGCAACATCTACGCCGACGAGGCGCTGTGGCGGGCCCGGCTGCACTGGGCCGCGCCCACCGAGTCGATCGCCCCCGCCCGGGCACGGGAGCTGCTGGGACACGCCCGCGACGTCATGACCTCGGCGCTCGCTGAGGGCGGCACGTCGTTCGACGCCCTCTACGTCAACGTCAACGGGGAGTCGGGCTACTTCGACCGCTCGCTCGCTGCCTATGGCCAGGCCGACCGGCCGTGCCCGAGGTGCGGACGCCCGATCGTGCGCGAGGCATTCATGAACCGGTCGTCCTACCGCTGCCCCCGGTGCCAGCGAACCCCGAGGAACGCCCACCGGTGAGCCAGGACCTGCCCCAGGGACAGTCGCGGGCCGCTGCCCTGCCTGGGGGCAGTGCAGGCTCCGGCTCCCCGTCGAGGGGCGACGCCGCTGAGCAGGTACGGCTGACTGCCTGGGTGCGCGGCCGGGTGCAGGGGGTGGGCTTCCGGTGGTGGACCCGGTCGCGGGCGCTCGAGCTGGGCCTGTCCGGCTGGGCGCTCAACCTCGACGACGGCCGGGTCGAGGTGGTCGCCGAGGGACCCCGGCCGGCGTGCGAGGCGCTGCTCGCCGCCCTGCGATCCACCGCGACCCCCGGCCACGTGCACCTCGTCGTCGAGCAGTGGTCCCACCCACGGGCCCCCGAGGGCTTCGTCGAGCGCTAGCCCCCACCCCTCACACCCAGACTCGGGTGGGGGAGGGGGCTGGGCGGCGGTGGGAGAGGTGAGGTGAGGCTGGGCTGTGTGATGTACGGGGTGGGGCTGGCGGGTTGACGCTCGCGCGCGGGCGCTGTCACCCTGGGTGCACGGGCCGCCCACCACGCGCGGCCGGCTGCACCACCTGTGAACTCACGCCGGTGACGGCGTACCCGTCGTGCGCCCGAGCAGGCGCTGAACGAGACACGCGTCAAAGGAGACCCGATGTCGAAGGCGATCTACGGCTATCTGGGCGGCGCCGACGCCCAACTCGTGTCGGAGGTGGCGCGGCTGCGCCGCCGGGTCCGTGAGCTCGAGGAGCAGGTCATGGCCTACGAGGCCGACCTGGCCGTCCCGGTCGAGATCGTCGCGCTGCGTGAGACCGACCTCGATGTCGCCCTGCGCGAGCTCGGCTCGGCCGAGCCCGCCCTCACCTGATCGACCTACGCCGGACCGATCGACGTCCGCGATCGACGTCGGTCGGACGCAACCGCACGGTCGCGGGGCGTGGTGTGTCTGCCGTGTCCCGGTGCGGCGAGGGTAGGGTGGGGCTCCTTCCCAGGACGCTCGATCCCCTGACCCGTTGACGCCACGCGCCTGGAGCCTTTCTCTTGCATCTCAAGAGCCTCACCCTGCGCGGTTTCAAGTCCTTCGCGTCGTCCACGACGCTGCACTTCGAGCCGGGCATCACCTGCGTCGTCGGGCCTAACGGCTCCGGCAAGTCCAACGTCGTCGACGCTATCGCCTGGGTCATGGGCGAGCAGGGTGCCAAGAGCCTGCGCGGCGGCAAGATGGAAGACGTCATCTTCGCCGGCACGGCCGGGCGCCCGCCGCTCGGTCGCGCCGAGGTGCTCCTCACGATCGACAATCATGACGGCGTGCTCCCCATCGAGTACTCCGAGGTCACGATCTCGCGGACGATGTTCCGCAACGGTGGGTCCGAGTACGCCATCAACGGCACTCCCTGCCGCCTCCTCGACGTCCAGGAGCTGCTGTCGGACTCCGGCATCGGGCGCGAGATGCACGTCATCGTCGGCCAGGGAAAGCTCGACGACATCCTCACCGCCTCGCCGGAAGAGCGGCGCGGGTTTGTCGAGGAGGCTGCCGGTGTCCTCAAGCACCGCAAGCGCAAGGAGAAGGCGCTCCGCAAGCTCGACTCGATGCAGGCCAACCTCACCCGCCTGCAGGACCTCACGAGCGAGCTGCGCCGCCAGCTCAAGCCGCTGGGCAAGCAGGCGGAGGTGGCTCGTCGCGCCGCGGTGATCCAGGCCGACCTGCGCGACTCACGACTGCGCTTGCTCGCTGATGACCTCGTGACCCTCCGCGGCGCTGCGCAGCAGGAGGTCGCCGACGAGACCGCGCTGCGTGAGCGTCGTGCGGAGGTCGAGGCCGAGCTCGCCGGCGCGACCGCGCGCGAAGCCGTGCTCGAGGCCGAGATCGCCGACGAGGCGCCGACTCTCAACCGGGCCCAGGAGACGTGGTATCGCCTCTCGAGCCTGCGCGAGCGGGTGCGCAGCACCGCCGACCTCGCCGGCGAGCGGGTGCGCCACCTGCAGCCCGAGCCCGAGGACGACCGCCGAGGCCGTGAGCCAGACGAGCTCGAGAACGAGGCACGTGACGTGCGCGAGCAGGAGGCCGAGCTCGCCCGGCAGGTCGCAGCAGATCGCGAGGTGCTCGCCGCCGCCGTCACGACCCGTGGCCAGTCCGAAGCCGATCACGCCGGCGAGGAACGACGCCTCGTCGCGCTCGTGCGTGCGGCGTCGGACCGTCGCGAAGGTCTCGTACGCCTCACCGGCCAGGTCAACGCAGCGACCTCGCGGCTCGAGGCACGGGCCGCCGAGGTCGAGCGCCTGAGCGCCCAGCACGCCGACGCCCGGGCTCGCGCCGACAGGGCCACCGCTGACTTCCAGGCCATCGAGACCCAGGTCGCCGGCCTCGACGAGGGAGAGGTCGGGCTCGACGAGGAGCACGAGATCGCTGCCACGACCCTTGCCGACGCCGAGAGCAGGGTGCAGGCGCTGCGCCTCGAGGAGCAGGAGGCTGAGCGGGAGCGTCACGCGCTCACCGCTCGCGTCGAAGCGCTCGAGCTCGGTCTCGCACGCAAGGACGGCGGGGCGGCGCTGCTCGCCGCCGGCGAGCGCCTCTCCGGTGTCCTGGGCACGGTCGCCGCCCTCGTCCACGTCGAGCCGGGCTACGAGGCGGCCGTGTCTGCCGCCCTGGGCCCCTTGGCCGACGCCGTCGCGGTCGGGTCCGTCGACCACGCGGTCGACGCCCTGTCCTTGCTCAAGACCGACGACGCCGGTCGTGCCTCGATGCTCGTCAGTGGCGCCGCCTCACCCGATCGCGGCTCCTGGCCGCCGCTGCCCTCCGGTGCCCGCTGGGCCGTGGACCTCGTGCGCACCCCTGACTCCCTGCGGGGATCCGTCGACGTGGCTCTGTCACGCGTCGCGGTCGTCGAGGACCTTGCTGCGGCGCGGTCGCTCGCTGCGTCGGGCGACGTTGTGGCCGTCACCCGCGCCGGTGACCTCGTCTCTGCCGGTGTGGTGCTCGGTGGGTCGGCGACCTCGCCGTCGCTGCTCGAGGTCCAGGCCGCGGTCGACGTGGCACGAGAGCAGCTCACCGCCGTCGTCCACCGGTGCGAGCGCGTGCGGTTCGAGCTCGGCAGCGCGGGTGAGTCCCTCACGTCGGCGCAGCAGCGGGTCGAGGCGGCGCTCTCCCGGCTGCACGAGTCCGACGCGCGCATGGCGGCCGTCGCCGAACAGCTCGGACAGCTCGGATCTGCCGCCCGAGCGGCAGCAGGTGAGGCCGAGCGCATCGCTGCCGGCATCACGGCCGCGAGCGCAGCGCGCGACGCCGACCAGAGCACCTACGACGAGCTCTCCGCCCGCCTCGTGGCGGCGCAGGAGGCACCCGACGAGGGCGAGCCGTCGACGGCTGAGCGCGAGCGACTGGCCGAGGTCGCGATGATGTCGCGGCAGGCCGAGGTCGACGCGCGCCTCGCTGTCCGCACCGGAGAGGAGCGCGCCCGCGCCCTCGCCGGACGTGCCGAGCAGCTCGAGCACGCCGCCGTCGCGGAGCGCAGCGCGCGAGCCGCCTCCGCCGCGCGTCGCGAGGCCCGAGCCCGGGCGTCTGCGGTTGCCGCCGCCGTGCAGATCGGAGCGCACGCGACACTCGCCCGTCTCGAGGTGTCGCTGGCCATCGCGTCCAGCGAGCGCGACGCGGCGGAGCAGGCACGCACGGTCCGCGAGGGCGAGCTCCTCGGACTGCGGGGTCGCACCCGCGAGCTGCAGACCGAGCTCGAGGCGCTCACCTCCTCGGTGCACCGCGACGAGATGGCGAGAGCCGAGCAGCGGCTGCGCATCGAGGCGCTCGAGGTCAAGGCGATGGAGGACTTCGGTGTCGATGCCGAGTCCCTCGAGCTCGAGTACGGCCCCGACGTCGAGGTGCCGCCGTCCGGTGTCGCGCCGGGCGACGAGGTCGACCCGGACGAGCCCGAGCCGGAGCCCTATCCGTACGTCCGCGCCGAGCAGGAGAAGCGGTTGCGCGGGGCCGAGAAGTCGTTGGCGCTGCTGGGGAAGGTCAATCCCCTGGCTCTCGAGGAGTTCTCGGCGCTCGAGGAGCGGCACCGCTTCCTCAACGAGCAGCTCGACGACCTCAAACGCTCGCGCGACGAGCTGCTGTCGATCATCTCCGACGTCGACGAGCGCGTGCAGCAGGTGTTCGCCGAGGCCTACGCCGACACCGAGCGCGAGTTCGAGCGGATCTTCGCGCGGCTCTTCCCCGGCGGCGAGGGCCGCCTGATCCTCACCGACCCCAGCGACATGCTCAACACTGGCATCGAGGTCGAGGCGCGCCCGCCCGGCAAGAAGGTGAAGCGGCTCTCGCTGCTCTCCGGTGGCGAGCGGTCACTGACGGCGGTGGCGTTCCTCGTCGCGCTGTTCAAGGCTCGACCGAGCCCGTTCTACATCATGGACGAGGTCGAGGCGGCGCTCGACGATGTCAACCTGCAGCGACTGCTGTCGATCATGGAGGAGCTCCGTGAGGACTCCCAGCTCCTGGTCATCACCCACCAGAAGCGCACCATGGAGATCGCCGACGCGCTCTACGGCGTCTCGATGCGGGGCGACGGCGTGACCACCGTGATCGGCCAGCGCCTGCGCGACCTCCATGACGGCGAGCGCGAGCCCGGTGACGTCGACGTCACCGAGTCCGCGTCGCTGCCCGCCTGATGATCCGGAGCAGGGGATGCACGCACTGGCGCAGCGCATCGATGCGCTGCTGACCCGTCGTAGCGTCGCCGTCGGCGCGGGGATCATCGTCGTCGTCGGGCTCGTCTCGGCAGTGCTCAACATCGTGCTCGGCCACTATCCGCAGACACTGGTCGGCACGACGTTGGCGCCGGACTACCTCGCACACTGGACCGGCGGTCGGCTCCTCCTCGACGGTCGCACCGACGTGCTCTACGACAGCGGGATCCAGCACGAGCTGCAGCTCCCGGTCAGCGGTGGGGCACCGGAGGTGTCGTGGTTCGTCGGTCCGCCGATCGCCGCGCTGCTCTTCTTGCCCTTCGCGGCGCTGCCGTATCTCGCCAGCGTGATCGCGTGGAGCCTCGTCTCCGTCTCGCTGCTCGTCGCGTCGATGCTGCTCCTG
>JANMBJ010000333.1:0-2298 GCA_031360335.1 Candidatus Nanopelagicales bacterium
TGGCCACCAGCAGGAGGTCGCGATGGGCATCGACCTCAGCGGCGCACACGTCGCAGCGGCCGCACGCGAGGTAGCGCGGATCGTTCCAGGCGACCGGATCGGGTGAGCTGGAGTGGTCGTCGAGGATCTGCTCGAGGCGGGCGCGCCGCTCGAGATAGACCGGGATCAGCTCATCGACCGCGTGCACCGACTCTGCTCCGTCACCGAGGATCAGCGTGACGTCACTGTGCACCGGGATCCCGTGGCGCTGCAGCTGATCGGCGTAGGCAGCGAGCTGAAGCAGCGCCGTGATCTTCGCGTGCTTTGCCAGCTTGGTGTCATAGACGGCGTAGGAGTGGTCGATGCGGACGAGGAAGTCCGAGCGGCCGTGGAACCGGCCGTCGAAGAACGAGCCCTGGAAGACCACGTCCGCACCAGAACGAAGAGCAGCCAGCGTCTCGTCGCACTTCGCGCGCAGCGTGACCTCGTCATAGCGGTGACGCGCGTCGATCTCGACGACGCCACCGGGGATGCCGTCGACGTGCGTGCCGTAGGCAGTCACGTAGCCGGCGAGCACTCGCAGCTCGTGCGCGTCGCCGAGCTCCGCGGTGCGGCTCAGCATCGCGTCTGCCACGACCACCGCCGTGGCCAGCCCGAGCTTCACATCGAGCGCGCGCAGCGTCGCGAACTCGCACGTCGCGGCGTTGGCGAGGTCGGTCGCGCTGTAGACCACCGTGCTGTCGAGCAGAAACATGCGTCCCCCTGGGTCTCTACTCCTAGGACGCTACAGACCGGGTCTGACATCCGTGAGCAGCAGTCGGCTCAGGAGCGTGCTCAGGGCTCGTGGTCGATAGCCGGGTTGAGAATGAGCGTGCGCCACAGCAGATCCCTGTCGGCGCGGGTCAGCCGGGCGGCGTCGGCTGCATCGAGCCACTGCGACTCGATGACGTCGACCTGCTCGCTGATAATCGTGCGCGCCTCCTCGTGGCTCAGCAGGAACACCTCGCTCGCCTCGACACACAACGCCATCCGCGACATCCGGCGCCCGTCTCGGGCGATCTCCATCGCTTGCTGCGCCGAATCGCCACTGCGCATCTGCGGGCTCAGGTCATACGCCGGCGTCAGGCTCAGCATCGCCCCGTCCCAGAAGGCGGCGTGGTTTCGCGCGTGGTCGTCGGTGTTGCTGACCGCGATGTTGAACACGATCCGGCCGAACAGCTCGCGCAACGTGGCCGCCGGGTCGGTGAACCGTGCTCGGATGATGTCGGCCAGGCCGTGATAGGTGGCGTAGCGACCGTGCATCTCGTCGAGGCCGAGGATGGTCAGCGCTGACACCACGGGGGTGCGCTGACCGACCGCGCCAGGGAGCGAGCCGGTGGTGCCTGGTCGGTCGAATCGCTCCACGAGCAGCACGTCCCGGCCGAGACTCTCGATCAGCTCGGTCGCCGCGACGCGCAAGCCGACGCGGCGGGCCAGGTCCATGGCAACGGCCTCCGCCTTGACCACCGGCCACGGGTCGGAAGCAACCGACAGCTTCGCGATGAGCTCACGGGGCAGCTGACCGGGCGACGTCTCCCGCAGCAGGACCTTCGGTCGAGCGCCACCGATGGACGTACCTCGCAGCAGTGCGTCCTCCAAGTCCACTGGCAGTGGTTCGCCGGCGAGGAAGTCCTCGGTCGCAGCCTGCATCGTCGCTAGCGAGGCGGTGGTGATGCGGGGGATGTACGCCGTGGGGCTGGTCTGGAAGTCCACGGCACCGAAACGGTCACTGCCGGACTCGAGCAGGTAGGTCAACAGTGGCAGGTCGCCGGTATCGGCCGTGAGCGTGCCTCGCCCGGCGTGACGGGCCAGGATAACTCGCTGACCCCAGGCATCGGGGGCAGCGTCACGGATGCAGCCAGCGACGGCCAGCCCATCGAGCGGGGGCAGGAAACCACGCTGCAACGGCAGCTCCGGCGCATAGAGCGAGATCGCATCTGGACGCGCCAGATAGCTGGCGGCGTAGTTGTAGACCAGAAGATCACCGTTCTGACGTACGACGCCGGCGACCACCGGGTCCGTCGCGCCAGGCAGCCAGATCCATACGTAGGCGCGGTCGGGCGTCGTGGAAGCTGGCATCAGAACTCATCGTCGAGCTCGAGGCCCGCGCGCTCCCGGACTCGGGACGGCAGCACCGCGAGCCGTTCCTCGCCGCGGCGTATCAGCCGCGGCAGGTCACCCGGCGAGGCGCCGAACAGCTCGACCCCGACCAAGGCGGCAAGGTCGAACGCCGTGCCGATCGCCACCGCCGACCCGCCGTGCTCGACCTTGCGCACCGTC
>JANMBJ010000342.1:0-13268 GCA_031360335.1 Candidatus Nanopelagicales bacterium
TCGGCGCTCACGATGGCGGAGTACTTCCGCGACGTGCAGAAGCAGGACGTGCTGCTCTTCATCGACAACATCTTCCGCTTCACCCAGGCCGGCTCCGAGGTCTCCACGCTGCTCGGCCGCATGCCCTCGGCTGTGGGCTACCAGCCCACGCTGGCCGACGAGATGGGTCAGCTGCAGGAGCGCATCACCTCGACGCGTGGTCACTCGATCACGTCGCTCCAGGCGATCTACGTCCCGGCCGACGACCTCACCGACCCGGCCCCGGCGACGACCTTCGCGCACCTCGACGCGACGACGACGCTGTCGCGCCCGATCTCCGAGCTCGGCATCTACCCTGCGGTCGACCCGCTCGACTCGACCTCGCGCATCCTTGACCCCCGCTACATCGGCGAGGAGCACTACCACGTCGCGGCCCGCGTCAAGGAGATCCTCCAGCGCTACAAGGACCTCCAGGACATCATCGCGATCCTCGGCATCGACGAGCTCTCCGAGGAGGACAAGATCCTCGTCGGACGTGCTCGCCGGATCCAGCGCTTCCTGTCGCAGAACCTCTTCGTGGCCGAGCAGTTCACCGGCCAGGCCGGCTCGTTCGTGCCGGTGGAGGAGACCATCTCATCGTTCAAGGCACTCTGCGAGGGTGAGTACGACCACCTGCCCGAGCAGGCCTTCTTCCTCTGCGGCGGCGTCGAGGACGTCGAGCGGAACGCCGCGAAGCTGGCCGGCTGATCATGGGCGAGCTCAACGTCAGCCTTGTCGCGGTCGACCGCAAGATCTGGTCGGGCACGGCGTCGATGGTCGTCGCGAAGACGCTCGACGGCGAGATCGGCATCCTGCCGCAGCACGAGCCGGTCCTGGCTCTGCTCGCGGACTCACCGGTCCGGATCACCACGACCGAGGGCAACGTCATCTCGGTGGCGGTGCACGGCGGCTTCTTCTCGGTCGACAGCGACCACGTGTCGATCCTGGCCGAGAGCGCCGAGATGGGTGGCGAGATCGACGTCGAGCGCGCGCGTCTCGCTCTCGAGCGTGCCAAGGCGGCCGGCGACGAGACTCCGGACGAGCTGGCGGCCATCATGCGCGCGGAGACCCGTCTCAAGGTCGCTCTCGCCGACCAGCACTCGGCGCACGCCTCCGACACCGCCGGCGGCCACCGCGTCGGCGGCTGACTCACTGGTTCTTCCCCTAGGGATGATCAACGCAGGTCAGCTGCGCTTTCTGTCCCGGATTCACGATCTTCGACGAGCTGGGCCGGACTCCTTGTGGGTCCGGCTTCGCTCGTTGTGGCGGGCCGTCTTTGTGGCGGGGCGCCGCAACCCGCAGACCTTTCCGGCTGAGGGCAGAGAAGGACGCCGGAACGGTCTGCGGGTCCCGCCGCCCTCCTGGGTGGGTGGTTGTACGCGGGGCTTGTGGTGTGCGCGCGGCTGCGGGCTCCCTCTTCGGGGGAACCCTTGCCGTGCGCGGCTTCGCCTCCGTGGGTGACGTCCCAGCCAGTTTCCTCCTGTGCGCTCTCGTGCTTCTGTCGCGTGGGCGGATGCGATGAAGGTGGCCTTCGTTGCATAGGGCGCAACAATCTGACCCATCACTGCATCGAGTGTCCACAGGCGCGTGGCTGGCACATGTGCTCGGGGAAGTGGGAGCGCTGGGTTGCTGGGGCTTCTAGGGTCGGGGTATGGCTGAGCTGGTGCATCCTCGGAATGCTGCGTTGCTACGTCGGGTACGGGACGCGGAGGGCGCGGACGGGCGGCTGGCGCTGCCGGACGTCGCGTCGTGGGAGATCTTTCCCTTCGAGGGGGAGATGCGGGTCAAGGCGCTCGAGGAGCCCGAGCTGCCTGAGCCGGCGCGTACGGGTGAGGGCGGGAAGCCCTGTGACTCGTGCGAGTCTGGGGTGGCCCAGGCGGTCTGGGCTGACGAGCGCTGGAAGATCACCGCCCCTGAGCAGAGCGCGATCCCGATCGTGTTCCTGAGCCCGCGCAAGCACGTCGATCTGGGCAACCTCGGGCTGCTGCTGTCGGGGGAGATGGGCCAGCGGATCTGGCGGCTCGAGATGGCGCTGACGTCGCTCGGCGGCGTCGGACGAGTTCACGTGAACCGGTGGGGCGACGGTGGTGCGCACCTGCACCTGTGGTTCTTCGCCCGGCCTGAGGGGCTCCTGCAGCTTCGGGGCTCGTCGCTCGCGGACTGGACCGACACCCTTCCGGCGATGCCGCCTCACGAGTGGCAGGAGATGCTCTCGGCCGTGGCCGTCGAGATGGCCGTGCTCGGTGGTAAGGCACTCCGCTGATCTGAGCTGCGCTGCGCCGAACCGCGCCTGCGGTGACCCCGAGCGGCGGTCGCTGGCTGTGCTGGGTCGGCGGGTCGGGGCTGACGACGCGACGGGGGCCAGGTCGCGTGCGTCGTCCCCTCAGGTGTCGCCTGGCGGATGCCGATGCGCACAGTGCGACGGGGGGTCGGGTCGACCCTCGCGGAGACGACGTACGGGGGTCAGGCATGACGGTGACGGGGGTTCCGGCTGCGTGGTACGACGACCCGCACGTGCCGGGGCAGGTCAGGTACTTCGACGGCGCGCAGTGGACGCAGCACACGGCTCCGGCTCCGATCGCCGCTGTTGCGCCCGTGGCACAAGTCGCGCAGGCATCGCCGTACGGCGAAGGAGCCTCCTGGCCGGCTGACCCTTCGGTCGCGGCTGCAGCTGATCAGTACACCGTGGTGCCTGGTGGGTGGGCGCCGCACCAGGGCTCTGGGACGCAAGGCTCTGGGACGCAGGGCTCTGTCACTCAGGGACACGAGACGCCTGGCTATGGGGCGCACGGCTACCGGCCGACGGCGTCGCCGGGGTGGTCGACGCGCAAGCTCGGGCTCGTCATCGGCGCAGCCGTGCTGGCGGGCCTCGTCGTGCTCGGGGCGATCGCCGGGCTCGTCCGGCTGGGCGAGTCGCGGAACCTGGCGAGCGGCCCCCCGCTCGCGCTCGCGGACTCCGCACCCGTCACCGTCGTGGGTCGAACCGTGGCATCGACCCCGGCGTCGGTCGCCGCACGTGCTCAGATGACGCCGCTCATCACCAACGCCTTCGCGGGGCTGCCGGGCTCCGGCCCGTCGCGCCTGGAGATCTACGGTCCGGGCGGCCGGTCGGCTCCGGTCAGGGGCACCGGCTACGTCGTGCTCGTCTGGATGCGGGTGACCACACCGTTCGACCAGAACGCCTTCGCCACGGGGATGGCCCGCGGGCTCAGCAAGGCCTCGGGCGGGGCGACCAGCCAATCGTTCACCGAGGCCAACGGCGGCAAGACGGTGTGCGTGCGGTCGACGCCTGCTGCACTCGACGTCCCGATGGTGGAGTGCGGCTGGGTCCGGTCGGGGACCGGGCTGGTGGTGACGATCGAGTACGACGTACCCGTCGACGTGGTGCTCGCCGACAACCGGGCTGTCGTCGCCTCCATGGCGCACCTCGCCTGACCCGGGCACAGGGCCGACGCCGGCCGTGGGCTCAGGCGCGGTTGGCGCCGGGGACCCAGAGGACGTCGCCGCCGGCGGAGATGTTGGCGTGCCGGCTGAGGATGAACAGCAGGTCGCTCAGCCGGTTGAGGTAGGTCGCGGTGAGCGGGTTCATGGTCTCGCCGAAGGTCTCGAGGGCGGCCCAGGTGGAGCGCTCCGCGCGGCGTACGACGGTGCGCGAGACGTGCAGCAGCGCTGAGCCTGCGGCCCCACCGGGGAGCACGAAGGAGCGCAGCGGCTCGAGCACGTCGTTGTAGCGGTCGCACGCGGCCTCGAGGGCATCGACGTACTGCTGCTGGACGCGCAGCGGGGGGTAGGCAGGGTCAGGGACGATCGGCGTGCACAGGTCGGCGCCGACGTCGAAGAGGTCGTTCTGGATGCGCGTGAGCAGGCTCACGACGTCCTCCGAGAGGTCGCCGAGGGCGATCGCGACGCCGAGGGAGGAGTTGGCCTCGTCGGTGTCGGCGTAGGCCTGCAGCCGCAGGTCGTTCTTGCCCACTCGCGACATGTCGCCCAGCGCTGTGGTGCCGTCGTCGCCGGTGCGGGTGTAGATGCGGGTGAGGTTGACCATGGACTGAGCCTAGGGCCTCCCGCTCCCCGCCGCTCCGGCGCGGCAAGGGCACCCTCACCGTCGGGCTGAGGCACCCGCAGGGAGGAACGTCGTGGCACGGAGCACCTCGCGGTGTCGCCTATCCTCGCTGGCGTGGAGGCCTTTCGGATCGTGGGCGGCGCCCGGCTGGCCGGCGAGGTGCGGGTCACGGGCGCGAAGAACAGCGTGCTCAAGCTGATGGCCGCCTCGTTGCTGGCCGAAGGCACGACCGTGCTCCACGAGGTCCCCGACATCCTCGACGTCGAGTACATGGCGGAGCTGCTGCGCCGCCTCGGCTGCGACGTCGTGCGCGACACCTCGGGCCGGTCGGTGTCGATCGACGTCCCGGCGGTGCCCTCGCACAAGGCCGACTACGACCTCGTACGCCGGCTGCGCGCCTCCATCAACGTGCTCGGGCCTCTCCTGGCCCGGTGCGGCGAGGCCGATGTCGCGCTCCCCGGTGGGGACAACATCGGCAGCCGCGGGCTCGACATGCACGTGGCGGGGCTGGAGAAGCTCGGCGCGACCGTGCGCAGCGAGCACGGCTTCCTCATCGCGACTCGCGACAAGCGCCTGCACGGGGCGAGCGTGTGGCTCGACTTCCCGAGCGTCGGCGCCACCGAGAACCTGCTCATGGCCGCGGTCCTCGCCGACGGGGTCACGGTGATCGACAACGCAGCGCGCGAGCCGGAGATCGTCGACATCTGCGCGATGCTCACCGCGATGGGCGCCACGATCGACGGCGTGGGCACCTCGACCCTGGAGATCCGCGGCGTCGACTCGCTGTCGCCCGTCACGCACACGACCGTGCCGGACCGGCTGGTCGCGGGCACCTGGGCGGTGGCTGCGGCGATGACTCGGGGCGACGTCACCATCCGCAACGCGCGCGCCGACCACCTCGACATCGCTCTCGACAAGCTGGTCACCTCGGGCTCGGTGGTCGAGGTCCTCGACGACGGGTTCCGGGTGCGCAACAACGACCGCCCGCGCGCGGTCGACATCGTGACGCTGCCCTATCCCGGGTTCCCGACGGACCTGCAGCCGCAGTTCATCGCGCTCAACTCCATCGCGCGCGGTGCGGCGATGGTGACCGAGAACCTCTTCGAGGCGCGCTTCCGCTTCGTCAACGAGATGGTGCGACTGGGAGCCGACGTACGCACCGACGGGCACCATGCACTCGTCCGCGGCAAGGAGTCGCTGTCGGGCGCGCCGGTCGAGGCCGCCGACATCCGCGCGGGCGCCGGCCTGGTTCTCGCCGGTCTCGTCGCCGAAGGCGTGACCACCGTCTACGAGCCGCACCACGTCGACCGCGGCTACGAAGGCTTCATCGACGACCTCGGCACCCTCGGCGCCGACGTCACTCGGATCGACGTCAACCACCTCACCTAGCCGCCGACCCCCGGAACGGACCCGCGATGCTGGGGCAGCGGCCGCTGAAGACGGTCGCTCAGCAGCTGCGCCAGAATCGCGGGTCCTGGTGGGGTCGGGTCAGTGGGGCTTGGCGACCAGGGCTCTCGCTCGTGCTTCGTCCTTCTCGAAGACCATGACTCTCGGACCGGCGAGGGTCTGGGCCAGGGTGGCGCGGATCTGGTGGTCCTCGAGGCGCTGGCGGACCATCTCGGCCTCGATGTAGTTGCTCGGTGCCGCGACGGAGACGAGCAGGCCGTACTCGTCGACCCGGCCTGACTTCGCCGGACGCGCGACCAGCGAGCCGCCGCGGCTGAAGGTCCAGCGCAGCAGCAGCACCAGGATGCCGACGACGCCGAAGGCGATGAGGGGCCCCACGAGGAACGAGGCGCTGGTGAACTGCACGGAGCCATGCTCGACCCGTTCGCGTCCGAGGGCTACCCCGGCCGCACCGCACCGTGTCAACCAGGAGCACGCCACGAGGGGGAGGGCTCGAGTTACTGCCCGTATCGTCGGTTTCAACGCCCGGAACCAGGGATCCGGGCAGTAACTCGTGAACCGGGTGGCCGGGTTGCGGGGCGTCGCCCCGACCAGAAGTGCGGGAGGCTGCCGGTTTAGAGTCCGAGACGGGCGCACCGACACCGCGGTGACGGCCGGGACGAGGAGGACTCAGTGGCTGCAGTCGAGGGATCCGAGGTCGACGCACCTGAGGTCGGCGGATCTGAGGTAGACGGGCCCACAGTCACCCAGGTGGCGGTCATCGGTGCCGGGCTCATGGGCGCGGGCATCGCCCAGGTCGCCGCTGCAGCGGGCTACGACATCGTGCTGCGCGACGTCACGCCCGAGGCGCTCGAGCGCGGCCTCACCACGATCCGGTCGTCGTACGCCAAGTTCGTCGACCGTGGTCGGATGACGTCCGACGACGCCGAGGCGGCACTGGCCCGCATCACGACGACCACCGAGCTCGAGGCGGTGGGGAGCGCAGACCTGGTCGTCGAGGCGGTCTTCGAGAAGCTCGAGGTGAAGGCTGAGGTCTTCCGCGCGCTCGACGCGATCTGCAAGCCCGGCGCAGTGCTCGCGTCGAACACCTCCGCCATCCCGATCACCTCGATCGCTGCGACCACCCAGCGCCCGGAGTCGGTGGTCGGCACGCACTTCTTCTCGCCGGTCCCGATGATGAAGCTCTGCGAGGTGGTGCGCGGCTACAAGACGTCGGACTCGGCGGTCGCGGTCGCGACGGCATTCGGCGAAGGCGTCGGCAAGACGGTGGTGGTGGTCAACCGCGATGTCGCGGGCTTCGTGACCACCCGTCTTATCAGCGCGCTCGCGATGGAGGCCGTGCGCCTGCTCGAGTCCGGGGTGGCCAGCGCCGAGGACATCGACACCGCCTGCCGGCTCGGCTTCGGTCACGCGATGGGACCGCTCGAGACCATCGACCTCACCGGCGTCGACATCATGCTCAACGCCGCGAGCAACATCTACACCGACACCCAGGACGAGACCTTCGCGCCGCCGGAGCTGTTGCGCCGCATGGTCGCGGCTGGAGACCTCGGTCGCAAGACCGGCCGCGGCTTCTACGACCACTCGTGACCCGGCGCGTACGAGGAGGATCGCGATGCGCGACACACCGTGGATGATGCGTACTTACGCCGGGCACAGCTCGGCGACCGCGTCCAACGAGCTCTACCGCACGAACCTGGAGAAGGGTCAGACCGGGCTCTCTGTCGCCTTCGACCTGCCGACCCAGACGGGCTATGACCCCGACGACCTGCTCGCACGTGGTGAGGTCGGCAAGGTCGGCGTGCCGGTGTCGCACCTCGGCGACATGCGTGCGCTCTTCGACGGCATCCCGCTCGGTTCGATGAACACCTCGATGACCATCAACGCCACGGCGATGTGGCTGCTCGCGATGTATACCGCCGTCGCCGAGGAGCAGGGCGCTCCGCTGACGTCGCTCACGGGCACGACGCAGAACGACATCATCAAGGAGTACCTCTCCCGCGGGACCTACGTATTCCCGCCCGCTCCGTCCCTTCGGCTCATCACCGACATGATCGCCTGGACCGTCGTCGACGTGCCGCAGTGGAACCCGATCAACATCTGCAGCTATCACCTGCAAGAGGCGGGCGCGACGCCCGAGCAGGAGATCGCCTACGCGATGTGCACGGCGATCGCCGTGCTCGACGCCGTACGAGACTCGGACCAGGTGCCGGCCGACCGCTTCGGCGAGGTCGTCGCGCGGATCTCGTTCTTCGTCAACGCAGGCGTGCGGTTCGTCGAGGAGATGTGCAAGATGCGGGCGTTCGTCGCGCTCTGGGACGAGGTCACGCGCGAGCGCTACGGCATCACCGACGCCAAGCAGCGGCGCTTCCGCTACGGCGTCCAGGTCAACTCCCTCGGCCTCACTGAGGCGCAGCCGGAGAACAACGTGCAGCGCATCGTGCTGGAGATGCTCGGTGTCACGCTGTCGAAGGACGCCCGGGCACGTGCTGTGCAGCTGCCGGCCTGGAACGAGGCGCTCGGCCTCCCGAGGCCCTGGGACCAGCAGTGGTCGCTGCGGATCCAGCAGGTGCTCGCGTTCGAGAGCGACCTGCTCGACTACGACGACCTCTTCACCGGCTCGGTCGTCGTGGAGGCCAAGGTTGCCGACCTCGTCGCGGGGGCGAAGGCGGAGATCGACCGGGTGCAGGAGATGGGCGGCGCTGTCGCCGCCGTCGAGAGCGGGTACATGAAGAGCCGCCTCGTCGAGGCGCATGCGGCACGACGTACCCGGGTCGAGAGCGGCGACGAGGTCGTCGTGGGCGTCAACGCCTTCACCACGACTGCGCCGAGCCCGCTGACTGCCGAGGGGATCGAGACGGTCCAGACCGTCGACCCGGCCGTCGAGGCCGAGGCGGTCGCGCGGCTTCACGCATGGCAGGCCGACCGCGACGACGCCGCGGTCGAGGCGGCGCTCGCCGACCTCCGCGCCGTGGCCGCGACGAGCGCGAGCCTTGTGCCCCCGACACTGCGGTGCGCGAAGGTCGGTGTGACCACCGGGGAGTGGGCCGGTGCCCTGCGCGAGGTGTTCGGGGAGTATCGCGCCCCGACCGGAGTCTCGGGTGCGATCGGCGTCGGACCGGTGAGCGACGACCTCGCGACGGTGCGCGCCGCGGTCGCTGCGACCGGGGCCGAGATCGGTGCGCACCTGCGCATGCTCGTCGGCAAGCCGGGTCTCGACGGGCACAGCAACGGTGCCGAGCAGATCGCCGTGCGCGCCCGCGACGCCGGCTTCGAGGTCGTCTACCAGGGGATCCGGCTGACGCCCGCGCAGATCGTGGCCGCCGCGGTCGAGGAGGACGTCGACGTCGTCGGCCTGTCGATCCTCTCCGGATCGCATCTCGAGCTGGTGCCGATGGTGCTCGAGGGGCTGCGTACGGCCGGGCTGGGCGACGTGCCGGTCGTCGTCGGCGGCATCATCCCCGACGTCGATGCGGTGACGTTGCGCGCCGCAGGTGTCGCGGCGGTGTTCACTCCCAAGGACTACGACGCGACCGTGATCATGGCGCAGGTGCTCGACGAAGTCCGTGCGGCTCATGGTCTTCCGCGACTCGTGGGCGTGCCCGCATGACGCAGCGGGGGACCGGCCCATCGAGCCTGACGCGGATCGTCGTGGTGCGCCACGGGCAGAGCGTCGGCAACGTCGCGCGTGTCTGGACGAGCGCCCGTGCCGGCTTTCCGTTGACCGACCTCGGTCATGACCAGGCGCGAGGCGTCGGTTGGTCGCTGGCCGACAGCGGCGCGTCGGCCGTCTATGCCTCGCCGCTGTTGCGTGCGCAGCAGACGGCTGTCGAGATCGGAGAGGTGCTCGGGCTCGCGGTCGCCACGCTCGAGGGTGTGGAGGAGATGCACGTCGGGGTGCACGAAGGCGCCCACGACGACACCATCGGGCCGATCGCGCTCGACGTCTTCGGACGCTGGTGGCGCGACGGTGACCTGTCGGCGAGGTTCGAAGGTGGCGAGACCGGCCACGAGATCGCGTCGCGCATGCGGGCCTCGCTCGAGAAGGTCGTGGCCGAGCACCCAGGTGAGACCGTCGTGGTGGTGTCGCACGGCGGGGTGATGGCCGTGGCGCTCACCGAGATGAGCGGCAACCTCGATGCCGAGTTCGTGTCTCAGCACATCCTCGCCAACTGCGAGACGGTGTCGGTTACCTACGACGGCAGCAGCTGGCACTGCGAGTCCTGGGCCGGCATCACCCGCTGATCGCGGCCCGAGCGCGTCCTGCCGCGAGCGAGCGGCTGCTGCGGCAGACTTCCGGTGCCCGCTCGACCGGACCCATCGTGAGGACCTCTGTGCTCCGTCGTTCGATGGCCGTGCTCGTCGCCGCCCTGGTCGCGGGGGCGTCCGCGGCCTTGGCGGCTCCGGCGTACGCCGATCCAGCGGGCGATGCGGCCGCCGTTCTCGCTCAGAAGTACGCACCTCTCGTCGTGGTGCAGGAGCAGGCGGTCGCGTGCGGTGACGGCGAGCCCTACCGACCGACCGCAGTCTCAGCCGTGATCGGGCAGCGTGACGTGACCCTGCGCGGGCCGGGGGGAGAGAGCGTCGTCGCGCCGCAGGCGGCAGACCTGGCGGGCAAGGGGGCCGGCTGGTATCTCGATCTTCCGGGGAATCCGCTGAACCCGGGCTGCGACTACGAGCACTGGTTCGCGAAGGTCGGCGCCGGCATCGCACCGACCGTCTACTCGCGGGTGACGACAGATCCGGACCACCCGGGACAGCTCGCTCTGCAGTACTGGTTCTTCTGGGTCTTCAACGACTGGAACGACAAGCACGAGGGCGACTGGGAGATGGTGCAGCTGCTCTTCGACGCCCCGAGCGCCGAGCAGGCGCTCACCATCGCACCCAGCAGCACGGCGTTCGCTCAGCACGAGGGTTCGGAGACCTCGTCGTGGACCGATCCCAAGCTGCACAAGGACGGCGACCAGGTCGTGGTGTATCCGGGTGCCGGGTCGCACGCGGCCTACTACACGCAGGCGCAGTGGTTCGGGAAGAGCGCGTCCGCCGGATTCGGTTGCGACAGTACGCAAGCGCCGGGTGAGCTCGTCAGACCCGAGGTCGTGGCCCTACCGGATACGCCGACGCGTGACTTCGCCTGGCTGTCGTTCGCTGGTCGTTGGGGGCAGCAGGCGCCGTCGTTCAACAACGGCCCGACCGGTCCCGCGACCAAGACCCAGTGGTCGCACCCCGTGTCCTGGCAGCTCGAGCAGGGCCGTGACTCCGCCGTGGCCCTGCCGACGGTCGGTGGCCCGTCGGTGAAGACCTTCTGCAACCTCACGCGTACGGGGTCGTTGCTGTTCGTTCAGGTGCTCGACAGCCCCGCGATCGTCATCGGTGTCCTCATCGCACTCGTCGCACTCATCGCACTTATTGTGGCGCGCACCGACTGGCGGCACGCGGGTGTGGAGCTCGACCAGGAGCGCAAGGCCGGCCAGATGGTGGTCGCGGCCCTGGGAGTTCTGCGTCGGCGCCCGATGGCGCTATGGCTGCCGGCGGTCGTGGTCGGCGTCGCTTCGGCCATCACCCTCGGGCTGCAGAAGTGGCTGCTGCGGGCTCAGCCAGGCGTCGACATCACCGACGTCGACGGACTCACGCACAACCTGCTCGGCGTCGGCGGAGCGCTCGCGGTCCAGGTGCTCCTGCTTCCGCTCGTGGCGTTCGCGATGGCCGCCTCCGTCGAGATCGTCGACGGGATCGCCGGACACGTCGAGATCGATGGTGTGACAGCGGTTCGCCGCGTGCTCGCCCATCCGGGCGGCTGGTTGGCCGCGTTCAGCGTCTACGTCGTTGTCGCCGGGCTGGCGATCTCCGTCTGGCTGCTGCCCGTCGGCCTCTATCTCATGGCGCGCTGGGGGGTGTCCCTGCCGGCAACGGCGCTCGATGACCGTGGGGTGCGCAACGGCTTGCGAACGAGTGCCCGCCTCACGAGCGGTCGCCGCCTGCGTACGGCACTGCTCCTGCTCTTCCTGGTGTGGTTCGGGTTCGCCCTGCCTGCAGGTGTCGGCGCGATCGCGCTCCTGCTCACCGGGTGGCCGTTCTGGGTGACCAACGCGATCTCGATCGTGCTCTCGTCCGCCCTCGTCCCCGCGACCGCCATCGGCCTCACCCTGCTCTACTACGACCTCCGTCGGCGATCCGCCGGATCGGCCGACGACGGCTGAATCAGCCAGTCCGGAGCACTCCGCGCTGCATCGCGGTGGTCACGGCGGCCGTACGGTCGGAGACACCGAGCTTGTCGAACACGTGCAGCAGGTGAGTCTTGACCGTCGCCTCACCGATGAAGAGCTCGCGGGCGATCTCGCCGTTGGAGAGCCCGCGCGCCACGAGCGTCAGCACCTCGAGCTCGCGCGGCGTGAGCTGCTCGGTGCCACGTACCTGACGCATGAGCTTGGCCGCCAGGGGTGCGGCGAGCACCGTCTCGCCACGCGAGGCGGCGCGCACGGCCTCGATGAGCTCGTCGCGCGGGGTGTCCTTGAGCAGATAGCCCGTCGCGCCCGCCTCCACCGCACGGAGGATGTCGGTGTCGGTGTCGTAGGTCGTGAGCACGAGGACGCGCGCGACGCCGGCGGCGGTGATCTCGGCCGTCGCAGTCGCCCCGTCCATGATCGGCATCCGCAGATCCATCAGGACGACGTCGGGCCGGAGAGCGAGAGCACGCGCCACACCCTCGCGGCCGTCAGAGGCTTCGCCGACCACCTCGATGTCGGTCTGGCCTCCGAGCAGTCCGGCCAGGCCTGATCGCACCACGGGATGGTCGTCGACGAGAAGCACTCGGATCATGGGACTCTCACCCGCACCCGGGTTCCGGCGCCAGGGGAGGAGTCGACCTCGGCGATCCCTCCGACTGCCTCGACACGCGACGAGAGGCCATCGAGGCCATAGCCGTGTCGAGGCGCGGCGGGGTCGAATCCGGATCCGTCGTCGGTGACGGCGACGGTTGCACCGTCCTCGTCGTAGGTGAGCACGACTGAGATGTGAGTGGCTCCTGAGTGCTTGCGCGCATTGGCCAACGCCTCCTGCGTGGCGCGCAGTGCGGCGACGGCACTCGCAACGGCAAGCGGCCGCGCGTCGCCGACGACGCGGAAGTCCGTGACCGTTCCCGTCTCTGCGGCGTAGCGGTCGGTGAGCCGGGTGACGGCGTCGTCGAGCCCACCGCCGGCGAGCGAGGGAGGTGTCATCGCGCCGACGAGAGCTCGCGCCTCGCCGAGCGCTTCCCGGGCGGTCGTCTCGATCTCGGTGAAGCGCCGGGCGCCCGTGGCGCCGTCACCGCTCGATACCGCGGCAGCTCCTGCCTGCGCCAGCATGACGAT
The DNA here is from genome assembly GCA_031360335.1 of Candidatus Nanopelagicales bacterium. GTDB lineage: Bacteria > Actinomycetota > Actinomycetes > S36-B12 > CAIYMF01 > Longivirga. Next base: position 12,838 of record JANMBJ010000342.1, read on the forward strand.
GCTCGTGAAGTCCTGGGCGAGCGTGTCGTGGATCTCGCGCGCCATGCGTTCGCGCTCGGCGAGGGCACCAGACTGTCGCTCGGCGTGAGCGAGATCGGCGTGCGTCGTACGCAGCTCCTGGACGAGCGCACGGTTGCGCCGGCTCTCCCGGACGAGTCCGTCGATGAACAGCCCCATCACGAGAGCGAATGCGATGTAGCCGAAGGCCGCGAGACCGTTCCAGAGCCAGGAGTCTCGAGTCCAGCCGTCGAGCGCGACGAGCACCAGCGTGAAGGCGACCGTCAGGACGACCGTCGCCACGATCGCGCCCATCCTCGGCAGCAGGACGAATCCGAGGGGGTAGAGCGTGAAGAGCAGCACCAGGGCGCCGCGGTCCTGCCACTCCAGTGCCACGAGGACGATGTAGGAGAGCAGCACGAACGCCACGGCGA
>JANMBJ010000343.1:0-3144 GCA_031360335.1 Candidatus Nanopelagicales bacterium
GCACTGGCCGAGGACGGCGACGCTGCGGCGACGGCCGGGAAGGAGCTCACGTCGTTGCTGGGCGCACACACCACCGGTGAGGAACGGGGTCTTTTCGCAGAGCTGCGCCTCGACCCGGAGTTCGCCGACCACATCGACGTGCTGTGCGCGGAACACCGCGAGATCAACGCCCAACTTGCCCGGCTCACCAATGGGGACCACTCGGGTGTCGTGGCGCTCGAGACGTTGCTGCGCCGCCATATCGACAAGGAGGAGAACGGCATGTTCCCGGCCGCTGCCGTCGCCCTGGACGGGCAGGCGTGGGAACGCATCGAGCAACGTGCGCCGTGAGCACGTACGTCCCTCCCCAGCACGGGGCGTGGGCCTTCCTTGCGCTGCCGCTGGTCCTGGGCGCCGTGGTCACCCCGTGGACACCGCTCCTCGTGGCGCTCGCCGTTGCCTGGGTAGCGGCCTACCCGATGTCCTACGCCGCGTTCGGCCTGGTGCGCGCCAAGCGCCCACGGCGGTTCCGCGCGCCGCTCCCGGTCTGGTCCGCGGTCGTCCTGCCCGCGGCCGTGATCCTGCTTGTCGAGCGGCCGTGGCTGGTCTCGGTCGAGCTCGGCTACGCGCTGCTGTTCACCGTGAACCTGTGGTACGCGCACCGCAACAACGAGCGCGCCCTGGCCAACGACCTGGTGTGCATCGCGGACTGCGCCGCGATGGTCGCCGTCACCTGGGCCGTCGGTGCGGGAGCCCGGTCTTGGGCGCCGCCGGGCCTGGGCGCCGCCGGGCCTGGGCGCCGTACCCGCGCAGGTTTGGGCGCTCACCGCGGTCTGCGTGCTGGTGCTCCTGGGCTCGACTCTGCACGTGAGTCTCTGATCCGGGAGCGCCGCGATCCGCGGTTCGCCCGCGCCTCCCGCATCCTGGCCCTCGCCGGCGTGCCGGTGTCGATCGCGCTAGGCGCATGGTGGGGATGGCCGAGCGGGACATGGCTGATCGCACCGTTCGTCGTGCTCGCCGCGCGCGCCTTCGTCGTGCCTTCCCGCCCGCTGCGCCCGGGCGCCATCGGCATGATCGAACTCGGCTGCCTCCTGCTCGTCGCAGGCTCGAGTGTGCTGGCGTCGCAATGAGCAGCCGAACAGGTCCGTGGGCGAACAGCTCGATCGACTGCGCCACCAGCAGGTTTCGGGGAGGTGCCGCGACACTATGACCGGAATCGATCCGCTCGATACGTCTCCTGATCGAGATTCCGTCGCGCACCCATCCACGCAAGAGCAAAGCGGTGACCCGGCCTGCTGGCTGGCGCGCATTTGCCCCACCTGCGGCCGGATCAACGAAGCACTAGAGGAGGAGGGTTGCCCGTACTGCGGGTCAGATGCCCCACCCCAGGATGCCCGGCCGGTGGGAAGATGACGTGGACCACAGTGCACGAGCTGGGCGACCTCCCCTCCAATGTCCCGGTCGCGGTCGACGGCGATGCGATCTGCCTGATCCGCACCAACGGTGAGGTCTATGCGGTGCGCAACGAATGCACCCACGGTGCCGTCCCCCTGTCCGAAGGCGAGGTCGACGGGTTCACCCTTGAGTGCTTCATGCACGGATCACGGTTCGACGTGCGCACCGGCGCGGCACTGAATCTCCCGGCGACCAGACCGGTTACGACCTACCGGTGCGCGTGGTCGACGGGCAAGTCCAGGTGCTCCGAGCATGACCAACTCCACCCAGTCGCTGGGACATCACTGCAGCGACGCGTCTAAGAAGGGCAGTCCATGCAGAAGACATCATGACCGCACTGGTCCACCAGCACCTCGCCATCGCCCGCGACGCATCCAGCGGGCGCAGCGCCCATACCGTCTACGGCGGTCACGAGCACACTCTGCGCCAGACACTCATCGCGCTGGCCGCCGGGCGGCGCCTCGACGAGCACGAGAGCCCCGGCGAGGCCACCCTGCACGTCCTGCACGGCAGAGTGCGCCTGTCCACGCCGGACGCAGCCTGGGAGGCAGCACCCGGTGACCACCTGATCATCCCGGCTGGCCGCCATGGGCTAGAAGCACTCGAAGACAGTGCCGTCCTGCTCACCGTCGCGAAACTGGGGTAGCGGCCGGCACTCGTCATTGGGCCATGGCTCCGGCACGCGGGCCGCAGTGTTTTCCGAAGCCGACCGAGGAAGCCTGCTCGCAGTGGAGGGAGCTGGACCCTTCGGCCCGGCGGAGCGGCCCATGGCCACGTACGTGAGCCTGCCCAGCGACTGGACGAAGCCGTCGAAGAGGTCGACGGAGGGGATCGACCGATCGGTGGCCTATGTCGCCGCGCAGCCGCCGAAGGCGCGCAAGCAGAAGTAGCCCGCTGTCGCCGTGCTCAGGCGCTGGGCGCTGTCGACGGGTCCGCGGTTACAGCGTTCCAGCTCAATGGCCGTTGCGCTGCTCGGTTCGGGTGAGTGCTTGGAGTGCCTGTTCGTGGGTGTCTGGCAGGGTGTGGAGGTACTTCTGGGTGGTCTGGATCTGGGAGTGGCCGAGGCGTTCCATGACGGTCTTGAGGTCGGCTCCACCGGCGAGCAGCCAGGACGCGTGGGCGTGCCGCAGGTCGTGCATGCGGACAGGGAACCCGAGGTTGGCAGCGTGGAGCGCGGGGAGCCAGTAGCGGGTGCGGAAGGTGTTGCGGCTGAGCGGGTTCCCGCCGGCGGTCTCGGTGGACGGGAAGAGCAGGTCGTCGCGACCCAGTCCGAGCCGGTCGATCTGCACGCTCAAGGTCTCGAGGAGTTGGGGCCGGACTCCCAGGACGCGTGGTTCGTCGTCCTTGGGGTAGGCCTTAGTGATGAACCGCTGGCCGGTGGGAGAGAGCTTGCCGGAGACCTCCACGATGGTCTCCTCCACGCTGATGGTGCGGCGCAGGAAGTCAACATGCCTGGGGCGTAGGGCGACGAGCTCACCCCAGCGCAGCCCGGTCTCGATCTCGGTCAGGACCAGCGCCAGGAACCGGTCCGGGACGTGGGCAAGCAGGGTCTGGAACTCTTCGGGGGTCAGGGTCCGGGTCTTGCGTGGGATCACTTTGGGGACCTCGGTGTCGCTGGCGGGGTTGTAGCCGATGACCCGGTCGCGGACGGCTCGCTTGAAGATGGACTTGAGCATCGCGTGGTACTTGGCGATGCTGCGCGCGGACAGG
>JANMBJ010000364.1:0-12249 GCA_031360335.1 Candidatus Nanopelagicales bacterium
GCTGTCCCGCTTCTAGCCCTGCCTGCTCCTAGACTGCCCACGTGCCCGTTCGACCGACCAGCTCACCGAGGTGAATCCCATGGCCTTGACCCCCGAGGACGTCCGCAACAAGCAGTTCTCGACCGCGAAGCGCAAGGGCTACGAGATGGACGAGGTCGACTCGTTCCTCGACCAGGTCGAGCTCGAGCTGTCCAACGCCGCCCGCGAGAACGCCGAGCTTCGTGGCCGCGTGGCCGCTGCCGAGCAGGCCGTGCACTCCGCCCAGGCCGCGGCAGCCGCAGCTCCGGCACCTGCCCCCGTACCCGTCCCGGTCGTCGCACCGCCAGCTCCGGTCGCTCCCGAGCCCACCGAGCAGGCCGTCGCGATGCTCGCGCTGGCTCAGAAGACCGCCGAGGAGCACAAGTCCAAGGCTCGCGCGGAGGCCGACATGCTCGTCGCCGATGCCAGGGCGAAGGCAGCCGAGCTCGAGCGGGTCGGCCAGGCCGAGCGCGCAGGTCTTGAGCGCCGCGTCGAGGAGCTGCGGGCGTTCGAGCGTGAATACCGCACCCGGCTGCGTCAGCACCACGAGGCCGCACTGAAGGAGCTCGACCACCGCGGCGGTGACGCTGCTGCAGCGGCGCCCGCCGCGGCTTCGGCGGCCGCGCCTGCCGCTCCTGCCGCCGCACCGGCGCCTGCCGTAGCACCGGTGCCGCAGCTCGCTCCCGCGTCCGCCCCGACACCTCAGCTCGCTCCGGTGACCCCGCCGCCGGCGGTCGCACCTGCGGCACCGGCGCCGGCGCTGGCACCGCCATCGGCCCCCGCGCCCACGACACCGCCGGTCGTCACCCACGGTGCTCCGCCGGTGGCCCCGCCCCCGACCGCACCGTCGCCGTTTGCCATCCCGCACGACGACGCACCGCCGCAGCAGGCCTGACCGCCTGCGCTCGCAACGACGAAGGCCCGACCCCATGAGGGGGTCGGGCCTTCGTCGCGGAGTGCCTCAGGCCTGGGTAGCAGGTGCCTCAGGCCTTGGTCAGCCAGTAGGTGAGACCGAGCTCGAGATCCACGTTCGCAGCGCCGACCTCGTGCTGCGGGGCACCCTCGACGAACGAGGTGGCGAGAACCTCGTCGGACACCGTGGCGCCGTGTGTGCGCAGGGCTTCGACGAGCTCGTCACCGGTCGCCGTCCAGTGCACGGTGATGCGGTCGCTCACCGCGAGGCCGGAGTTCTTGCGCGCCTCCTGCAGGGTGCGCACGGTCTCGCGGGCGAGCCCGGCACTACGCAGCTCCGGAGTGATCTCGAGGTCGAGGGCGATCGTCTCTGCACCGTCGCTCGCGACGGCCCACCCGGCACGAGGGGTCTCGGTGATGACGATGTCGTCGTCGGTCACCTCGATCGCGGCACCGTCGACCGTGACGGTGGCGTGCCCGTCGGCGCGCAGGGCACCGACCAGCGCGGCTGCGTCGGCGTCTGCGATGGCCTGGGCCACACGGGGAGTGCCCTTCCCGAACCGCTTGCCGAGCGCGCGGAAGTTGGCCTTCACGCTGATGTCGACGAGGTCGCCCGCCGTGGCGCCGAGGGCGAGCAGCGCACCGCAGTTGAGCTCCTCGCTGATCTGGGCGCGCAGCTCCGCCGGCATCTGCTCCCAGCCGGGTGCGGCGACGAGGGCGCGGCCGAGCGGCTGTCGGGTACGCACGCCGGAGGTCGCACGTGCGGCGCGACCGAGCTCTACGAGGCGGCGGACCGTCGCCATCTGCTCGGCCAGCTCGTCGTCGACGAGGGAGCCGTCGACCTCGGGCCACGCGGCGAGGTGCACGGAGTCGGGCACCTGGCTACTCGTCGAGGCGAACAGGTCCTGCCACACCCGCTCGGTGATGAACGGCGTGAACGGCGCCATGAGCAGCGTGACGACGTAGAGGCACTCGTGCAGCGTCGCGAGTGCGGCCGGGTCGCCGGCCCAGAAACGACGACGAGAACGTCGGACGTACCAGTTCGACAGATCGTCGACGTAGGCCGACAGCAGGCGCCCTGCCTTCTGCGTGTCGTAGCCGTCGAGCGCGGCGTCGACGTCGCGCGCCAGCCGGTGCGCCTCCGACAGTGCCCAGCGGTCGAGCACCGAGCGATCGGCCACCGGGGGAGCCGGGGTGAGGAGCGGCTCGAAGCCTGACTCGCGGGCATAGAGCGCCTGGAACGACACGGTGTTCCAGTAGGTCAGCAACGTCTTGCGCACGACCTCCTGGATCGTTCCGTGACCCACCCGCCGCGACTGCCACGGCGACCCGCCGGCGAGCATGAACCAGCGCACGGCGTCGGCACCGTGGGCGTCCATGAGCGGGATCGGCTCGAGGACGTTGCCGAGGTGCTTGCTCATCTTGCGGCCCTCCTCGTCGAGGATGTGGCCGAGGCAGAGCACGGTCTTGTACGACGACTGGTCGAAGACGAGCGTGCCCACCGCCATCAGCGTGTAGAACCACCCGCGCGTCTGGTCGATCGCCTCGCAGATGAAGTCGGCCGGATAGCGCGCGTCGAACTCCTCGACGCCGCGGTGCGGATAGCCGAACTGCGCGAACGGCATCGAGCCGCTGTCGTACCACGCGTCGATGACCTCGGGCACGCGCGTCGAGGTCTGCGCACACTCGGGGCACGGGAACGTGACGTCGTCGACGAAGGGTCGGTGCGGGTCGAGGTCCACGAGATCCTGTCCTGCAAGGGCTCCCAGCTCGGCGAGAGAGCCGATGCAGATGAGATGGTCGGACTCGCAGCGCCAGATCGGCAGCGGCGTGCCCCAGTAGCGGCTGCGCGACAGCGCCCAGTCGATGTTGTTGTTGAGCCAGTCGCCATAGCGACCCCACTGGATGGTGGAGGGGTGCCAGTCGGTTGCTGCGTTCTCGCGGAGCAGGGCGTCCTTGATGACGGTCGTGCGGATGTACCACGACGGCTGGGCGTAGTAGACGAGCGGCGTGTGGCACCGCCAGCAGTGCGGGTAGGAGTGCTCGTAGGGCACGTGCTTGAAGAGCAGACCGCGGGCCCGCAGGTCGTCGACGAGGATCGCGTCGGCCTTCTTGAAGAACACGCCGCCGACGAGAGGCACGTCGCTCTCGAACGTGCCGTCGGGGCGCAGCGGGTTGACCACCGGCAGGCCGTAGGCCCGGCAGAGCGCGAGGTCCTCGGCGCCGAAGGCCGGTGCCTCGTGGACGATCCCGGAACCGTCCTCGGTGGTCACGAAGTCCGCTGCCAGCACGGTGTGCAGCGGTGCGTCGGTCTCGGGGAAGGCCACGAGGTCGAAGGGCCGGGAATAAGGAGTGCCCACGACCGACTCGCCGCGCACGGTCTCGAGGACGGTGGTGCCCTCGCCGAGCACCGACTCGCGCAGCGCCTCGGCGACGAGCAGCGTCTCGCCGTCGGCGGTGCGGGTGACGGAGTAGTCGACGTCGGGATTCACGGCGCAGGCGGTGTTGGACACCAGGGTCCACGGCGTCGTCGTCCACACCAGCAGGGCGAGACCCGGGTGGCGCTCGACGAGAGCGCCGCCGGTGACGGGCATCCGGACATAGACGGAAGGGTCGACGACGGTCTCGTAGCCCTGAGCGAGCTCGTGGTCGGAGAGGCCTGTGCCGCAGCGCGGGCAGTAGGGGCTGACGCGGTGGTCCCGCACGAGCAGGCCCTTGTCGAAGATCTGCTTGAGCGACCACCACACCGACTCGACGTAGTGCGGATCCATGGTCCAGTAGGCATCGCCCATGTCGACCCAGTAGCCCATGCGCTCGGTCAGGTCGGCGAAGGCACCGACGTACTGCAGCACCGAGGAGCGGCAGCGAGCGTTGAACTCCGCGATGCCGTAGGCCTCGATGTCCTTCTTGCCCGTGAAACCGAGCTCCTTCTCGACCGCGAGCTCGACGGGCAGGCCGTGGCAGTCCCAGCCGGCCTTGCGAGGGACGTGGAAGCCCTTCATCGTCTTGTAGCGGGGGAAGACGTCCTTGAAGACGCGCGCCTCGACGTGGTGGGTGCCGGGCATGCCGTTGGCGGTCGGCGGGCCTTCGTTGAAGACCCACATCGGTCGGCCCTCGGTGGCGGCGAGGGAGCGGGCGAAGACATCCTTCTCGCGCCACAGGTCGAGGACCTGATGGTCGAGGGCGGCCAGGTCGACCTGGGGCGGCACCGGGCGGTACATCGATCCTCCGTCGTCGTGCGTCTCGCCCAGCGGTAGCCGGGCGTGCTCGGGACGAAGGGACGAGATCTCGACCGGTGTCCGGCCGCGGTCCCGCGGTACCACCCTCCTTGGACCGAGCGCCGCCCGAGGACGGCCACATCGATCCCGCTCGCTCGTCACAGGCCCCGGGTCTACCCCGCTCTCGCGGATCTTCCGAGACGCTCAGGGGTGATCTTCACCCCGCGCACACCCCCGGGCTCGCACCGTCCCCGGGTCGCTCATGGCTGCGTGCGGGACTACTCGTCCCCGTCAAAGCCGTGCCTGGACCCCACCAGGGTATCGGCCCGCGGTGGTGGGACGCTGCTGCGTATGTCCGAGCCTTACCGTCTCGCCGTCCGGGTACGCCCCGGCGCGTCCCGGACCCAGGTCGGAGGTCGCTACGGCGACGCCACCGACCCGACGTCTCCGCTCGTGGTCGCCGTGTCGGCGCGGGCGGTCGACGGCGCTGCCACAGACGCCGTGCTCACGGCGGTCGCGGCAGCCCTGGGGGTCCGGCCACGGCAGGTCACACTGGTACGAGGTAGGACAAGCCGGGACAAACTGCTCGAGATCTCCGAACCGCCTGCCGATCTCGCGAACCGCCTCGCCGCCCTGGGCGAGACCGGCGCCTGACCACGCTCCGTGCACGCCGTACGGCGCGATCCGACTCCGACCCGTGCGGGGGACGTGCTCGTTCGGCGCAGCGCGGGCACTCGGAGTGATCTGCTGCGGCGCGCCTTGTTGATCAACGGGCGGGGCACACCTATCCTCGCGTGACTCGTGACGACGGTGTGTCGCCACGATTCCCCTGCGTCCGGTGCGGGTCGCCGGGGCAGGGGGAGCCCGCACAAGGAGGCGGCCATGGCTGCGACCGCGAAGAAGGCGACAGCGACGAAGGCTGCCGCCCCTGCCAAGAAGACTGCGCCGGCGAAGGTCGCGCCGGTGGCGCCCAGCAAGCCCGTAGCCACGAACGCTCCCTCGGCCACGAAGTCAGCGCCGAGCAAGGCCGCGACTGCCAAGGCCATGTCCGCGAAGGCCACGTCCGCGAAGGCCTCGTCCGCGAAGGCCACGTCCGCGAAGGCCACGTCCGCGAAGGCCACGCCCGCGAAGGCCACGCCCGCGAAGGCCACGCCAGCGAAGGCCACGCCAGCGAAGGCCACGCCAGCGAAGGCCGCTGCCACCAAGACCGCTGCCACCAAGACCGCTGCCACCAAGACCGCTGCCACCAAGACCGCTCGCGCGAAGGTCGCCGCTACCCAGGCGACGCCCGTGAAGGCCGCTGCCACCAAGGCAACGCCCGCGACGGTCACACCCGCGAAGGCCGCCGCTACCAAGCCCGCCCCCGCGAAGAGCGCGCCCGCCACGGCCGCAGTAGCCAAGGCCGCAGTAGCCAAGGCCGCCCCGACGAGGTCCGCCGCTACTCCGTCCGTGCCCGTGAAGGCGGCTGCTGCCCAGGCCGCTCCTGCGAAAGCCGGACCCGCCAAGGTCCCGGCCGTCACGGTAGCTCCCGCCACGTCGGCTCCCACGACGTCGGCAGAGGTCACCGCCGCTCCGGGGAAGCGGGGTGCCGCGAAGCCTGCAGCTGCCAAGCCGGTGAGGCGCACTCCCGCCGTCCGCGAAGATGAGTCGCCGTGGACCAAGACCGAGCTCGCCGAGGTCCGCACCGAGCTCGAGATCGAGATCAGCCGTCTCGGCCAGCAGATCAGCGACGCCGAGGAAGGCATCGCCGACCTGCTGCGTGACTCCGGTGACGGCGCCGGCGACGACCAGGCCGACGCGGGCACCAAGACGTTCGAGCGTGAGCACGAGATGTCTCTCGCAAACAACGCCCGCGAGCTCCTGGTGCAGAACGAGCGCGCGCTGGCCCGCCTCCACGACGGCACCTACGGTGTCTGCGAGCGCTGCGGCAAGCCGATCGGCAAGCTGCGACTCCAGGCGTTCCCCCGCGCCACCCTCTGCATGAGCTGCAAGCAGCTCGAAGAACGCCGCTGACCTAACCCTCCTGCCTTCTTACTACGCAGATCGGGGCTAGAGGGAGCTGAACGGCCGGAGTGGTCGTCTGGGCGCCCCCGTGGCGTCATCGACGCCGGCCAGGCGATTCGTGCGAGAGGCGAGTGGCCACGTACCCTCGGCTCTCGTGAGTGACGCCGTTCCGACCGATGCTGAAGCCGGGGGAGAGCCCTCGACCGACATCGCGATCGCCCCGGCGGGCAATCGTCGCCTCGTGCGTGTGACGTTCTCGGTCGCGGCCGCAGTCGTGCTCGTCGACCAGATCACCAAGTTCTTGGTCGTTCGCTATCTCGAGGGCCAGCCACCCGTCGAGGTCCTCGGCAGCTGGGTGCGACTGCTTTTCCTGCGCAACCCGGGCGCGGCGTTCAGCATCGGCACCGGGGTGACCTTCATCTTCACCGCGATCGCGGTCGCGGTCGTCGTCGTCATCGTCCGCACCTCGCGCAAGCTCGGCAGCCTCGGCTGGGCGATCGCCCTCGGTGGCCTGCTCGGCGGCGCCATCGGCAACTTGCTCGACCGGATCTTCCGCGATCCGGGATTCCTCCAGGGACACGTCGTCGACTTCATCGCCCTGCCCAACTTCGCGGTGTTCAACATCGCCGATGCCTCGATCGTGTGCTCCGCGATCCTCATGGTTCTGCTGTCCGTCCGCGGCGTCGAGCTGGGTGGCAAGCCCGCGTGACTGTCGTGGCGAACGTCCTCACCCGCACCCACGTGAGCGACTGAGATGGGCGAGCACCGCAGCCTGCCCGTGCCCGAGGGGCTCGAGGGTGAGCGAGTCGATGCTGCGCTCGCGCGCCTGTTCGGCATCTCGCGCACCAAGGCAGCAGACCTCGCTGCCGCCGGTGCGGTGCTGCTCGACGGGGAGATCGCGGGCAAGTCTGCGCGCGTGCTGATGGGCAGCTGGCTCGAGGTCACGCTGCCAGATCCGCCTGCGCCCGTGGTGATGACGGCAGAGACGGTCGACGGCCTGCGCATCGTCCACGATGACGACGACATCGTGGTCGTCGACAAGCCGGTCGGTGTTGCCGCGCACCCGTCGCCGGGGTGGAACGGCCCGTCCGTCATCGGCGGTCTCGCTGGTGCTGGCTATCGCATCTCGACCTCGGGCGCCGAGGAGCGCCAGGGAGTGGTGCACCGTCTCGACGTCGGCACGACCGGACTCATGGTGGTCGCGAAGAGCGAGCGCGCCTACACCTCGCTGAAGCGACAGTTCAAGGACCGCACGGTCGAGAAGGTCTATCACGCACTCGTGCAAGGCCAGATGGATCCGCAGCGCGGCACCATCGACGCACCCATCGACCGTCACCCCCAGCACGAGTGGCGGTGGGCTGTGGTCACCGACGGCAAGCCGAGCGTCACGCACTACGAGACCGTCGACGCGTTCCGTCACGCCTCGCTCCTCGAGGTGCATCTCGAGACCGGACGCACGCACCAGATCCGGGTGCACATGTCGGCGATGAAACACCCGATCGTCGGAGACCTCACCTACGGCGCGGATCCCGTTCTCGCCAAGAGGCTCGCGATCCTGCGGCAATGGCTGCACGCGGTCAAGCTCGGCTTCGAGCACCCCGGCACGGGTCAGTGGGTGGAGTTCACCTCGCTCTACCCCGCAGATCTGCAGCGAGCACTGGACCTCGTCAGCGCGCCGTAGCCCTTGCCGAACCTGTGCCGACGCGTGCGGCGGCAGAGCCTGCTGACAGCAGGCGTCGAGTGCCAGGTCGGTCGCGTGAGCCGAGCCTGCTGTGCTGCGGCAGACTCCGTGGGTGGGTCAGCGCAGCTTGCGCGCTCGCAGCACGATGTCGTCGACGTGGTGGGCGCCGGCGCCGCTCTCGGGCACGTCGCGCGGTCGCTGCTCGTCGACCTCGATCACCCAGTCGTCGAGCAGCAACGCGGCGACCATCGAGGGCCAGACGTAGATCGTGGGGTCGAAGCTCTCGTCGTTCAGGTGGCGGGTCTCGAAACCTGCGTGATGGACGAGCAGCAGCACACCACCAGGTGCCACGGCATCGAGAAGCGCCCGCTCCGGTGCGGCGTCGGGGGTGCGCAGGACGGCGGGGTACTGCGCGGACACGAGGTCGAACGACGCCGGTCCGAACCCTGCCTCGACCAGACCTGCGTGCACCCAGCGGATGTCCACATCGGCGGCCAGGGCGTGCGCTGTGGCGCGTTCCAGGGCGACACCAGAGACCTCGAGCGCGGTCACGTCCCAGCCGTTGCGCGCCAACCAGATCGCGTCCGCTCCTTCGCCGCAGCCGACGTCGAGGACCCGTCCCGGTGTCAGGCCGGCGACCTCGGCCACGAGCGTGCCGTTGGGCTTGCCGCTCCAGAGCTGGCCGTGCTCGGCATATCGCCGGTCCCACTCCGCCTGGACCGCGGGATCGACCGCGTGAGCGTCGACGGGTGCGAGTGCGTCGGGAGCGGACGATCCTGCAGCGTTGTCATCGGTCACCCGTTCATCGTCGTCCACGCCGTCGGGAGCCGGGGGGCTGCCCCGGTGGAGACCTCGCTCCGGCCGCCACGGCGCAGTCGCCGAGCGGGATCCGGGTGTCGCCGGGTCAGCGGGTAGGGAACACTCCTGCCCCATGGACGTAAGCGCCGCTGCGGCACTGGTCGACGAGCGCCTTGCGGCGTTTCGCACTCAGCACGACATCCCGGGTCTTGCCTACGGGCTGGTGAAGGACGGTGAGCTCGTGCACGCCTCCGGCACCGGCACGAGCGAGGTGGGCGGCGGTCACGAGCCGGGTGAGCGCGACATCCTGCGCATCGCGTCAATGACCAAGTCGTTCACCGCCGCGGCAGTGCTGCTGCTGCGCGACCGCGGCGTCGTGCGCCTCGACGACACGCTGTCGACCTACCTGCCGTGGACCTCCGAGCTGCGGTCTCCCGACGGCGGTCACGCCATCACCATCCGCGACCTGCTCGCGATGAACGCCGGCTTCCCCACCGACGACCCGTGGGGTGATCGCAACGAGGCGCAGCCGATCGAGGAGTTCGACGCACTCGTTGCGGGCGGGCTGTCGTTCGCGCGTCCGGCGCGCTCCGGGTTCGAATACTCCAACCTCGGATACGCGCTGCTCGGTCGGGTCATCGCCGTCGCCAGCGGAGTCGACTATCGCAGCTTCGTCAATGCTGAGATCCTCGCGCCGTTGGGCATGAGCGACACGGGATACGACGGTTCCTCCGTCCCGGCCGACCAGCTGGTGCCGGGCTATGCACCCGTCTATGCCGGCCTCGTCCTCGAACCACCCACCGGTCCCGGCGCGTTCAGCCCGATGGGTGGTCTGCACAGCAGCGTGCGTGACCTGGGCATCTGGGTCGCGGGCTTCCAGAGCGCGTTCTCGCTACAGCCCCGACACCCTCTCGACCGCTGGAGCCTGCGCGAGATGCAGGAGCCGCAGCGACTCGTCGCCACGACAGTCACACCCGCGGCTGGAGGCGCCGAGCAGCGGATCGTGACGACGTCGTACACCTTCGGTCTCATGACCGACGACGACCAGGTCCTCGGACGCTTCGTGTCACACTCCGGCGGATATCCCGGCTACGGCTCGCACATGCGCTGGCACCCGGCGACCGGCTGGGGCATCGTCGCGCTGGGCAACCGCACCTATGCCCCCTGCTATCGCATCGGCACCGACGTCATGAACGAGATCGTCGCTGCCACCCTCAACACCTCGCCGCTCGACCCTGATGCCCAGCTGTGGCCGCGAACCCGGGAGGCGATGGCTGTCGTGGAATCGCTGCTGCGTTCCTGGGACGACACCCTCGCCGACACCTGGTGCGCGCCCAACGTCGATCTCGACCGTCCACGAGCAGAACGTGCAGCAGAGTTCCGGCGTGCTTCCACCTCCCTGGGGGACTTCACCCGGTCAGCACGCACCGTCGAGTCGCCCTCTCCGGCGCAGGTCCGCTGGTGGCTCGACGGCACTGCCGGGACGGCGACTGCCGACGTCCTGCTCTCACCGGAGCGCACGCCGCGCATCCAGTCCCTGCGCGTCACCCTCGGCGAGGCGGCACCGAACCACTGAGCCTCCGCAGAGCGATGCATCTCGCTGGTCACCTCGCCGTCGCGCCAGGAGGGAATGCGCGTCACGTCGTCAGCGGTTGTCACCGGACATGACGACTTCCACAACTCCCGTCCATGCATCCGGCACGTTCCGTATCGGTGGCGAGCTCGAGGTCCACCGTCTCGGCTACGGTGCGATGCAGCTCCCTGGCCCCGGCGTCTGGGGCGAGCCCGTCGACCATGAGGGCGCCATCGCGACCCTGCGCCGTGCCGTCGAGCTCGGCACCGACTTCATCGACACCGCGGACTCCTACGGTCCGTACGTCTCCGAGGATCTCATCCGTGAGGCCCTGCACCCCTACGACCACGTCGTCATCGCGACGAAGGCCGGCTTCACGCGCCAAGGCCCGGGCGAGTGGCTGCCGGTGGGTCGTCCGGAATATCTGCGCCAGTGCGCGGAGATGTCCCTGCGCCGTCTCGGCCTCGAGCGCATCGACCTCTTCCAGCTCCACCGCATCGATGCCCAGGTGCCGCTCGAGGACCAGCTCGGGGTCTTCGCCGACCTCGTGACCGAGGGCAAGGTGCGCTACGTCGGCATCTCGGAGGTGAGCGTCGCCGAGCTCGAGGCCTCCCAGCAGATCCTCCCGATCGCGACGGTGCAGAACCTCTACAACGTCGCCAACCGTCAGAGCGAGGCGCTCCTGACCTACTGCGACGAGCACAACATCGGGTTCATCCCGTGGTTCCCGATCGCGACCGGCCAGCTCGCGGCCGAAGGCGGGCCCTTGGCCCACATCGCCGAGCGCACCGGCCACACGCCGGCGCAGCTCGCGCTCGCCTGGCTGCTCCGCCGCTCACCGGTCGTGCTCCCGATCCCCGGCACCAAGAGCGTGAGCCACATCGAGGAGAACGCTGCCGCCGCCGAGATCGTCCTCGATGACACGACCTACGCCGAGCTCGATGCCCTCGCCAGCGCCTAACCCCCACCCCACCGCCGACCTGGGTGTCCTGGGCGCTTCCCGCACCGGGAGACCCCCACGACACCCAGGTCGGCGGCGGGGTCAGGCAGACTGCGGGCATGGGCAGCGGGGGAGTCGTACGGCGTCCGGCGCTGGCCGTGCTCGCAGTGCTGCTGCTCGGGGGGTGCTCGGTAGTGTCGACCACCACCACCGCACCGACCGTGGCACCTGATCCGCTCACGTCGGTGTCGCCCGCCCCTGCGCTCGACCTGCAGCTGCGGGCGGTGCTCGCGGTCGAGAAGCCCGGCGTGGCCGACTGCACGATCACGGCACCGCCGAACCCCGATCCCGCAGTGCCCGCGAGCCTGTGCTCTGAGGACCTGACCTACGTCTACGTCCTCGGTCCGGCGGCCGTGTCCGGTGCGCGGGTCACCGGGCTCGAGACGTCTCTGCAGGGAGGACGACCGGTCATCCAGGTCCGGCTCGATCCCCGGGGCGCCTCCGAGCTCAGTGTCATCACGGCGCAGGTCATGGCCGAGCCGGTGCCTCGTTCCCAGCTCGCCATCGTGGCTCACGGCCGGGTGCAGTCAGCCCCGGTGATCTCGGAGCAGATCGACGGCGGCGTCATGATCTTGTCGGGCTTCGCCACGGAGGCGGCCGCCCAGGGCGCGATCAACTTCCTCATCGCGCGTCCGTCGGCGAGCGCGACCGCCACCGGCTCGACCAGCGCATCGGGCGCCACGTCGGCGGCGCGGTCGGGGACCCCCGGCAGCTCGCCCTCGCCCTGATCGAGGCCTCCCGGCGGCTCCACGACCACGACCGCCCAGAAGCAGAGACCACCCTCGGTCACCGTGCCCCGGCGACACGCCCGGGACGATGATCACCGACACGCCGAGCGACCTGGCACGGCCCTCGGCCAGGGCCGAGACCGTCGGTGCCGGGCGTTAGGGTGAAGCCCTCCCGACCTGCCGACTTCCCCCGGCGCTTCGGGTGAGCTGACGCATCGCTGTGAGGCGACCACCCGAGGGGAGATCACGTTGTCGAGCGACTCGTTCGTGCACCTGCACGTGCACACCGAGTACTCCATGCTCGACGGCGCGGCCCG
>JANMBJ010000391.1:0-23163 GCA_031360335.1 Candidatus Nanopelagicales bacterium
GCACGGTGTCGGCGATCACGGCGATCGCGCGGCCACCCTCGGCCTCGATCAGCGCGACCGTCTCGGCGGCGGGCTCACGGTCGATGTCGTTGACCACGACCGCCGCGCCGTCGCGCGCCAGCCGCAGCGCGGTGGCACGGCCGATGCCGCGGCCGGAGCCGGTCACGATCGCCACCCGGTCGTCGAGTCGTCCCACGGCACTGCTCCTCGTCACGAGCCGACGGCCCGGGAGGCCGTCACGTTGCTCGCGACGCTAGTGGACGCCGGGCGCGGACGCACGAACGGCCGCCCCCTCGCGGGGACGGCCGATCGGTCGAGAGCTGTGGGCCCGGAGGGCCACCCGGCTAGCGGGTCTCCTTGTGCACCGTGTGCTTGTTGCACTTCGGGCAGTGCTTGTTCATCTCCATGCGATCCGGGTCGTTGCGCCGGTTCTTCTTGGTGATGTAGTTGCGGTCCTTGCAGTCCTGGCACGCCAGGGTGATCTTGGGGCGCACGTCGCTCTTGGCCACGGGAGTGCCTTTCCTGCTTCTTCTGTCGCGTGATGTTCGGTGGTAGCGGAGGCCGGACTTGAACCGGCGACACAGCGATTATGAGCCGCTTGCTCTGCCAGGCTGAGCTACTCCGCCGAGACGGACGGCCCTCGTCGAGGTAGACGAGTGCCGCACACCGAGCCCCCTTACGGAATCGAACCGTAGACCTTCTCCTTACCATGGAGACGCTCTGCCGACTGAGCTAAGGGGGCGTAGAGCCAGAGCAGAGTACCCAACTCGAGGCCCGTTCTCCAAAACGGCGCCACCTCCGTCGCTCATCTCGGGCCGTCCCGTTCGGCTGCGGGTGAACAACGGGCGACCACCTCTCGACCGGGCCGCCTCGCAGGCGTGGGTGCGCGCACGTCAGTGCGGACGCAGACTGGACCCCATGACTCGTTGGACCGCTGCCCAGATTCCCGACCTGACCGGACGCCACGCGGTGGTGACCGGCGCCAACTCGGGGCTGGGGCTGGTGACCGCGCTCGAGCTCGCCCGCCACGGTGCCGACGTGACGATGGCGGTGCGGGACCAGGCCAAGGGCGAGACGGCTCGCCGCCAGCTGACGGAGGCGCTGGCAGCCACATCGACGGCCGGCACGCTGGAGCTGGCGGCTCTCGACCTCGCGAGCCTGGACTCGGTCGAGGAGTTCGCGGCTGCGGAGGTGTCGTCCGGCCGGCGCCTGGACCTGCTCGTCAACAACGCCGGCGTGATGGCCATCCCGAGGCGTGAGACCGCCGACGGCTTCGAGATGCAGCTCGGCACCAACCACCTGGGACACATGGCCCTCACGCTGCGCCTGCTGCCGGCCCTGGTTCGGACGGGCACCTCTGAGGGCACGACGCGTGTGGTCACTGTCTCCAGCGGCGCCCACAGGTTCGGGACGATCAAGCTGGACGACCTCATGGGGGAGCGCGGCTATCGGGCCTGGGGTGCCTACGGTCAGAGCAAGCTGGCCAACCTGCTCTTCGCGTTCGAGCTGCAGCGCCGCCTGGACGCAGCCCAGCTGCCCGTCGCGTCGTACGCCGCCCACCCCGGCTTCGCCGCCACCAACCTGCAGTCGGTCGCGCCGACGATGAAGGGCAGCCGCGTCGGCACCCGACTGGCCGCCTGGGGCAACACCCTGCTGGCCCAGCCGGCCGAGATGGGTGCCCTGCCGAGCCTGTATGCCGCGACGATGCCCGGGCTGCCGCCGGCGGCGTACATCGGCCCGGACGGCTTCATGGAGCAGCGTGGCTGTCCGCGGCTGGTGTCGGCGGTCTCGGCTGCCTACGACGAGTCGCTGGCCTCGGCGCTGTGGCTGCGCAGCGAGGAGCTCATCGGGCTCCGGTTCGCTGACGAGGTGCCTGCCGCCTGACCCGGACGGGTGGCTAGACGCGTGCCCGGGAGCCGGACACACCAGAGGCCCACGACCTGGTGGTCGCGGGCCTCCGCCGTGGCGAGTGATGGATTCGAACCATCGAAGGCAAAGCCGACGGATTTACAGTCCGCTCCCATTGGCCGCTCGGGCAACCCGCCTTTGCCGTCCGAGGACGGCGCAGGGAAGGATACATACCAGGCGCACCCGGCGTGAAATCGCAGGGCGCCACCGGCTGGTGCACGACGAGAGGACGCCCATGGCTGACAGCAGCTTCGACATCGTCAACAAGATCGATCGCCAGGAGGTCGACAACGCCCTCAACCAGGCTGCCAAAGAGATCTCGCAGCGCTTCGACTTCAAGAACACCGGCGCCGGAATCGAGTGGAAGGGCGAGCTCGGGGTCGAGATGACCGCCGGCACCGAGGAGAAGGTCAAGGCCGTCCTGGACGTCTTCAAGGACAAGCTGGTCAAGCGCCAGATCTCGCTCAAGAGCCTCGAGGCCGGCGAGCCTCGGCTCTCGGGCAAGGACTACAAGATCACCTGCGAGCTCCAGGCAGGCATCACCCAGGAACAGGCGAAGAAGATCGGCAAGCTGATCCGCGACGAAGGCCCCAAGTCGGTCAAGGCGCAGATCCAGGGCGACGAGCTCAGAGTCAGCTCCAAGAGCCGTGACGACCTCCAGGCAGTCCAGGCACTGGTCAAGGAAGCCGAGCTCGACTTCGCGATCCAGTTCGTCAACTACCGCTGAGCGGCGACGCTGTCATGAGCGATGTCGGCGCGGAGGTGTTCGACGAGCACCTCCGCGCCCAGCGGTGCTGGCAGCTGGTCGGGCGCCCCGCCCCACCGAGGTCGCTCACCCGTGGGCCGACGCGACAGGTCGACGGGTCGGAACGAGCGCAGATGGCGGGCACACGACACGGCGGTTGCGCCTCAGCCTGGGGAGCGGCGTACGGGGTCAGGATCGGGACGCGCGGCGGGATCGAGCGCTGGTTCGTCGGGCACGGTGGCCTCCCACCTGGCCAGGCGGTCGCGCTCGTGGACGAGGTCGGTCGGGGTCGGACCTGAGTAGTCCGAGACCGGCGACCAGTGCAAGGCGTCGAAGGGGCAGACCTCGATGCAGATGCCGCAGTACATGCACAGCGCGAAGTCGATCGCGAAGCGGTCGAGCACGTTGGCCGAGCGGTCGCGGCCGCGCGGCTCGGTCGCCGGCGTCGTCTCGACGTGCGAGTCGATCTCGATGCACCAGTCGGGGCACTCGCGGACACAGAGCATGCAGACGGTGCAGCTCGACTCGACGAGCGCGATGACCCCGCGGGTGCGCGGGGGGCGCTGCGCGGGGCTCACGACTCGCTCGTCTCGCTGCTGACCGGCCAGTCGTCGGGAACACCCGGCGGCAGGGCTCGCCTGCGACGGCTCCGACCACCGGAATCGCTCGGATCCTTCTCGCCTGGCCACGGTCGCGCGGCCCGAGCGACGAGCACGGAGTCCTTGCGGAGCGGAGCCTGCGGGGCGGCAGCGGACAGCAGCAGCGGCTCGAGGCGGGGGTTGCCCTCGAACCCGATCCCGAACATCTCGTGCGTCTCGCGCTCGTGCCACGAGGCGCCGGCGTAGACACCCGTGGCTGTTGCCAGCGACGGGTGCTCGCGACCGACTCTCGTGCGCACAAGGACGTGCTCGGCGACATCCTGGGTCGCGACGTGTGCGACGACGGCGAACCCCTCGTCACCGAGGTCATAGGCGGTGAGCAGGTCGAAGAACACCGCACCGGCAGCTCGGGCTGCCTCCAACGCCTCGACCCAGAGCTCCGGAACGACGTCGAGCGTCCGTGGCCCGAACCCCTCGTCGACAGCGAGCAGCCCGTCGCCCAGGGCCTGGCGGACCGAGTCGACGACGCTCATCGCGTCTCGCCTGCCGTACGTCGTGCCATCGCCGAGGCGATGCCCTCGAGGAGCGCCTGGGGTGGCGGTGGGCAGCCGGGCACGTAGGCGTCGACCGGGATGACCTGGTCGACCCCGTTGGTCACGGCGTAGGAGTCCCAGTAGGGGCCGCCGCTGGAGGAGCAGGCGCCGAAGGAGACGACCAGGGGCCGGCCCGGGATCGAGGCGTGCAGGCGGCGAATCGCCGGAGCCAGGGTGTCCGTGCAGGTTCCTGACACCACGAGGACATCGACGGGGCTGGCAGCGGCGGCATGGGCGAGCTCGCGGAGGTCGCGGGAGGCCCGGCTGCCCAGCGCAGCTGCCATCACCTCGACCGAGCAGCAGGCCAGTCCGACGTCGACCAGCCGGACCGTGTAGTCACGACCGCCCCAGGTCAGGTCGAGGATCATCGGGCCGGACGCCGCGGGCCGGCCGAGCGAGGGCATCGGGAGCGCGACCGGAGTGCTCTGCATGTGACCTGCCTCTCCTCGCCGTACTTCGATGGCCTGACTGCGGCAGCCTAGTGAGGACGCAGTCACACCACCGGGAGCGCTCAGGGTCCGGAGGCAGACTGCCGATCCTCACCGGGTGCGGCGCGACGCGCCGTCCCGCTGACGGGACCCCTGCGCGCGAAGGGGAGGCAGCGGGGGGAGGATGGTTGCCGCGGCAACCGTCGGCTCGCTCCGACCGGGCGCGGGGGGACGCGCTGAGCCAGTTCGACCAGGACGACCGCACCTCTGAGGCGGTCGACATCACCCCAACGAGGCGGCAGACACGTGAGCAAGCAGGTGGTCCAGCTCGACCGGGTCATCATCCGATTCGCCGGTGACTCAGGCGACGGCATGCAGCTGACCGGCGACCAGTTCACCTCTCGGACGGCGTCGTTCGGCAACGACCTCTCGACGCTGCCTGACTTCCCGGCCGAGATCCGCGCACCAGCAGGGACCCTGCCGGGTGTGTCGGCCTTCCAGCTGCACTTCGCCGACCACGACATCATGACGCCGGGCGATGCCCCCAACGTCCTGGTGGCGATGAACCCGGCGGCGCTCAAGGCCAACATGCGCGACCTGCCGCGAGGCGCTGACCTGATCATCAACACCGACGAGTTCACCACCCGTGCGCTGACCAAGGTCGGCTATGACGCGAACCCGCTCGACGACGGCTCGCTCAGCTCCTACTCCGTGCATCCGATCCCGCTGACGTCGCTGACGGTCCAGGCTCTCAAGGGCTTCGACATGTCGAAGAAGGACGCGGAGCGGGCGAAGAACATGTTCGCGCTCGGACTGCTGTCGTGGCTCTATGCGCGGCCCACCGAGGGCACGCGTACGTTCCTCAAGCAGAAGTTCGCGAAGAAGCCGGAGATCTTGGCGGCCAACATCGCCGCGTTCGAGGCCGGGTGGTCGTTCGGTGAGACCACCGAGGACTTCTCGGTCCAGTACGAGATCAAGCCAGCGACGATGCCGGCGGGTCGCTATCGCAACATGCACGGCAACCTCGCGCTGTCCTACGGCTTGATCGCTGCGGCCGAGCGCGCGGAGCTCCCGCTGTTCCTCGGGTCCTACCCGATCACCCCGGCCTCGGACATCCTCCACGAGCTGAGCAAGCACAAGAAGTTCGGCGTGATGACCTTCCAGGCCGAGGACGAGATCGCCGGGGTCGGGTCGGCTATCGGCGCTGCCTACGGCGGCATGCTCGGCGTCACCACCACCTCTGGGCCGGGAGTGGCGCTGAAGTCCGAGGCGATCGGCCTCGCCGTGTCTCTCGAGCTCCCGCTCGTGATCGTCGACGTGCAGCGTGGCGGGCCGTCGACCGGCCTCCCGACCAAGACCGAGCAGTCAGACCTGCTGCAGGCGATGTTCGGCCGCAACGGTGAGGCGCCGGTGCCGATCGTCGCGCCGCGTTCCCCGGGTGACTGCTTCGACGCAGCCATCGAGGCCGTACGCATCGCGACGACCTACCGCACGCCGGTCTTCCTGCTCTCGGACGGCTATCTCGCGAACGGCTCTGAGCCGTGGCTCATCCCGGACGTCGACTCGCTGCCCGACCTTCGGGTGGAGTTCGCGAGCGCGCACAACCACACCAACGACGATGGCAGCACCGAGTTCTGGCCCTACAAGCGCGACCCCGAGACGCTGGCCCGGCCGTGGGCCGTGCCCGGCACGAAGGGTCTCGAGCACCGCATCGGCGGCATCGAGAAGTCCGACGGGATCGGCAACATCTCCTACGACGCCGACAACCACGACCTCATGGTCCGGCTGCGTCAGGCCAAGATCGACGGCATCACCGTCGCCGACCTCGAGGTCGACGACCCCACGGGCGATGCGCGGGTGCTCGTTCTCGGCTGGGGGTCGACCTACGGACCTATCGGCGCCGCAGCACGTCGCGTGCGCAAGGACGGGATCTCGGTGGCCCAGGCACACCTGCGTCACCTCAACCCGTTCCCGGCCAACACCGCCGAGGTGCTGGGCCGCTATGACAAGGTCGTCATCCCGGAGATGAACCTCGGGCAGCTCGCGCTGCTCATCCGTGGTCGGTTCCTCGTGGATGCGATCGCCTACAACCAGGTGCGTGGCCTGCCGTTCAAGGCGGAAGAGCTCGCCGGAGTCATCAAGGACGTGGTCGCCAGTGTCTGAGGCAGTCGATCTCGGGTTCCCGTCGCTCAACCTCGTGCCCAAGACGGACGTGAAGCAGTCCGCAAAGGACTTCAAGACCGACCAGGAGGTGCGCTGGTGCCCGGGGTGCGGTGACTACGCGATCCTCGCCGGTGTCCAGTCGTTCATGCCTGAGCTCGGGCTCGCGAAGGAGAACATCGTCTGGATCTCGGGCATCGGCTGCTCGAGCCGATTTCCCTACTACATGGACACGTTCGGGATGCACTCGATCCACGGACGGGCACCGGCGATCGCGTCCGGTCTCGCGATGACACGGCCCGACCTGTCGGTGTGGGTCGTGACCGGCGACGGCGACGCGCTCTCCATCGGTGGCAACCACCTGATCCACGCGCTGCGCCGCAACGTCAACCTCAAGATCCTGCTGTTCAACAACAGGATCTACGGCTTGACCAAGGGCCAGTACTCCCCCACGTCCGAGGTCGGCAAGGTCACCAAGTCGACGCCGATGGGATCGCTCGACTATCCGTTCAACCCGGTGTCGCTCGCTCTCGGTGCGGAGGCGTCCTTCGTCGCACGCACCATCGACTCCGACCGCAAGCACCTGACGGAGACGCTGCGCGCTGCAGCACTGCACGAGGGCACCGCACTCGTGGAGATCTACCAGAACTGCAACATCTTCAACGATGGCGCGTGGGATCCGCTCAAGGACTCCGACCACCGCGACTCCCTGACGTTCCGCCTCGTCGACGGGCAGCCGATCACCCTGGTCGACGGGTCGCGCGGCGTGATCCGGGAGCCCAACGGCAGCCTGGGGATCGCCGACGTCGCCGAGGTCGGGATCGATGCGATCCTGGTGCACGACGCGCACAACCCCGATCCATCGGTGGCCTTCGCGCTGTCGCGCCTCTCGGACTCGATGACGCTGGCCAATACCCCGATCGGTGTCTTCCGCGACGTGGCCCGCCCGTCCTACGACAGCGCGTTCCAGTCGCAGCTCGCCCTCGCCCAGGAGTCCGGTCGTGGCGACCTCGCCGCACTGCTCGCGGGCAGTGACACGTGGGAGATCGTGTAGCCGCAGCTCAGCTCACAGGTGGGGGTTCGTCGGCGCCAGCCGACGGGCCCCCATCTCGTTGGTGCACGCAGCGTCGCCTCACGTACGGTCATGAGTGACATGAACGAGAACACCTCGCCGGCAGCAGCAGCGGACGCACGCGCGTCGACGCGGCTCGGGCTGATCTTCGGGTTTGCCGCTTACGGCATCTGGGGGTTCTTCCCCCTCTTCTTCCCCCTCCTCGAGCCAGCCTCGGCGCTCGAGATCCTTGCCTACCGGTTCCTGTTCTCCCTCGCGTTCATGGCGCTGCTCCTCACGGTGACACGATCGTGGGGTCGCCTCCGGCCGGTGGTGCGCGACGGGCGCGCGATGCTGCTGCTGTTCGCTGCTGCTCTGCTCATCGGGACCAACTGGGGCGTCTACATCTGGGGCGTCAACAGCGGCCACATCGTCGAGGCGTCGCTCGGCTATTTCATCAACCCGCTCGTGCTGGTGCTCATGGGTGTCGTGTTCCTCGGCGAACGACTTCGCAGGTTGCAGTGGACCGCCGTCGGCATCGCCACGTTCGCCGTCGTGGTGCTCACCGTGGGCTACGGAAAGCTGCCTTGGATCGCTCTGGTGCTGGCGTTCTCGTTCGCCGGATACGGGCTGGCGAAGAAGCTCGCGGGGGTGGACCCGCAAGCCGCGCTCACGATCGAGACGGCCTACGTCTCACCGCTGTCGCTCGCCTACCTGATGTGGCTCTCGAGCGCGGGCCTGCTCACGTTCGGGCACTCGTCGGTCGGAAACACCGTGCTGCTCACGGCCACCGGAGGGATCACGGCCATCCCGCTCCTGCTCTTCGGCGGCGCCGCCAACCGGATCCCGCTCTCGACCATCGGCCTGCTGCAGTACCTCACGCCGTCCATCCAGTTCGTCATCGGCGTCTGGGTGGTGGGCGAGCAGATGCCGCCGGCCCGTTGGATCGGCTTCGCGTTCGTGTGGGTCGCGCTCGCCGTGTTCACCTTCGACCTGCTGCGCAGCAGCCGCTCCAACCGGGCGGCCAGACTGGCCGGCAGCAGCGACCTGGACGAGGTCGAGGCACCCGTCTGACCGGGGCTGCAGTCAGTGCAGGATGTTGACCGCTCGCGCGATGACCAAGACGGCGGTCACGAGCGACACCGCCGACTGCAGCATCATCGCGAGCTTGGCCCATCGGGTCAGGGGCATGGTGTCCGTCGGGCTGAACGCAGCAGCATTCGTGAACGACACGTAGGCGTAGTCGACGAACTCCGGCTCCCAGTGGTGGAAGTCGATCGAGGTCTCTGCCATCTGCGGGAAGAGGAAGTCGGGGTCCGGATCCTCGCCGGTGGCACGTGATCCCGGCCCGCCGCGGTCGAGCTCCCAATACCAGAGCGCGAACACGATGACATTGGTGAGCCAGATGTTAGCGCCTGTCGACAACAGCAGCTGCGGGTCGTTGACGGCGAACGTCGCATCGAGCAGGCCTCGGATGAGGCGGGCCACGGACCACGCGTTGACCACGCTCGCGAGGCCGATCAGCGCGAGCCCGAGAAGGCGCGCTCCAGGATCACGACGGTTGATCCGTCGTGGATTCACCGCGACGATCACGACCAGGAGGACGAGCTCGACCGCTGGGAGGACATACCGCCCCAGCGGTGTCAGGTCGTCGGGCAGTCTGAGCTGCAGCGCGATCATGACCAGGATGGCGAGAGTCGCCGGCCACCGGCTCTCGCCCTGCGTGGCCCGACGCCACGCGGGTCCGACCTCGGCCGCGACCCGGTTCTCGAGCCGCTCGATCTCGTTGCTCATCCCTGCGTTCGGCGCAGCGCCGCGCTCCTCGTCGTCCGCGGGTCCGGTCACGGCCTGAGTATCCCCTCCCAGACCGCGCGACAGTGCCCGTGACTCACGGGATCCGACGATCGGGTCGCTGACGCAACCCCGTGCGCCATGCCACGAGGTGGGGTGACTCCTGCTCGGGGCGACCGACGAGGTGGAGCCGAGGGCAGCTCCTGCTCGTGGCAGCGCACCCCGCTGCTCACGAACGGCTGGCCCGGCTCGACGCCGCACCAACGCGGCTCGCAGCGACGAGCTGACGCGTCAGGTGCTGCGGTCGACGACGACGTCGCACATCTGAGACAACGCGTCGGTCACCGGTCCCGGAGGGAGCGCTTCGAGCTCGGCACGCGCCGACTCGGCCCAGGACACGAGCTCGGTGCGAGCCTCGACCATCGCGGGCGACGCACGCAGCAGACCCAACGCCTCGGCGTGCCGGTCGTCGTCCGTGAGCGGCTCGGCCAGCAGCTCACGGAGTCGCGCTCCTGCAGGGTCGGTGCCCCGCAGTGCGAGCAGGACCGGCAACGTGCGGATGCCCTCGCGCAGGTCTGTGCCCGGTGTCTTGCCCGATTCCTCGGACTCGCTGGCGATGTCGAGCAGGTCGTCCGAGAGCTGGAACGCGACGCCGAACTTCTCGCCGTATGAGGAGATCGCGACGGCGACGCTCTCGGGTGCACCGGAGGTCATCGCGCCCATGCGACCGGCCGCCGCGATGAGCGACCCGGTCTTGCCGGCCAGCACGTCGAGGTGGTGCACGACGGCATCCTCACCAGCGGCGGGGCCGACAGTCTCGCGGATCTGTCCGGTGCAGAGTCGCTCGAACGTGCGCGCTTGGAGACGCACGATGTCGGTGCCGAGGTCAGCGGCGATGTCGGCCGCGCGGGCGAAGAGGAAGTCGCCGGTGAGGATGGCCACCGTGTTGTCCCAGCGCGCGTTGGCGCTCGGAGCTCCGCGGCGCAGAGCCGCCTCGTCCATCACGTCGTCGTGGTAGAGGGTCGCGAGGTGCGTCAGCTCGGCCACGACGGCACCGGGGACGTTGCCCGCCGCGTCCGGGTCGCCGTACTGTGCCGCCACGAGGGCGAGCAGCGGACGGAACCGCTTGCCGCCGGCGTTGACGAGGTGGCTCGAGGTCTCGGTGACGAACGGGTAGTCGCTCGTGACCGCCTTGCGCAGAGCGATCTCGACCTCGTCGAGCCCGGAACGCAGTCGCCCGGCGAGATCGGAGTCGACGTGCGACAGCCCGAAGGGCAGGCTCTCGCTCACGTCGGTTCTCCCTCTCGCTTCAGCGCACGAACCGACCGGCCTGCGACGCCAGGTTGAAGATCACCTGGGGCAGCACGCCGATGACGACTGTGATCGCGACTGCGACCGTGATGGCGAGGGTGGTGAAGGCGCTGGGGACAACGACGCTCGGGCCGCTGTCAGCACTGGGCTCGTTGAAGAACATGACCACGATGACTCGGACGTAGAAGAACGCGGCGACCGCGCTCGCGACGACGCCGATGACGACGACCGGAGCCGCCCCGCCGGAGACGCCCGCTGTGAACACCGCGAACTTTCCGGTGAAGCCGCTCGTGAGCGGGATGCCCGCGAAGGCGAGCAGGAAGAGCGCGAAGGCGCTCGCGACCACCGGCGAACGCTTGCCGAGGCCGGCCCACTGCGACAGGTGCGTCGCCTCACCGGACGCGTCGCGGACGAGCGTGACGATCGCGAAGGCGCCGATGGTGGCCACCCCATAGGCGAGGAGATAGACCATCGTGCCCTCGAGCCCGGCCTGGTTGGTCGCGATGACTCCGACGAGCATGAAGCCGGCCTGCGCGATCGAGGAGTAGGCGAGCATGCGTTTGATGTCGGTCTGGGTCAGCGCGAAGATCGTGCCGACGATCATCGTCAGGGCTGCGATGACGTACATCATCGGGCGCCAGTCCCAGCGGATGCCGCCGAAGGCGACGTACATGACGCGCAGCAGCGCCCCGAATGCCGCGACCTTGGTGCACGCGGCCATGAACCCGGTCACCGAGGTCGGCGAGCCCTGGTAGACGTCGGGAGTCCATTGGTGGAACGGTGCCGCGCCGATCTTGAAGAGCAGACCGACCGACAGCAGGGCGACCCCGCCGAGCACGAGCCCCATGTTGTCAGCGGACTTGGTCAGGGCGTCAGCGATGCCGGACAGCGAGACGGTGCCGGCAAAACCGTAGAGCAACGCGGTGCCGTAGAGGAAGAATGCCGAGGAGAAGGCGCCGAGCATGAAGTACTTGAGCGCGGCCTCCTGCGACAGCAGACGGCGGCGGCGCGCGAGCCCGGCCATGATGTAGAGCGGCAGCGAGAGCACCTCGAGCGCCACGAACATCGTCAGCAGGTCGGTCGACGCCGGGAACAGCAGCATGCCGCCGACGCTGAACAGGAACAGCGGCCAGACCTCGGTCTGCAGCCAGCCGAGCCGCGTGAACGCCTGCTCGTCCTCGGAACCCGGAAGGGCCGATGCGCGAGGGGCGAACGAGTCGCCGGCAGGATCGACCTGCCGCTCGGCCATCACGAGCGCTGCCATCGCTGCCAGCACGAGGATGGAACCCTGCATGAACAGGGTGGGGCCGTCGATCGCCACCGAACCGAGCGCGACGATCTGCTGGGTCCCGCGCGCGAGGACGACGGCGACGAACGCACCGACGAGGGCCGCAAAGGTGACGACCAGCTGGGCGTTGCGACGCGTCGCCTGCGGCACGAAAGCCTCGATGAGCACACCGACCACGGCCGCACCGAGCACGATGAGGATCGGCGCGAGCGCGGAGTACTCGAGGGTGGGAATCTCGAAGGATCCCGCAGCAGCGGCCAGAGTGCCGTTCACTTGGCAGTCCCTTCGGCGACCGGCGCGACCGAGGGCGCGGGGTCGGTGGCGTTGACCGCATGCATGACGCGGTCGACGGCCGGGTTGATGACGTCGAGCACGGGCTTGGGATAGAAGCCCAGCACGAGGATCACGACGAGCAGCGGGACGACCGCGAAGATCTCCCGGCCGGTGAGGTCGTGGACCTTCTCGGCCACGATGTCGGGTGTCGGTCCGGTCATCGTGCGTTGGTACATGAGCAGGATGTAGAGCGCGGCCAGGACGATGCCGAGGGTGGCGATGACTCCGACCCAGGTGTAGCGCTCGAACGTCCCGACCAGCACCAGGAACTCGCTCACGAAGCTCGAGAGACCCGGCAGCGCGAGCGATGACATTCCGGCCACGAGGAAGGTGCCCGCGAGGATGGGCGCCACCTTCTGCACGCCGCCGAAGTCCGCGATGAGCTTCGATCCACGACGGCTGATGAGGAACCCGCCGATGATGAACAGCGCGGCGGTCGAGAAGCCGTGGTTGACCATGTAGAGCGCGGAGCCGCTCTGCCCCTGGGTCGTCATGACGAAGATGCCCAGCGCGATGAAGCCGAAGTGCGACACCGAGGTGTAGGCGATGAGCCGCTTGATGTCGGTCTGGCCGATCGCCAGCAGCGCTCCATAGAAGATGCCCACGACCGCGAGCACGATCACGAGCGGCGTCGCCCAGCGCGAGGCGTCGGGGAACAGCTCGAGGCAGTAGCGGAGCATGCCGAACGTGCCGACCTTGTCGAGCACGCCGACGAGCAGCACAGCGGTTCCGGGGGTCGCCTCGGCGGCAGCGTCGGGCAGCCAGGTGTGGAACGGGACGAGGGGTGCCTTGATCGCGAAGGCGATGAAGAAGCCCGCGAACAGCCACTTCTGGGTGCCGGGGTCGATCGTCAGCGACGCGAGGGTCGTGAAGTCGAAGGACCCGGTGCCCAGGATGTCGCCGGACACGACATAGAGCCCGATGAGGGAGGCCAGCATGAGCAGGCCGCCGAACAGGGAGTAGAGGAAGAACTTCACGGCGGCGTAGTTGCGGCGCGGGCCGCCGTAGCGACCGATGAGGAAGTAGACGGGGACGAGCATCGCCTCGAAGAAGACGTAGAACAAGAAGACGTCGGTCGCCGCGAAGACGCCGATCATCGCCGCCTCGAGGGTGAGGATCAGCGCGACGTAGCCGCGCACCGTTCCGCGGGAGTCGTCGGCGTCGTGCCATCCGGCGAGCAGCACGATGGGCACGAGGGTGGTCGACAGGGCGACGAGCACGAGCGCGATGCCGTCGACGCCGAGGGCGAAGTTGACGCCGAACTGCGAGATCCACGGCGTCGAGACGGCGAACTGGAAGCGGTCACCGGTCGCGGCGTCGAAGCTGAGCGCCATCGCGATGGTGAGACCGAGCACGACCAGCGACACCGCGAGACCGACCTGCTTGGCGAGCTTGTCGGAGGTCTTGGGCAGCAGCATCACCGCCGCTGCACCGACGAGCGGCGCGACCAGCAGGACGGGGAGCCAGGGGAACGTCGTCACGGCTAGAGCCTCACCAGGACGAGGGCGATGGCCACGAGCGCGGCTCCGCCGAGCATGGACAGCGCGTAGGAGCGGGTGAATCCGGTCTGCAGCCGACGGGCGCGGCCGGACAGGCCGCCGATCGTGGCCGCGACACCGTTGACCGCACCGTCGACGACGCGGTTGTCGAACCACACCAACCACCGCGTGAGGTACTGCCCCGGACGCATGAAGACGGCCTCGTTGACGGCGTCTCCGTAGAGGTCGGCGCGCGCTGCCCGGGTGAGCAGGTTGCCCGCGGGCGCCATCTCCGGCACGGGGCGGCGGTCATAGAGCATCCAGCCCAGTGCTGCGCCCGCAAGCACGACCACGAGGCTGATGCCCTCCATGCCGAGCTTGGAGACGGCCAGCTCGGGCTCCTGGAAGCCAGTCACCGGCTCGAGCCAGCTCACGATCGCGTTGTTCCAGTTGAGGACGAGGCCACCGATGGCGGAGAGCAGCGCCAGGATCGCGATCGGCACGATCATGATCATCGGCGACTCGTGCGGGTGGACGTCGTCCGTCCAGCGCTTCTTCGAGTGGAAGGTCATCACGAACAGCCGGGACATGTAGAAAGCGGTCACGCCGGCACCGATGACCGTGACCAGGCCGACGAGGATCCCGCGGGAGAACGCCGCCTCGATGATGTTGTCCTTGGAGAAGAAACCGGCGAAGGGCGGGATGCCCATGATCGCGAGGTAGCCGGCGCCGAACGTGAGCCACGTCGCGACCATCACGGTGCGCAGGGCGCCATAGCGCCGCATGTTGACCTGGTCGTTCATCCCGTGCATGACCGACCCCGCGCCGAGGAACATGTCGGCCTTGAAGAAGCCGTGCACGACGAGGTGGAAGATCGCGAACGCGTAGCCGACCGGGCCGAGGCCGGCGGCCAGGAACATGTAGCCGATCTGGCTCATGGTCGAGCCGGCCAGCGCCTTCTTGATGTCGTCCTTCGCGCAGCCGATCACGGCACCCATGAGCAGCGTGATCGCGCCGATGACGATCACTGCGGTCTGCGCAGTCGGTGCGGCGTCGAAGATCGCGTTCGATCGCACGATGAGGTAGACGCCGGCGGTGACCATCGTCGCCGCGTGGATGAGCGCGGAGACGGGAGTCGGGCCCTCCATCGCGTCGAGCAGCCAGGACTGCAGCGGGAACTGCGCCGACTTGCCGCAGGCGGCCAGCAGGAGCGCGAGGCCGATCCACGTCAGCTGCGACTCGCTCGCCTGGCTCGCGCTTCCGAGCACGCCGTCGAAGGTCACCGAGCCGAACGTGACGAACATGAGCATCACGGCGAGCGAGAGACCCACATCGCCGACTCGGTTGACGATGAAAGCCTTCTTCGACGCGACGGCTGCGGTCTCCTTGAAGTACCAGAAGCCGATGAGCAGGTAGGACGCGAGGCCCACTCCCTCCCAGCCGACATAGAGCAGCAGGTAGTTGTCGGCGAGGACCAGCAGCAGCATCGAGGCCACGAACAGGTTGAGGTAGCCGAAGAACTTCCGCCGGTCGCGGTCATGGCTCAGATAGCCGACGGAGTAGAGGTGGATCAGCGTGCCGACGCCGGTGATGAGCAGCACGAAAGTCATCGAGAGCTGGTCAAGACGCAGGTCGGCAGGCACCTTGAAGGTGCCGACGGAGATCCAGTCGAACAGGTGCTGTCGCTGGGTGCGCCCCTCGAGAGGCTCCGCGAGCATCGCGAAGAACAGCACGGCGGCGACGACGAACGACGCTGCCGAGGCCAGCACACCGAGCCAGTGCCCGAAGGCATTGGTCCGGCGACCACCCACGAGCAGGATCACCGCACCGATCAGCGGCAGGCCGATGAGCAGCCAGACGAGGGAGAACGTCCCCGACGCCGCGACAGCCACAGGGGCATCGACGGCGAGGGTGACTGCGCCCGAGAACGAAGACACGACGGCGTACCCCTCTAGTACTTCAGCAGGTTGGCTTCGTCGACCGAGGCCGACCGGCGGGTACGGAAGATGGTCATCACGATGGCGAGACCGATGACGACCTCAGCGGCCGCGACGACCATGACGAAGAACGCGATGACCTGGCCGTCTAGGTTGCCCCAGACGCGGGCGAAGGAGACGAACGCGAGGTTGCTGGCGTTGAGCATGAGTTCGACGCACATGAACACCACGATGGCGTTGCGGCGCACGAGAACCCCGACCGCACCGATGCTGAAGAGCACCGCCGAGAGATAGAGGTAGTTGTTGGGGTTCACGACTCGGTCTCCTCGTCTGCCGGGCCTACCGCGCGCCCAGCGGCGAGTGCGATCACGCGAGCGGTGTCCTCGTGGTCGACCCCAACCACAGCGCTCACACCGCGCAGCGGCTCGGGCACGGAGAGGTCGGTCGGTGTGCCGTCGGGCAGCAGAGCCGGCGTGCCGACCGCGTTGTGGCGGGCGTAGACGCCAGGACCCGGGAGGTTCTGCGGATAGCCGGAGCGCACCCGCGCTTCGGACTGCTCACGCTGCGAGGGCCGCGGAGTGTGGCGCTCGCGGTGCGCGAGCACCATGGCGCCGAGGGCGGCGGTGATGAGCAGCGCCGAGGTCACCTCGAATGCCAGGACGTAACGGCCGAAGATGAGGTGTGCGAGTCCCTGCACGTTGCCGCCGTCGACGGTATTGGCAGTGTCGAGGCCCTGGACCTGGTAGGTCGCCGAGCCGACCGCCGCGACGAGCAGGGCGGCGAACGCGAGCCCGAGAACGATGGCAGCGAGCCGCTGACCCTTGATGGTCTCGACCAGCGAGTCGGACGAGTCGACGCCCACGATCATGAGGACGAAGAGGAACAGCATCATGACCGCACCGGTGTAGACGACCACCTGGGCCATCCCGAGGAACGGCGCGGAGAGCGCGACGTAGAGCACGGCGAGCGCCATCATCGTCGCGGCGATGAACAGTGCACTGTGCACCGCGCGGTGCGAGAGCACCATCCCGAGAGCACCCGCGACAGCGACGAAGGCGCAGACCCAGAAGACGATCGTCTCGCCGACGTTGCCGGACGTCTCGACCACGGCGAAGAGCGTGCTCATGCCGGCACCTCCTCGTCGTTCTGCGGACCGGTCCAGGTGCCGAGGCGACGCGCCTCGGCCTCACCCGACTGGACCGCGACCGCGCCGGTGACCTTGCCGAGGTAGTAGTCGGTCTCGGTCATCCCGGGGACCATCTGGTGCGGCGCGGGAACCATGCCCGGCAGCATCGGACCGAGGAGGTCGACCTTCTCGAAGATGAGGTCGGCACGGTTGTCGTCGGCGAGCTCGTACTCGTTGGTCATCGTCAGCGCACGGGTCGGGCAGGCCTCGATGCACAGACCGCAGAAGATGCAGCGCAGATAGTTGATCTGGTAGACGCGGCCATAGCGCTCGCCCGGGCTGAAGCGCTCCTCGTCGGTATTGGGAGCACCCTCGACGTAGATCGCGTCGGCGGGGCAGGCCCAGGCGCACAGCTCGCAGCCGACGCACTTCTCGAGACCGTCGGGGTGACGGTTGAGCTGGTGCCGACCGTGATAGCGAGGCTGCGTCGGACGCTTGTCCTCGGGGTACTGCTCGGTCGTGACGCGCTTGAACATCTGGCCGAAGGTGACACCGAAGCCACGGAAGAAGCGGCGCTCGTCGGTCACGACTGCTCCTCCTCGTCGGTGGGTGCGGCGCTCTCGACGGGGACGGCGGTCGCCGTCACCGTCGTCTTGGCGCGTCGGGTCACGGTGAACTCCTGACCCGGCAGCGGTGGCACGGGGTAGCCGCCGGCGTAGGCATCGAACTCGGGTGGCTCCTCCACGGTCTCGGCAACGCGTCGCACATCGACGACGAAGGCGAGCGCCGCGATGACGAGCAGGATGGCGGACACCCAGAGGAGAGAGGTGCGCAGATCGGTCTGGTATTCGTTCTGGATGCCCTTGAGCGTGGCGATCACGAGGATCCACACGATCGAGAGCGGGATGAGCACCCGCCAGCCGAACTTCATGAACTGGTCATAGCGCAGACGGGGGAGGGTGCCGCGCAGCCAGACGAACACGAAGATGATCGCGTAGATCTTGAGCACGAACCACAGCACCGGCCACCAGCCCTCGTTGGCGCCGGGCCAGATCGTCGAGATCGGGGGCGGCATCCGCCAACCGCCGAGGAACAGCGTGGTCGAGACCGCAGCGACGTTGATCATGTTGACGTACTCGGCGAGGAAGAACATCGCCCAGCGCAGGCCGGAGTACTCCGTGTGGAAACCGGCGACGAGCTCTCCCTCGGCCTCCGGGAGGTCGAAGGGTGCCCGGTTGGTCTCTCCGACCATGGAGATGAGATAGATGACGAACGACGGTGTCAGCAGGATGCCGTACCACCATGTGCTGCCCTGCGCTGCGACGATCTGCGAGGTCGACATCGACCCGGCCCAGAGGAAGACGGCGACGAACGACAGCCCCATCGCGATCTCGTAGGAGACCATCTGGGCACTCGAGCGTAGGCCGCCGAGCAGGGAGTACGTCGATCCCGAGGACCAGCCGGCGAGCACGATGCCGTAGATGCCGATCGAGGCGATCGCGAGGATGTACAGGGTCGAGACCGAGAAGTCGGTGAGCTGCAACGGCGTCTCGGTGCCGAAGATGCTCACAACCGGTCCGACCGGGATGACTGCGAAGACGAGCATGGCGGCGGCCGCGGCGATCATGGGGGCCAGCAGGTAGACGACTTTGTCGGCGCTCGCGGGGGTGATGCCCTCCTTGAGCGCGAGCTTGATGCCGTCAGCGAGCGGCTGCAGGAGCCCGAGCGGTCCCGCTCGGTTGGGGCCCGAGCGCTGACCCATGCGGGCCACGACGCGGCGTTCGAACCACGTGGTGAACAGCGTCAGCAGGATCAGTGCGACGAACAGCACCAGCGTCTTGAGCAGGACCAGCCAGAACGGGTCCTTGCCGAAGATGGACAGGTCGCCCTGGGCGACGGCGAGCAGGGAGTTCACGCGGCACCTCCGCTGATCCGCACGATGTCGCCGGGACCCGCGCCGAGAGTGGCGCGCGGCGTTGAGCCCTCGGAGTTGGCGGGCAGCCAGACGACACCGTCGGGCATCGCCGTGACCACGAGCGGGAGGGTGATCGATCCGGAGTCTGTGGCGACGATGAGGTCGCCCCCGTCGACCACGCCGACGCTGCTGGCGGTGACCGGTGACAGCCGCGCGACCGCCGTGCGGGCGGTCGCCATGAGGTAGGGATCGCCCTCCTGGAGGAGGCCCCTGTCGAGCAGCTGCCGCCAGGTGCCGAGCACTGCCTCGCCCTGACCCGGCTCGGAGACCGTGTCGGCTGCGACGCTGGGTGCCTCGGCACGCTCGCCGTCCCAGCGTCCGAAGGCGGCCAGCTCGGCTCGCAGCGACGCGACGTCGCCGCCACCGAAGCGTGCGCCGAGCTCGTCGGCGATCATCGCGAGCACCCGGGCGTCCGAGAGCGGGAGCGCATCACGGAAGACCCGGGCGAACTCACGCGGGCGACCCTCCCAGTCGAGGAAGGTGCCGGCCTTCTCGTTAACCGTCGAGACCGGGAACACGACGTCGGCGAGCTCAGTCACGGCGGAGTGCCGCTGCTCGAGCGACACGACGAACGGCGCGGACTCGACGGCGGCGAGGAACGCGGCCGGATCGATCAGGTCGGCCGCCTCGACTCCGGCCACGAGCAGCGCGGCCACCGAGCGCTCGACCGTGAACGGATCGTCGGCTGTCGCAGCGGCCGTCGCGTCGTCGTGAAGCGCAGCGACGACGGCGACGAGGTCACGACCGGGCGCCACGGGCAGCACCGACGTGTCGACGCCCCACACCGCGGCAGCCTCGGATCGCGCCATCTCGGCATCGAGGGGTCGCCCACCGGGCAGCAGGCCCGCGAGCGCACCGGCGTCGAGTGCGCCGCGCTCACCGGCGCGGCGCGGCACCCACCCGAGACGGGCACCCGTCGCGGCCGCGAGTCGAGCCGCAGCTGACAGCGCACCCGTGGACTGCGCGAGACGCTCGCCGACGAGCAGCACCGAACCGGGCTCACGCAGGAGCCGGGCGGCAGCGGCGAGGTCGTCCGTCGCGCCGGCCTCGTCGGCGAGCGCGTCGAGCGTCGCGGCCTCCGCACCAGGCACGGTGGCGAGGACTCGACCCTGGGCCTTGGTGACGCCCGACGACGCGAACGGCGCGACGGAGAACACCTTCACGCCCCGGGTGCGGGCACCCTTGCGCAGTCGCAGGAACACCATCGGCGACTCGTCCTCGGCATCGAGGCCGGCGAGGACGACAACCGGCGCCGACTCGAGGTCGGAGTAGGTCGGGCCGAGCGGACGACCCGCGACGAGGGCAGCGAGGAACGCCGCCTCCTCGGGCGAGCTGGCGCGCGAGCGGAAGTCGACGTCGTCGGTGCCGAGAACCGTCCGTGCGAACTTGGAGTAGGCATAGGCATCTTCGACGGTGAGCCGGCCACCGGTGAGCACCGCGGACCGTGCGCCGGCGGCCCTGAGGCCGGCGGCCGCGATCGAGATCGCCTCGGGCCACGAGGCGGCGACGAGCGAGCCGTCGTCGTCACGGACGAGCGGGTGCTCGAGACGGCCGTCGACC
This sequence comes from Candidatus Nanopelagicales bacterium, assembly GCA_031360335.1. Classification (GTDB taxonomy): domain Bacteria; phylum Actinomycetota; class Actinomycetes; order S36-B12; family CAIYMF01; genus Longivirga. Next base: position 20,284 of record JANMBJ010000391.1, read on the forward strand.
TGGTGGCCGAAGGCAAATCGGCCCTTGTCGCAGTTCCACTCCTCGTTGACCGCAGGGACGTCCCACGCAAGCCGACGCATCACTGTGGAGCGTCGTACGTCGGTGCGCAGCCCGCAGCCGGAGGCGCAGTGCTCGCAGACGGTCGGGGTCGACACGAGGTCGAAGGGCCGTGCTCGGAAGCGGTACTTGGCGCTGGTGAGGGCGCCGACCGGACAGATCTGCACGGTGTTGCCGGAGAAGTAGGAGTCGAACGGGGTGTCGCTCGAGGTGCCGACCTGCTGCTGGGCGCCGCGCTCGAGAAGGTCGATGAAGGGGTCGCCCGCGATCTGCTCGGCGAAACGGGTGCAGCGCGCGCACGACACGCAGCGCTCGCGGTCGAGCAGGATCTGCGCCGAGACGTTGATCGGCTTGGGGAAGGTGCGCTTGACGGCGTCGAAGCGCGACTCGCTGCGACCGGCCGACATCGCCTGGTTCTGCAGCGGGCACTCGCCGCCCTTGTCGCAGATCGGGCAGTCGAGCGGGTGGTTGATGAGGAGGAACTCCATCACCCCCTGCTGTGCCTTCTCGGCGATCTCGGAGGTGACCTGGGTCTTCACCTTCATGCCCTCCGCGACCGTGACGGCGCACGCCGGCTGCGGCTTGGGCTGACCCTCGATCTCGACGAGGCACATGCGGCAGGCCGCGACCGGGTCGAGGAGCGGGTGGTCGCAGAAGCGGGGGACGGCGACACCGAGCTGCTCGGCGGCGCGGATCACCAGGGTGCCCTTGGGCACGACGATGTCGACGCCGTCGACAGTCAGGGAGATGCCGTCGGTGGCGACGGTGATGGGCGCTGAAGGCCCTGAGGAGGTGACGGTCATCGCGCTGCGGCTCCCGCGAAGACGGTGGCGGCTACCGGGTCGAAGAGCTCGTCGGCAGGGGTGTGGGTGCCCGCGAGGAACTCCTCGCGGAAGTACTTCAGGGCCGGGGCGTACGGCGTTGCTGCTGCGTCGCCGAGCGCGCAGAAGGAACGCCCGGCGATCTGCTTGCAGATGTCGTCGACCTTCTCGATGTCGGTCTCGGCCGCCGTGCCCTGCTCGAAGCGGTCGAGCAGCTGGTCGAGCCAGAACGTGCCCTCGCGGCAGGGAGTGCACTTGCCGCAGGACTCGTGCTTGTAGAAGTGGATCCAACGACTGATCGCCCGGACGACGCTCGTCGTCTCGTCGAAGACCATCGGCGTGCCGGTGCCGAGCATCGTGCCCAGCGAGGCCATGTCCTCGTAGGTCAACGGGGTGTCGAGGTGCTCGGGCAGCAGCATGGGAACACTCGAGCCGCCGGGGATCCAGAACTTCAGCTCGTGCCCTTCGCGGACACCGCCGGCGTAGTCGAGCAGCTCGCGCATCGTCGTGCCCAGCGGCGCCTCGTAGATGCCGGGGCGCTCGACGTGACCGGACACCGCGAAGAGCTTGAAGCCGGGCGACTTCTCGGTGCCGAACTGCTTGAACCAGTCGGCGCCGTTGCGCACGATCGTCGGGATGTTGGCGATCGTCTCGACGTTGTTGATGACCGTGGGCGAGGCGTACAGACCCGCGACGGCAGGGAACGGCGGTTTGAGACGGGGTTGCCCGCGACGACCCTCGAGAGAGTCGAGCAGCGCCGTCTCCTCGCCGCAGATGTAGGCACCGGCACCGGCGTGCACGACGATATCGAGGTCGAATCCCGATCCGAGGATGTCGGTGCCGAGGAAGCCTGCAGAGTAGGCCTCACGCACTGCGGCGGCGACGCGACGGATCGCGTGCGGCACCTCGCCCCGGATATAGATGAAGGCGTGGTTGGCCCGGATCGCATAGGCCGCGTGGATGCACCCCTCGACGAGCGCGTGCGGGTTGGCGAGCATGAGCGGGATGTCTTTGCAGGCGCCCGGCTCCGACTCGTCGGCGTTGACCACGAGGTAGTGCGGCTTCCCGTCGTTCTGCGGGACGAAGCCCCACTTCATGCCGGTGGGGAAGCCCGCGCCACCACGACCGCGCAGGCCGGACGCCTTGACGAGGGCGATGACCTCGTCGGGGTGGACACCGAAGGACACGGGAAGCATGTCGTAGCCACCGTGGCGGCGATAGCCCTCGATGGTGTGCGAGTCCTCGTCGTCCCAGTGGGCGGTGAGGATCGGGGTCAGCGGCATCTGCTCAGGCCTCCGGCTTCTCGGCGGTCGTGACCAGCGGGGACTGGGCGGGCGCCTCGGGGGCGAACATGGAGTGGGCCTTGGCGAACGTGAGGCCGGCCAGCATCCGGCTGTCCTTGCCACCACCACCCTCGCCGGCGAGACCGTCGTCGAAGCCGGCCAGCGAGCGCTCGACCTCCTCGAACGTGCCGATGCGGGGGCCGCGCGTGGAGAAGACCTCCTCGCCCGACTGCAGCTTCTCGACCACCTCGTGCGCGCGCGGCACGTCCATGTCGTCGAGGAACTCCCAGTTGGCGGTCATCACCGGCGCGTGGGTGCAGGCAGCCTGGCACTCGATCCTCTCGAGGGAGATGGCGCCGTCGGCGGTGACCTCGTCGTGCCCGACCCCGAGCCGGTCGGAGAGAGCGGCCCAGATCGCGTCGCCGCCCAGCACCGCGCAGAGCGTGTTGGTGCAGACCCCGACGTGATAGCGACCGACCCGGTGGCGCTTGTACATCGTGTAGAACGTCGCGACGGCGGCGACCTCGGCGGTGGTGAGGTCGAGGACCTCGGCGCACAGCGCGATGCCTGCGGGCGTGACCTGACCCTCGGCCGACTGCACGAGGTGCAGCATCGGCAGCAGCGCCGAGCGGCTCTCGGGGTAGCGCCCCGCAAGCTCAGCCGCGTCGGCGCGGGTCTGCTCCGTCAGTGCCATGTCGTGTCTCGTCCTTCGTCTGGTG
>JANMBJ010000416.1:0-6092 GCA_031360335.1 Candidatus Nanopelagicales bacterium
GTCGGCACGGGATCGGGCACGCGGGACGGGATGGTCACGTCGCCGTGCTCGAGGGGGAGCTCAGCGACGGCGCGAGCGGTCGCGGCGACGTCCTGCAGAGGGCGCATCGAGCGCCGGATGAACCACGCGGCGACTAGCCCGGCGACGAGCAGCGCGACTCCCATGGCGATGAGCTCGACGAGGAGCAGGCGTCCGGCCACCTCGGTGGCGCGCGACATCGGGATGATCGCGACGGCGATGTACTGGTCGACCAGCACGCCACGTGCGCTGTAGACCGCGACGGGCACGGCGACGGCCCGGCTCGTGCCGAGGGCGTCGATGCTGATCGTGACGGGCTCGACGTCCTTGCCCACGGGAACCGAGCCCAGCGAGGCGGTGTCGGCTGCCGACGACAGGGTCGCCTCGCTGCCCGCGCTGACGACGGGTGATGCCGTGCCGTCGGAGTTGACGCGGTAGATCGTGGCACCGCTGAGGGTCCACGGCGCAAAGGCGTCGCTCTGCGGACGGCCACCCTTGTTGTCGCCGTCGCCGTCGTTGGCACCGTCATAGACGCTGGACTTGCCCGACATCAGGCTCTGGTCGATGCCCTCGACCATCCAGGTCCGGACGCCGAGGAACGTGGCGGCCGCGACGACCACGAGCGTCACTGACATGACGGTGAGCAGGCCGAGGACGAGCCTGCGACGCAACGGCATCGCGGCCCACCCCGTGCTCAGCCGGTCACGCACCAGTGTCACCTGTACGGGGGGCGCGCAGCACGTAGCCGACACCGCGGACGGTGTGGATGAGGGGCTCCTGGTCGGCGTCTACCTTGCGGCGCAGATAGCCGACGTACTGCTCGACGATGTTGCTGCGCCCGGCGAAGTCGTAGTGCCAGACGCGGTCGAGGATCTGCGCCTTGCTCACGACTGTGCGGGCGTTCTGCATGAGGAAGCGCAGCAGGTCGAACTCGGTCGGTGTGAGGTCGATGAGGTCAGCGCCCCGGTGCACCTCACGGGTGAGCTCGTCGAGGGTGAGGTCGGAGACACGCAGCACTGCGCCGCGCTCGTCGAGCCGACCCGTACGACGCAGGACCGCCTGGAGCCGGGCGAGCAGCTCCTCGAGGCTGAACGGCTTGGCGATGTAGTCGTCGGCGCCGGCCCGCAGACCGGCGATCCGGTCGCGGGTGTCGCCACGCGCGGTCAGGAACACCGCGGGGAGGTCCGGGTGCTCGGCGCGCAGCCGCGCCAGCAGGCGGACCCCGTCGTCGCCCGGAAGCATCATGTCGAGCACGGCGATGTCGGGGCGCAGGTCCCGCGCGACCCGGATGGCCTCGTCGGCGTCGCCAGCGGTCGCCGTGCGGCAGCCGTCGAAGCGCAGCGCGGTCGAGACGAGGTCGGCAAGATCGGGCTCGTCGTCGACGACGAGCACCCTGATGGGGGGCACGCCCTCGCCGGCTCGCAGATAGCTCTGCGGCAGGTCCGTGTCCTCGGTGCGCGTCATGGTCATGACTCCTCCCTTGCCCCGGCGCGCGTGGGCTGACCCACGGTGCCGATCTCGTGCTCGGACCATCCTGACAGTGCTGGGTGGGTGTTGCCCCGGAGGGCTGGCCCGGTCATGCCGCGTGCCCGAGCGAGACGAGCGCGGCCTTGAGGGACTCGGTGAAGCCGTAGGACGTGTAGGACGCACCGGAGACACCGGAGATCTGTGAGCTCTGGGCCCTGAGCGCCTGGTCGACGAGCATCGGCCAGGCCTGCTGGGAGATGCGCGCGCTGTGCCCGTCGTTGCGCGGGAGCTGCACGGCATCGATCGCCGAGATGGTGCCGCCGGTGACCGTGACCTTGACCTGCACGATGTCGTAGCCGACGTCGACACCCGTGCCGGTCGCGCTCGTGGCGCTGCTCGCCGTGGCGGTGGCCGATGCTCTCGGGGCGGCCGTGGTGCCCGAGGTGCCCGTGCTGGTGCTGGTGCCCGGTGTGGTCGTGGATCCGACCGAGGAGGGGAGACCCGCCGCGACGGAGGCGCCGTCGGGGTTGAGCGCGAGCACGGCGGCGACGCCCATGACGGTCCCGGTGCCGACGATGAGCGCACGCTTCATCGGACTGCCTCCTTGGTGGTGAACGAGTAGGTGTCGGGGGAGTGGAACGAGAACGCCTCGTGGTGCACGCGGTGCGGCTCGATCCCGAGATGGCGGCCGGCCTCGACCACGGTGTCGACGAGCTGCGCCGGGCCGCAGACATAGATGTCGGCCGAGGCCACATCCGGCACGAGGTAGGTCAGCGTGCGGGCGTTCACCGGATAGTCGTGGCGGCTGCCCACGAGATAGCGCACGCGGACATGGGGACGGGCGGCGGCGATCGAGTCGAGCTCCTTGCGCAGCACGAGGGCATCGGTGCGCGGGGCGCGGAAGAGCACGTCGACGCTCACGTGCGCAGGCAGCTCGTCGAGCAGCGCGCGGATCGGCGTGACACCGACTCCGCCAGCCACGAGGACCACCCGGTCGCCGTGCCGGGCATCAGCGGTGAAGACGCCGTAGGGACCCTCAGCCACGACGCGGGTGCCCGGCTTGAGGCGTGCGAGCGACCCGCTGTGGTCGCCGAGATCCTTCACGGTGATGCGCAGGAACGTGTCGTCGGGTCCGGCCGAGAGTGAGTAGGGGTGGCTCTGCCACCACAGGTCGCGGGTGATGAAGCGCCAGCCGAAGAATTGTCCACCGCGGGCGCGCAGCCCGTCGAGGTGGCGACCGGAGACCCAGATGCTCACGGTGTCCTTCGACTCGCGCGTGACCGCGTGGACCCGCAGATCGTGGCGACGCGAACGAAGCACCGGGGCGGCGATGCGGTAGGCGATGAGCAGGCCGAACGTGATGACGTACATCCCGATCCAGATCCAGCGGGCCCAGCGGTGCGTCACGAACTGCTGGCCGAGCGTGATCTGGTGCAGGTAGGCGAGTGCGATGGCGAGGTAGAAGTAGAGGTGGGTGATCCACCAGGTCTCGTACTTCATCGCGCGGCGGGCGACGCGCCAGGATGTGAGTCCGGCCATCACCATGAGCGCGAAGCCGACCATCGCCGGGAGGAGCCAGGAGTAGGTCGAGGCGAAGGCCCAGGTCTCCGAGAGGTAGGACACGGCCTCGCTGGCGGCGTAGCCCGCCGTGATGAAGGCGACGTGGGCGACGAGGAGCACGAGGACGGCCGGCCCGAGGCGACGGTGCCACGTGAGCATCCGGTCGAGCCCGACCGACCGCTCGAGCACCGGGACCCGGGCGATGAGCACGATGACTAGCAGTGCGGAGTACGTCCCCAGCAGCCCCGACCAGCGGCCGATCTCCATGAGGAGCGCACCGTCGCCCGACAGCGGGCTCCGGGTGGCCAGGTCGATGCCCACCACGAGGCCGAGGCCGATGCCGGCGAGCCACAGGGCGATCGCCGGGGCGCGGTCGAAGGCCGCAGGGGCGGCGGGTCGACCGGCGGCCGGCCTGGGGCGGCGAGCAGCATTCGGCGCCGTCCGCCGCGCCGTGGCTCCGCTGCTCATGATGCTCACAGTGACGGCCGAACCTGTGAGAAGTATGTGATGGGACCGACGCCCCCGTGTGAGTCCTCGGAGCGTGGCCGGCGCGACCGTCGCTTAGGGTCGAGATGTGATCACGCGCGTCGGGAACCGGTGGGTCGTCCTCGGCGTGTCCGTCGTGCTGCTCGGCTCGCTCGTCGTAGCAGTCTTCCTGGGCGTGCGCCTGTACTGACTTGCCCTCAGGTTCGGCCGACGTCACCTCGGGGGTGGCGCGGCTCGGAGGTGGCGCGGCTCGGAGGTGGCGCGGCTCAGAAGTGGAAGGGCTTGGGCGGTGCAGCGAGGCTGGCCCGCGGGCAGGTCGCGAGGTCGAGGTTGCCGAAGCCGAGGGCCTCGTCGCACAGCTTGGTGACGGTCCACCCGAGCTCGGTGCCGCGCCGGGTGATCGTGGCGCGGTAGATGGTGATCTCGTAGCGGGTCGGGGTGCCGTAGGCGACCTGGATCGTGCCGACGAGCTGTGCCTCGCCGGGTTGACCGGGGGCCGACCAGGGGGAGTCGTAGAGCGCCCAGCGCGACGGGTCCGACAGCCAGAGGCCGCCGTACTGCACGTCGCGGAGCGCGAGCTCGACCAGGACCGCACGCGCAGACTCCTCCGGCACGATCGCCGCAGGCCTGATGACCTCGGTGACCACGCCTTCGTCATACATCTCGGTCATGAAGATCTCAGAATCAGCCATGCTGACGTCCCCTCCCCTCCCCGTCTCCGCCGGTCGGGACCGGCTCGGTCTCCTGCTTCCGCAGGAGTCTCAGCCGGACTATCGGCGGACCCGGGCCCCGGTCTGTAGGCGTCGTCCGAGTGGTTCTGTGGAACGGCGACCACGCTACGACGCTGAGTAGCCCCACGTTCACTGTGCGTCGCAGGCTGGAACCGCTGGTGCAGGAGGGGCTCGCGGGGCTATCGTGAGCGGAGACGACGTACGGATGCTCCGACGAGGCCGCTGGGGAAGGCGACCCTCAACCAGGAGGTCCGGCGATGTCTGATCATCGCGGCACGCACGGCGTGCCTCACGGCGCACGGGTGCAGACCCGGGGCGTCGTCTTCGTGCATTCCTGCCCGCGGGCCCTCGCTGCCCACCTCGAGTGGGGTCTCGCCGACATCCTTGGCCAGCCGGTGGGGTTGGACTGGGCTCCGCAGCCGGTGAGCGCCGGCAGCGTCCGCGCCGAGCTCTGCTGGACCGGCGAGACCGGGACGGCCACGCGCATCGTCTCCGCCGTGCACGGCTGGGGCCGGGTGCGCTTCGAGGTCACCGAGGAGCCGACCGCACTCACCGAGGGGGAGCGGTTCTCCGTCACGCCGGGTCTGGGGATCTATCGCGCCGTCATCGGGGTGCACGGCGACGTGCAGGTTCCCGAGGAGCGGCTGCGCGGCGCGATCGCTCGAGCGGCGCTCTCCGGAGCCCCCCTCGAGGACGAGCTCACCCGCCTGCTCGGCGGTCCGTGGGACGCCGAGCTCGAGCCGTTCCGCTACGCCGGTGACGGTGCCGCCGTGCGCTGGCTGCACCAGGTCGTGTCCTAGCCCGTCACCGCACCGAAGCCGCTCGCCATGTTCGCGTTGATGTGTAACCAGGACGGGCTATAGCCCGCCGTGGTTACACATCAACCGAGGATCGGAGGGGGGCTAGAGCGGGATGTTGCCGTGGTGGCCGCGGATGCCGGGGTCGGCGGCCAGCGCCTCAGCGAGCGCTCCGGCGAGCGCGGAGCGCGTGCGCGACGGCTCGACGATCTCGTCGACGACGCCGATCAGGACCGCCTTCTCGACGCCACCGGCGATGCGGGTGTGCTCCTCGGCCAGCTCCGCCTCGACCTCCGCGCGCGCGTCCTCGGGCACGTCGGCGAGCTTGCGACGGTGCAGCACGCGTACGGCCGCGACCGCACCCATCACCGCGATCTCGGCCTCCGGCCAGGCGATCACCCGGGTGGCACCGAGCGAGCGCGAGTTCATCGCGATGTAGGCACCGCCGAACGCCTTGCGGGTCACCACGGTCACGCGGGGCACGGTCGCCTCGGCGAACGCGTGCAGCAGCTTGGCACCGCGGCGTACGACGCCGTCCCACTCCTCACCGCCGCCCGGCAGATCGCCGGGCACGTCGACGACGACGACGAGCGGCAGCCCGAAGGCATCGCACATCCGCACGAAGCGCGACGCTTTCTCGGCGCTCGTGGCATCGAGGCAGCCGCCGAGACGCAGCGGGTTGTTGGCCACGACGCCGACCGAGCGGCCACCGAGGCGGCCGAGGGTGGTGACGACGTTGGGCGCCCACTTGCCGTGCAGCTCGAGCGCGGAGCCTTCGTCGAGGATGCCCGCGATGAGTGGGTGCACGTCATAGGCCCGCTTGCGGTTCTCCGGCAGGAACGCGGCGAGGTCGACGTCGGCGACGAGCGAGGTGTCGAGGGTGCCGTGCCGACCGAGGAGCGAGGCCAGCCGGGCGCCGTCGTCCATGGCGGCACGCTCGCTCGCGGAGATCACGTGCACCACGCCGCTGCGGCGTCCGTGCGGCTCGGGGCCACCGAGGCGCAGCATGTCGACGTCCTCGCCGGTGACCGAG
>JANMBJ010000375.1:0-14203 GCA_031360335.1 Candidatus Nanopelagicales bacterium
TCACGATCGGCCAGCGCTGCCTCATCGGTGCCAACGCCGGCGTGGGCATCTCACTCGGCGACGACTGCGTGGTCGAGGCCGGCTGCTACATCACGGCCGGTTCGAAGATCACCCTGCCCGACGGCGAGATCGCGAAAGGCCTTGACCTCTCGGGCATCGACGGCATGCAGTTCTGGCGCAACTCAGTCACCGGCGCCCTCGAGGCCCGCTCCCGCACCGGCACCTGGGGCGGCCTCAACACCACCCTCCACACCCCCACCTGACCCATCACCCAAGCCCCTCCCCCCGCGCCAGCGCTCCCGACTTCCCCGCGCGCGGCGAGTGGGCGGGCGTGGGCGGGCGCGGGTGGGGGGCTAGCGGGCTTCTAGGGGGATGTAGTCGCGTTCGGGCTCGCCGATGTAGACTTGGCGGGGGCGGCCGATCTTGGTCTGGGGGTCGTCGATCATCTCGCGCCACTGGGCGATCCAGCCGGGGAGCCGGCCGAGCGCGAACATGACGGTGAACATCCGCGGCGGGAAGCCCATCGCCTTGTAGATGAGGCCGGTGTAGAAGTCGACGTTGGGGTAGAGGCGCCGCGAGACGAAGAAGTCGTCGGAGAGCGCTACCTCCTCGAGACGCATGGCGATGTCGAGCAACGGGTCGTTGATGCCCAGAGCGTCGAAAACCTCGTGAGCGGTCTGCTTGACGATCGTCGCGCGCGGGTCGTATTTCTTGTAGACTCGGTGCCCGAAGCCCATGAGCTTCACGCCGTCCTCGCGGTTCTTCACCTGACGGATGAAGGTGTTGACGCCGCCGCCGCTGCGGTGGATCTGGGTGAGCATCTCGAGCACGGCCTGGTTGGCGCCGCCGTGGAGCGGGCCGAAGAGCGCGTTGATACCCGCCGACACGGAGGCGAACAGGTTGGCGTGCGACGAGCCGACGAGGCGAACGGTCGAGGTGGAGCAGTTCTGCTCGTGATCCGCGTGCAGGATGAGCAGGAGGTCGAGTGCCTTCGACAGCACGGGGTTGACCTCGTAGTCCTCGGCCGGCACGCCGAAGGTCATGCGCAGGAAGTTGTCGTTGAGGCTCAACGAGTTGTCGGGATAGAGATAGGGCTGCCCCACGGACTTCTTGTACGCGTACGCCGCGATCGTCGGCACCTTGGCGAGCAGGCGCACGGTCGAGAGGTCGACCTGGTCCCGGTCGAACGGGTCGAGCGAGTCCTGGTAGAAGGTCGACAACGCCGACACCGCGCTCGAGAGCACGGGCATCGGGTGCGCGTCACGCGGGAAACCGTCGAAGAACCTGCGCAGGTCCTCGTGCAGCATCGTGTGCCGCTTCATCCGGTCCTCGAACGCGATGAGCTGCTGGGTGTCGGGCAGCGATCCGTAGATGAGCAGGTAGGACACCTCGAGGAACGACGAGTGCGCTGCCAGCTGCTCGATCGGATAGCCGCGGTAGCGAAGGATCCCCTGGTCACCGTCGATGTAGGTGATAGCCGAGGTGCAGCTTGCGGTGTTGACGAAGCCGGCGTCGAGGGTCACCGCACCGGTGGTCTTGAGCAGGGCCGAGATGTCGAAGCCGTCTTCGCCGACGGTCGCCGCCTTGCGGGCGAGGGGCAGTTCGCCTCCCGGGTAGGTCAGGGTCACGTCAGACACGTCGGCCTCCGAATGCGTCGCATCGGCGCACCGTGGGTTCTCACGGTGCTTCTCCGATGCTCGAACGTTACCTAGGCAGCCCTCCGCTGTCCCGGGCAGGCCACCAAGGTGATCCGAACCACACGCACCCCCTGGCCTAGGCCGCGCGGGCCAGACGACGCACGGCGGAGGCGATGCGCTCGTCCGTCGCCGTCAGCGCGACCCGCACGTGCTCCGCCCCCGCGGTGCCGTAGAAGTCGCCGGGCGCCACGAGGATGCCGTGACCGGCGAGCCACGCGACGGTGTCCCAGCAGGACTCCCCGCGCGTCGCCCAGAGGTAGAGACCCGCCTCGGAGTGCTCGATCGAGAGCCCGGCGTCGAGCAGGGCCGAGAGCAGGTGGTCGCGTCGACGTGAGTAGCGGTGCCGCTGCTCGGCCACGTGAAGGTCGTCGCCGAGAGCTGCGGTGGCTGCCGCCTGCACCGGTGCGGGCACCATGAGCCCGAGGTGCTTGCGAGCGTCGAGCAGCGAGCGGACGAGGGACGAGTCACCGAGCACGAGACCGGCTCGATAGCCGGCGAGGTTGGACCGCTTCGACAACGAGTGCACCGCGAGGAGGTTGTCGAAGGACCCACCGCAGACCCGCTCGTCGAGGATTGACACCGGCGTGGCCTCCCACGCCAGCTCGAGATAGCACTCGTCGCTCACGACGATGGCATCGCGCTCGCGGGCCCAGGCCACCACCTTCGCGAGGTGGTCGACCGGCAGCACCTGGCCGGTCGGGTTGCTCGGCGAGTTGACCCACACGAGCGAGACGCGCTGCGGACCGAGAGCGTGGGTGGAGTCCGCGACCACGACCTGGCAGCCGGCGACCCGCGCACCCACGTCGTAGGTCGGATAGGCCAGCTCGGGGATGACCACGGTGTCGGTCGGGCCGAGCCCGAGCAACGTGGGCAGCAGCGCGACGAGCTCCTTGGAGCCCACGGTGGGGAGGATCGCGTCAGGGTCCACCGAAGCGCGCAGCGTCCGTGCAGCCCAGTCACTCGCGGCCTCGCGCAGCGCTGTCGTGCCCGCCGTCAGCGGGTAGCCCGGCGTGTTGGAGTGCTCGGCGAGAGCCGCCTGGACGATGCTCGGGACCGGATCGACCGGCGTGCCCACCGAGAGATCCACGATGCCTTCGGCATGCGCCTCTGCGATCGCCTTGTAGGGCGCAAGACGATCCCACGGGAAGTCGGGGAGCCGGTCGGCGAGACGGGTCATGAATCCCTCTGCGTGGTCATGACGACGCGCCGCCACCTTGAAGGGCGACGGCGCGGCATCGGAGTTCGCGATCGCTGGTCCGCACAGGCGGTCCGGACCGGGTCAGTGACCCTCGTGCTCCTGCGGCTCGAGGCTGACCACGATCGCTGCGTCCTTGGCGATGAGGCCGTGCTTGGCCGCGCCACCCGGTGAGCCGAGCTCGTCGAAGAACTCCGCGTTCGCCGCGGTGTAGTCCTTCCACTGGGTGGGCACGTCGTCCTCGTAGAAGATGGCCTCGACGGGGCAGACGGGCTCACAGGCACCACAGTCGACGCACTCGTCAGGGTGGATGTAGAGCATCCGGTCGCCCTCGTAGATGCAGTCGACGGGGCATTCCTCGACGCAGGCCTTGTCCTTGAGGTCGACGCACGGCTGCGCGATGACGTAGGTCACGGACGGATCCTCCCGATCCACGAGCTGGTGGGGTGGCCCGCGGTTGCGGACCGGTTCTGGTCGTGCAGTGTCACCTGGTGGTTCCCTCGTGCCTGTCGTCGTCGAGCCGGTGCTGTGTCGAGCCTGTCGTGCGCCGTGCACCGCCTGTGGGACGCTCGGCGCCACCGTAGCCTGGCACGGTCCTGACTAGTATCGCGACAACACCGAACTGCTGCAGCGAGGGGTCCGCTCGTGTCGTCCCGCGTGCCAGAACCTGGAGCGTCACGAGGCGCCAGGCCCGCCGCGCTCCTCGTGGTCCGCATCACGCCCGTCGACGTCGGTCGGCGGGTCTCGGTGCGTCACCGCTATGACGCCAGCACCCTCACCGACGTCGTAGGGCGCCTGCTCACGTGGGACGGCGACGTGCTGCGCATCGAGCGTCGCGACGGCAGTGTCGCTGAGGTCGCGGAAGCCGACCTGGTCGCCGCGAAGGTCGTCCCCGACCCCCCTGCACCCCGACCTGCTCGGCCCGACCCTGGCGGGACACGCCGGGGCGGGTAACTCGCCACGAAGGGCTCGGTGGCGCAGGATCGGGGTGTGAGTGCAGCCTCGCGAGAGCGCTTCGCCGACATCGTCCGAGCCGGCGGAGCCGCGGGTGACCCCGCCGACGTCCGGCTCGACCGCGCCCTGCTCATGCTCTCTGCCGAGACGCAGCCGGACGACGAGGTCTCGGGCATCGGTCTCGACGAGGTCGAGCGCCGCTGGCTCGCCGAGCTCGACGACCTGGCTGAGTCCGTGCCCGACGAGGGCCGCGACGACAGTCGACTGCGCGCCGTGCTCGGTGGCTTTCAGGGCACCTCGTCGGACTATGCCCTCCTCGAGTCGAGCCTGTTGCCCGACGTCCTGCGCCGCCGTCGTGGGCTGCCGATCCTGCTGTCGACCGTCTGGACCGAGGTCGCTCGTCGCGCCGGCGTCCCGGCGTACGGTGTCGGGCTTCCCGGCCACTTCGTCGTCGGAGTCGGCGATCCCGACAGTGTGCGGGTGCTCGTCGACCCGTGGGCTGGTGGGCGTCTGCTCCCGTACGACCGAGCCCGTGACATCGTGGCAGAGACGGGTCGCTCGCTGAAGCCCGAGCACCTGCGCCCACACGATCCCATCGACACGATCGACCGGGTGCTCGGCAACATCCGAGCCTGGGCCTCGACACCGGAGCGGTCGCGGCACCGCGTGTGGTCCGCGGAGCTCGGACTGCTGCTGCCGCGGCACGATCTCGGGCTGCGTCGGGAGTACGGCGAGGCCCTCATCGCCGTCGGTCGCTACATCGAGGCATCACGTCTTCTCGAGGACTACGCCGACCTCGTCGCCGGCCCGATGCCCCTCGAGGCCGAGCATGCCCGACGCATCGCCCGCCAGGCCCGCGCCCGCCTCAACTGACCACGGCGGACGGGGCATGCCCCTCAATGCCGTCAACAGAAGTCTCGCCATGTGGAACGATCTGTCCCACTCAGTGGACACAGGTGCATCCTTGCCGCATGCACACAGCCCCATACAGCAAGGTCTGGGACGCGGCAGGCTACGACGCGTCCTTCGGATTCGTCACGGCCTACGGCGCTCCCGTGCTCGACCTTCTCGCCGCACGGCCCGGAGAGAAGATCCTCGACATCGGTTGCGGCACAGGCCATCAAGCGGCGTCGATCGCCGCGAGCGGTGTCCACGTCACCGGCACCGACAGTGATGCGGCCATGCTCGAGGTGGCGCGACGAGAGCACCCAGAAGTGACGTTCCCCCTCGCCGACGCCCAGGACTCCGCTGCGCTGCGCGCCGCCTCAGGCGACCGGGTCTACGACGCAGTGCTCTCCAACGCCGCGATGCACTGGATGCCGCGGCAGGACGACGTCGTCGCCGGCGTCGCGGCGGTGCTGCGACCCGGTGGTCGTTTCGTCGTGGAGATGGGCGGCGTCGGCAATGTCACGGCTATCTCCGCAGCGATCCGCGGAGCCCGACGAGACATCGGTCTCGACGCCGACGTCGCGTCGTCGTGGACCTTCCCGACCCCGGGCGAGCAGGCAGCGCGGCTCGAACGTCACGGATTCACCGTGCGCCTCGTGCAGCTTGTCGACCGCATGACGCCGCTGGCTCCCGGCGACTCTGGCGCCGACTGGGCGCGGATGTTCGGCGCGGTGCTCGTCGACGACGTGCCCGACGACCGCCAGGCCGAGTTCGGCACCGCCGTCGATGAGCACGCTGGCGCCGCGGGACTCGCCGGGCGACCCGACGGCGAGCCCGGGTGGTGGATCGACTATGTACGACTGCGTTTCGTCGCGGTCCGCGCGTGAGGGCGAGACCAACGACGGTGCGACGCCAGCCGCACGTCGTCTCCTGTCGGCCTCACACCCGCAGGCGGTGATCGTCGTGGGTCGCGCCCTCAGGTCGGAGCGAACGCGCTCACCGCGCTCGGACCATCGACCTCAGCCGTCGACGCGTCCACGGTGATCGGCAGCTCCACGGTCATCGTGCTGCCCGCGTCCGGCGAGGACTCCATCCGCAGGGTGCCGTCGTGCGCGGCCACGATGGCCTGCACGATCGAGAGCCCGAGACCGCTGCCCGTGCCGTTGCGGCGGGTACGCGACGGATCACCACGATAGAAGCGTTCCGTGGCGTGGGCGAGGTCGTTCGCCCTCATGCCCGGACCGGCGTCCGACACGACGATGCGTACGACGTGGATGTCCTCAGTCACGACCAGGCCGACCGGGGATCCAGCGGTCGTGTAGGCGCGGGCGTTGGTGAGCAGGTTGTCGACGACCTGACGAAGACGCGCCGCGTCGCCGACGACGACGGCAGATTTGGGTGCGGTGACAACGACCTCACGGTCGGGGTCCGCAGCCCGCAGACCAGCGGCGGCGTCGTCCACGAGCTCGACCACGTCGACGTGCCGACGCTCGAGCGGTCGCTGCTGGTCGAGACGGGCGAGGAGGAGCAGGTCGTCGACGAGCACGCCCATCCGGACGGCCTCACCCTCGATGCGAGCGATCGCAGCTGCTCGGTCGGCCGCCTCGGTGATCGCGCCGTTACGGGACAGCTCGGCATAGCCGCGGATGGTGGTGAGCGGAGTGCGCAGCTCGTGGCTCGCATCGGCGACGAAGCGGCGCAACCGGTCCTCGCTCGCGGTGCGCTCGTCGAAGGCATGCTCGATCTGGGAGAGCATGCCGTTGAGGGAGGCAGAGAGTCGTCCGATCTCGGTGCCGGTCGACATGTCCGGGACCCGCTGCGAGAGGTCCCCGGCAGCGATCCGCTCGGCGGTCGCCTCGACCTCGTCGAGGGGTCGGAGCCCGATGCGGATGACGACGCCGGCGAGCAGGCCGACGAGGCCGAGCGTGAGCAGACCGACGGCGAGCGATGCCAACGTGGCTCGCTGGATGGTGGCGTCGATCGACTCCATCGAGATCGACTGCACGACGGTGCCGCTCCTGTCCGGGAGCACCGTCACCGCGGATCGGTAGTGGACTGTGGAGTCACCCACCCCGACCGAGTCGAAGGGCGCTGCGCCCTGCGCTCGGGCCCGCTCGGCCGTGAGCCCGGCGAGGTCGGGCAGGGCCGACGTGACCTGAGACCCCTGCTCCTGGCTGATCACCGTTCCGGTCGGATCGAGCCTCGTCAGGACGAAGGGGCTCGGCAGCGGTCGACCGGTCGTGCGCACGGGCGAACCGGTCGGCGCCTGGGGGAACGACGCCCCGTCCGCGAAGCGTGCGACCCCCTGCAGCTCCCGATCCACCTGGTTCACCAGATAGCTGCGCAGGAGCAAGGTCCCCGCAGTCGCGGCGAGGACGAGGCCCAGTGCGGTGAGGACGAGCACGCCCATCACGAGCCGCGTACGCAGGGACCCGAACCGGGACATCACGAGCCGGCCCGCACACCCGCCGGGATGGCACCTTGCGGCTGCCGCAGGGTGTAGCCGACGCCGCGAACAGTGCGGATGAGGGCTGTGTCGAACGGGGCGTCGACCTTGCGGCGCAGGTAGGAGACATAGGACTCGACCACCGCGCCGTCGCCGCCGAAGTCGTAGTGCCAGACGTGATCGAGGATCTGAGCCTTCGACACCACGCGACCCGCGTTGAGCATGAGATAGCGCATGAGTGAGAACTCGGTCGGCGTGAGGTCGATGGCGACGCCCGCCCGGCTCACCTCGTGAGCGTCCTCGTCCAGCACGACGTCGGCATAGCGGAGCGACCCGTCGTCGATGTCGGACGGCGCATGGCGACGCAGCAGGGCACGCACCCGGGCGACGACTTCCTCGAGGCTGAACGGCTTGGTGACGTAGTCGTCGCCGCCGATGGTCAGCCCCGCAACCTTGTCCTCGACCGCGTCGCGCGCGGTGAGGAAGAGCACCGGCGTCTGGCGGCCCTCGCCTCGCAGCCGACGAGTGACGTCGAAGCCGTCGACGTCGGGCATCATCACGTCGAGCACGATGAGCGCCGGGCGCCACTCGCGCACCAGGGTGAGAGCCTCGAGACCGCTCCCCGCCGTACGCACGTCGAAGCCGACGAAGCGCAGCCCGGTGGCCAGCAGGTCGGCTATCGAGGTCTCGTCGTCGACGACGAGGACACGTGCCTCAGGGGACCGCGAAGAGCTGTCACGACCAGTCATACGACCAGTGGACCGCAGAAACCTGTGAGATTCCTGGGAGCACCCTGTCAGGCCGAGAGGTGTCTGGCCGTCCTGATCGACTCCTCACCCCTGGGCTCGGGGTCGACAGGTCAGGCGGTCGGCGACGCCGAGGGCTTCTTCGTGGGCGTCGGAGTCGCGCTCGGGTTGGCGGTGCCCGACACGGACGGCGACGGTGACGCCTTCGCCGGGTCGGTGCCGCACTTCACGGTCGGGCTCGGGCGGTAGCGGGTCGTGATCTTCTCCCGCTTGACCTCGACGCCGCCCTTGACGAACACGCGGTAGACATCGATCGAGAAGCCCTCGCCACCCTGTTGCGCGTGGCAGGTGGGGGTGCTGTCGTACTGGATCGCGCCCGCAGGGGAGACGTTGTAGCGGGGGCCGGAGGCGGCCGTGATCTTGTCGTAGGCCTTGGTGCCCCAGATCTGCACGGTGATCGAGGTGTTCTTCATGATCGTGGTGACCAGCACCGCGTGCGGGGTGTCGTTCTTGAAGCTCATGTCGAACGAGCCCCACGCGACCGTGGCTTCGAGGCCGGCGCGGTAGCGCGAGATCCAGATCGAGTGCGCCTGGGTGTGCACCCGCTGCAGGCCGGCATAGAAGGCGGCTGTCCACGTCGCGGTGGCGCTGGTCGAGACGCCGCCGCCGAGGTCCTCCTTGAAGACCCCGCCTGGGCCGATGACGAAGCCCTTGGTGTAGCCGTGCGCCGCGGTGCGCTCACCCAGGGTCCTGTTGAGCGAGAACGTCTCTCCGGGCAGGAGCAGCGTGCCGTTGATCGACCGGGCGGCCTGACCGATGTTCTGCACGCGGTAGGCGGCATAGGGGAAGCGCTGGGTGAACGTCGACATCTGCTCCCTCACGCCGAGTGCCTTCGCGGACGCGGTGGTGAGCGTGGGCTCGATCGTGCCGATCTGAGCGTCGATGGCTCGGTCGGCGCCGGTCTTGCCGAGCACCGTGAGCACGTCGGCGGCGAGCAGGTCGGCGTTGACGCCGCGCCCCACCTTCGACGGCACGACTACGGGCTTGCCCTTGACGATGCTGAAGGACGCATCCCGGCCCGGCGTCTCGGTGCCGGCCAGGGCCGGTGCGATCGCGGTCCGAAGGACGGTGCCGTCGAACCTTGCCTTGAGCTGGCCGCCCTGAGGAGCGAACGTGAGCGCCTCGCCGATCGTCGACGTCGGGATCGTCGCGGTCACGGTGCCGACCTTGACGGTGACGGGCCCGGCGACGGCCGCCTGGGCGAGGGCCAGCGCCTGAGCCGACGCGTCCGACGACACGGTCGGCTCCGCGGTCACGACGGGCAGCGTCACCGGGTCGGACGACACGAGGTAGGCCGCGGCCAGCGCATCGGCCGCCGCCTTCTGGTCAACCACCGAGCCGGGTGTGCCCGAGGTCAGGGCAGCCGTGGCGCCACGGACGACCACGGTCGGCTCGGTGGCCGGCGCGTCGCTGTCGGCGGCGAGCGAGGTCACGGTCTCGGCCAGCTTGGCCTGGTCGACGGCAGTCACCGGGGTCAGCTGGGGGCCACCGGTGAACTGCGAGAACAGGGTCACGGGGTTCCAGATGCGACCCGCGAGCCCCGAGACGGTCGCAGCAGTGTCGAAGGTGAGGCCGGCGTCGGCCGGGACGACGGACACGTGATCGGTGCCGACCACCGCGGCCATCGGAGCCGTCGCGCGAGCACCGAGCGCCGTCGTCAGGGTGGCGGCCGCCTGCGACTCGCTCTGCCCGCCCACATCGACCCCCAGCACGTGGGTGCCCCGCGGTAGACCGTCTCCGGTGGCGGCCACGAGCGCGATGTAGACCGCGGCGACGACACCGGCCGAGGCGCCAGCGATGAGCACGCCACGACGGCGGGCGGGTCGGTCGGAACCGGAAAGGTCCTCGACCAGGGAGGTCGGGGGCGAGGTGGTCACTGCACGTCCTGACACGGGCGGGTGCGCGTCTCAACCGGGGTGCACTGCGGCAGGCGGTGACATCCGGTCGCGGCTAGCACGATGGGGTAGGTTCAGAGTACGGGACCGGCCGCGACCCTGTGACATGCCCGATCTGCGGCGTGGCGCACACCGAGGCCTCATGACAGGCCGTCAGCCCCGGTGGTCGCCTTCGGGTGCCAAGACGCGGAATCGGCTGCGGTAGTAGACGAGGGGCTCTGCCTCGGGTCCTACGACCACCATCTCGAGGACCTCCCCGATGACGATGTCGTGGTCGCCCGCGACGTGGACTGCAGTGGTCCGGCAGTCGAGGGTGGCGATCGCGGTGTCGAGGTGGAGCGCACCCGAGACAGCCGACCGGTGGGTAGGCGTCGTGTCGAACTGGCCCACCAGCGGTCGGCCGCGGGTCGCGAACCATCGTGCCCGACCTGCCTGGCTCGCATCGAGGACGTTGACCGACCACCGGTCAGCGGCAGTCACGGCCTCGTGGAAGCGGGAGTCGTTCTCGACGCAGAACAGCACGAGCGGCGGATCGAGTGAGACCGACGTGAACGAGTTGGCGGTCATCGCGTGGTCGGACCTGCCCTCCGCGCAGGTGATCACCGCGACCCCCGTGGCAAAGCGAGCCATGACCGCGCGGAAGGCATCCGGCGTCACCTCGCCGGGCAGCTGCTCCGCGTTGGTCATGCAGCGACCCTAGAGCGGCACCCTGCTCGGGCAGGCGGCCGGTCAGGCGTGCACGCCCGAGAGGCGGGCGTGATCGATGACGACAGCCGCCGGTGATGCGACGAGACGCAGGGTCGTGAGCGCTGACTCGCCGAAGGCGTTGGCGACCCCGCTCGAGAGCGCGAGCAGCCCCATCATGCGACCGCCGGCTCGCAGCGGCATCGACAGGAAGGTCGCCATGCCCGGGCTCTCCAACCCGTCGGGGTCGGCAGCGCCCAAGCGGTCGTGCGCGTCCGCGAGCATCGGCGAGAGCTCCGACATCGAGGTCGCCCCGCCGGTCGCCTGCTCGGACGCCTCGGCGACAGCAGCGAGGAAGTCGCGATAGTGCTCGTGCGTCACCTCACGGGAGACCGAGACGTACGTCGCCTCCGGGGCGAGGCCGTCGGCGCCGAGCAGCATCACGCTGACCAGGTCGCAGTCGACGATGCGCTCCATCGACTCGAGCACAGCAGCGACGGTCTCCTCGAACCCGTGCACGTCGGTCGCGATCGACGTGACGTCCTGCGTCACCGAGGCCTCGAACAGGTTGCGGTCGAGCAGGTCGCACACGCGCACGAGGACGTCGTCGTCACTGAGCTCCAGCGGGTCGGCCTTGAGCGCCGTGCGACCACCACGTGCCGCACGGGCCTGCTCGATGGCGGAGGTCACCGCCTCGACAAGCTCGGGCGCCTCGAAGTCCTTGGTGAGAAAGCGATCAGCGCCGGCACGCGCACCCCAGTAGCGGTCACTGGCTGCGTTGAGCGAGGTGAGGAACAGCACCGGGATGTCTGCGGTCTGCCAGTCGTCCTTGAGCAGCCGCGCGGCTACGTATCCGGAGACTCGGGGCATCTGCACGTCGAGGATCACGACGTCGGGCATGGTGCGGAACACCGTCTGCACAGCCTCCACCCCGTCCTCGGCGAGGACGACGTCGAACCCGGCGCCGCTGAGGACGCCGCCGACGATGCGACGCATCGTCGGGCTGTCGTCGGCCACGACGACGGTCACCTGGCGGTCGTTCATGATGTCCTCCGGAGTGCTTGGGTGCGTCGAGCTGTAGGGGGTCGCGTGGTCATCGCCCGACGAGACGTCGGACGGTGTCCACGAGAGCGTGCTGGTCGAACTCGCTCTTGAGCAGGTAGGCGTCAGCGCCCGCGTCGAGACCCGCGCGCTTGTCGGCGTCGTCGCCACGCGAGGTCATGATCACGACCGGGACGTTCTCCCAGCCGCGCGTCTTGCGGATGGTGCGGGTCAGGGTGAACCCGTCCATCCCTGGCATCTCCACGTCGGACAGCACGAGGTCCACTGCCGGCTGCTGCAGCCGGGCGGCACCGTCGAGACCGTCGACCGCCGTGACGACGTCATAGCCCGCAGCCTCGAGGATCGTGCGCTGCAGCTCTCGTACGCCGATGGAGTCCTCCACCACGAGCACCTTGGGGCGACCGGTCTCCGACGCGCGCCGCTGCCCACGCGGGCGCTCGCCGTCGGTGCCGACGCCGACGTCCGGTCCGTCGTCGAGGACGTCGGCCGACGACGGCAACGAGGTGGCGCCAGCGAACCGGGAGGCGAGCTCACGCAGGTCGACCAGCAGGAGCACCGAGCCGTCGTCGTCGATCGTGGCACCTGATGTGCCGGGCACGGCACCGAGGAACCCGCCCAGCGACGTGACGACCACCTCGCGCTCGCCCACCACCTCGTCGACGGACCACGCGAGCGCCGCGCCGCTCGGTCGTGCGAGAACGGCGACGCGCGCATTGCGGCTGCCGACGACACCGAGCGCCACGCCCAGGTCGGCCAACGGCACCGTCTCGTCGTGCCGGACGACGACGAGCGCACCTCCGACATCGTGAACGTCTGCGTCAGCCAGGCTCACGGTCTCGAGGACACCAGGGAGGGGAACTCCGTAGCGCTCCTGGCCGCAGCGCACGATCAGGCAGCGCACGACACCGAGAGTGACAGGGAGGGTCAGGACGAACCGGGTGCCCGCACCTGGGTCGTTGGCCACCTCCACCGTGCCGCCGAGCGCTTCCACCGAGGTGCGCACGACGTCGAGACCGACTCCGCGACCTGAGGTCTCGGTTACGTCGGTACGGGTGGAGAAGCCCGGCTCGAACAGCAGCCGGTGAAGCGACGACGACGAGGGCACGGCTGCGACGGCCGCGGCCACGGCCGCGACGGAACCGTCGAGCAGACCTGCACGCACCGCCGCATCGAGGAGCCGGTCGTCGTCGATGCCCGAGCCGTCATCCGCCACCTCGATGACGACGGTAGAGCCAGCCTGACGAGCCGACACCGTGACCGTCGCGCGGCGTGGTTTGCCCGCGAGCGCCCGCTCTCCCGGCGTCTCGCAGCCATGGTCGACGGCGTTGGTGACGAGGTGGCGAAGGGCATCCGCGACCCCGTCGAGGACGCGTACGTCGAGCTCCACCTCAGCGCCGACCGTCACGAGCTCGACATCCTTGCCGGTCGACGTGGCGATCTCGCGCACGAGTGCGGGGAACCCGGCGACGACACGGCGTACCGGCACCATCGCCAGACCCATCGCCCCGTCGCGCACCCGCGCGAGCCTTTGCAGCGCGTCTTCACTGCGCGAGCGCAGGTCGCGGCTCACCGCCTGCAGGCGGTCGGCGACGGCGACCATCGACGTGACGGCGTCGGACACCTCGGACTCGCCGGCCCCGCGCAGCACTGCCTGGCGCAGACCGCGTACGAGCCGCTGGTGCTCGGCGATCAGAGCCGACGTCTGCTGGGCCTGGCGTTCCATGCGACGCACGTCGAGCTCGGCCTCACCCACGACATCGAGGAGGCCGTGCACCCGACGGGTCGGCACGCGCACGTGCTCGCCGGCTCGTCCTGCAGCGCTCACCGACACGACGTCGTCATCTCCGTCAAGGTCGACCGCAGCGTCGCCGCCATCACCGAGCCTCGGGATCGAAACCGGGTCGGCGCCGGCGAGCGCCGAGTCGAGTGCGGCAACCACCTCCGCGAGTGATGTCGACGACACGGGGCGATCGGCACCGGGCAGCGAGCGACCGATGGCCTCAGATGTGACGAGGAGCAGGTCGACGAGATCTCGACGTACGCCGAGCCGCCCGTCTCGGAGCATGCCGAGCAGGTCCTCGGCACGGTGCGCGAGGGTCACCACCGAGTCGAGACCCAGCATCCGCGCAGATCCCTTGACCGTGTGGGCATCGCGGAAGAGCGACTCGATCACCTGACGCGGTGACCGGTGCGCCTCGAGCCCGAGGAGACCGTCGCGCAGCGACGCCAACCGGTCTTCCACCTCCGCACGGAAGGTGGCCACCAGCTCGGGATCGTCGGCCCAGGCCATGTCGATGCCCTACGCGACCCGGAAGCGCGAGATCGACTCGCGCAGCTCGTCGGACAAGGTGTGCAGCTGAGCCGCCGCGACGGCCGACTGCTGGGAGCCGACGGCGTACTGCCGTGACACATCGGAGACCTGCGTCATCGCCGCCACGACCTGGTCGGACGCGGAGCGCTGCTGCTGGGTCGCGATGGAGATCTCCCGCGCGGCCGTGGTGGTCTCGTCCACCATGCCCGAGATCCGCTCGAGCGCCTCGACGACCTCACGCGCGAGATCGGCACCGGCGTGCACC
>JANMBJ010000429.1:0-3341 GCA_031360335.1 Candidatus Nanopelagicales bacterium
CACAAGGGACGTATCTGGCACGCACTGAGGACGAACCAGGACGAACACGCCCTCGGCGGAAGCCAGGATGGCTAGGGTCTGGCTCTCACCACTGCGAGCGGCGGACCGGCCGGCGAAAGGCGCCCACTCACGATGGCCCGCACTCCCGCGACCCTCACGGCCCTCACTGCGTCACCCGCAGTGCGCCGGGTGCTCGTCGCCTATGCCCTGTTCGGCTTCGCCGAGTTCTTCGCCTGGGTCGTGGTCATCTTCTGGGCCTACGCCGAAGGCGGGCCGCGGCTCGCGGCTCTTGCAGCCGTCGTCCAGCTCGTTCCCGCGGCGATCGTCGGTCCGGCGATCGCGACCGTGGGCGACCGGATCCCCCGCGGAACGGCGCTGGTGCTCGCCTACGCGTTCGTCACGACGACCTCCCTCATCGCCATGCTGGCTCTCCTGGTCGGAGCGGGTGTCGTCGGTGTCATCGGCGCATCGACCCTGCTCACCACCGCGCTCGCTGTGGTGCGCCCGATCCACTTCGCAGCGCTTCCCTCGCTGGCCGCTTCGCCCCAGGTCCTCGTGTCGGCCAACGCCGTGTCGTCGATCTTCGAGGGCACGTTCCGCTTCATCGGACCCGTGGCCGCAGGGCTCGTGGTGGCACACGCCGGCTACTGGCAGGCCTTCGCGATCGAGGCGGCGGTGGGCCTCGGTGCCTGCCTGCTGTGTCTGCGCCTCGGGTTGCCTCGTCCCGACGGTGACGGCGACGAGGTCGGCTCGATCGTGGCTGCAGTGCAGGGACTCGTGACGCTGTGGCGAGACTGGGGCGCACTCGCCCTGCTGCTCGTGCTGACCATCGACTTCGTGGTGGCGGGCGCTCTCGACGTGCTCGGCGTCGCCTTCACCACCGACGTGCTCGGCCGCCCGGAGACCGACGCCGGCTATGTCATCGGCGCGCTGGGTGTCGGGTCTGTCATCGGTGCCGTGCTCGCGGCATCTGCCGGCCGACGCCGTCGGCTCTCGCCGGTGATCGTGTCGGGTGCGGTTGTCGAGGGGCTCTGCTTCGCCGCCGTCGCACTGGTTGCCGTGCTCGCCCCGGTGCTGCTCCTGCTGGTGCTCAGCGGCATCGGCGGTGCGGTGATGCTCGTCTCCGGGCGCACCCTGTTGCAGCGCGCAACCGACGACCGGGTCCTCGCGCGGGTTTTCGCCGTGCAGGAGAGCACCACATTGCTGGGCACTGCGCTCGGAGCGCTGCTCGCGCCGGTGCTCATCGAACTCGTGTCGGCGCGCTATGCGTTCGTGCCGCTCGGGATCGCGTGCGTTCTGCTCGCGCTCTCCTGCCTCATGCTCGTACGCAAGCTCGATGCCCGCGCGGTGCTCCACCCTGTGGAGCTCGCTCTGCTGCGCGGTGTCCCGTTCCTGTCGGTGCTGCCGGAGTACGAGCTCGAGCGGTTGGCGCAGCGCGCACGTTGGGAGCTGGCGCCGGCCGGCACGGTGGTCATTCGGCAGGGCGACGAGGGTGACGCCTTCTACGTCACGGCGGAGGGCGAGCTCCGGGTCGACATCAACGGTGTACGCGCCGACCACGTGATCATGGCGGGTTTCGGATTCGGTGAGATCGCGCTGCTGCGTTCGGTGGTGCGAACCGCCACCATCACGGCGCTGACGAACGCGCGACTGCTCGTCATCGACAGTGGTGACTTCCTCGAAGCCGTCACGGGATCGGTCAACGGCCACGCCATCGCCGCTGAGGCAACTGCCGCGCACCTCGACCGCGACCGTCGTCGAGATGGCGTCGACCGTTGATCGGTGCAGGCTGGCCGCAGGAGGTGGGAGAGCGACCGCGCGAGGTCAGGGGTGACGACCCCAGGAGAGCGTGACGGACTTCTTGACGGAGACCGTCCGGTTGGCCGCGGCGTCGTAGGCGATCGCGTCGAACCGATAGGTCCCGCTGGGAATCCTTGCGCCTGAGGCAGTTCGACCGTTCCACGCCAGTGCGAAGCGACCGATCGCGTGGGCCCGGCCGCGCAGGGTCGCGACGACTCGTCCCGAGCGGTTCGTGATGACGACGGAGTACGCCGTGATCGCCTCGTTGGTGGTCGCACCGAGACTCACCAGGTCGCGATAGCCGTCGCGCACGGGATAGAACGTGGCGTAGCCGGCGCGCACGGAGTTCACGACGGCCCGCACGGTGTCGATGCGCACGTTGGCTGCAGCGACACCGAGGACCAGGGCGCCGTTGAGCTGGGACGACGTACGGACCTCGATGCGATAGCGACCGTTGGGGGCGATGCGACCGAGCCGATCGCGCCCGTTCCACGTCCACTGGTAGGCACCCGCAGGCTTGTTGGTGCCGAGGTTGAGGGGTCCGAGGACGAGGCTGCCGGTCGAGGAGTAGACCCGCGCGACGGCAGACTGCGTCTGCTCGAGGGCGTAGCGCACGGTCGTGGTGTCGAGTCGGCCGTCGGCGTTGGGGCTGAACGCGTAGGCGGTGGCGCGCGCCGTGGGGTGCAGGCGCGGCAGGACCGAGAGGGCCGCGACGTAGTTGACGAGGCCGTGGGCAAAGCCGTAGTCCGTCGCGGTGGTCGTGGCGGTGATCGCGGCGACGAGCTGGGTGCGGGTGGCCGAGGGGTTGGCCGACTTCACTACGGCGATCTCGGCGGCAACGATCGGGGAGGAGAAGGACGTGCCGTCCCACACCGAATAGCCGTCTTTCGCGTCGTCGTGGGTGTCATAGAGCAGGGGCAGCGCGATGGGGATCGACTGACCCGGCGCAGCGACGGTGACCCAGGGGCCGAAGCTCGAGAAGCCGGCGCGGGCGCTGCCGTCGGGCACGGTGGCACCGGCGGTGACGACGTCGGGATAGGCCGCGGGGTATTGCATCACGGACGTGTGCTCGTTGCCGGCGGCCGCCACGATGACGACGTTGTGCGCGCTGGCGTAGTTCACCGCGGCGGCCTCCGCCGCGTCGCTCACGGGATCGCCGAGGCTGATGTTGATGACGCTCGCGCCGTGATCGGTCGCCCAGACGATGCCGGCCGCGATGGCGGTCGACGTGACGATTCCACCGGCGTTGGCGACCTTGACCAGCAGCAGCTGAGCGCCCGGAGCAGCCCCCGCGATGCCGATGCGGTTGTTGGTGTTCGCGGCCGCGACGCTCGCTACCGCTGTGCCGTGACCAGGAAGCGGGTCGAGGCTGGAGTCGGTGACCACGCTCGTCTTGGTGACGACGTCATAGGCCCCGACCACCTTGCCGACGAGGTCAGGGTGCGTCACCTGGAAGCCACCGTCGATCACCGCGATGGTGACGCCGTCACCGCGTGCGGTGTCCCACGCCGCGGGTGCCTTGACCGAGCCGAGAGCGAGTG
>JANMBJ010000436.1:0-11570 GCA_031360335.1 Candidatus Nanopelagicales bacterium
CACGGGTGCACACTGGGGTCATGGCCAGCATCGACGTCCACACCCTCGGGGAGTTCATCCGCGAGCAGCGGCAGTCCGCCGAGGTGTCTCTGCGTCAGCTGGCCAGGACAGCCGGCGTCTCCAACCCCTATCTCTCGCAGGTCGAGCGTGGGTTGAAGAAGCCGAGCGCAGAGATCCTCGGGCAGATCGCCTCGGCGCTGCGCATCTCGGCGGAGACGTTGTACGTGCGTGCCGGGCTCCTCGAGCCCCGCGCCGGCGACGCTGCCGTCACAGACGCGATCGGAGCCGACGAGACGCTCTCCGAACGTCAGCGCCAGGTGCTGCTCGAGATCTACGGCGCGTTCCAGTCCGAGAACTCCGCACTCGCGGCGGCCGCCGGCACCACGACCGACGAGGGCACTGCCGCCCCCGTCACCCCAGTCCCCACCCGCGCGGGCACGACGGCCGCGGGAAACCGCTCACCGAAGAAGGACAAGTCATGACTGACAACACGATCCCCACGCCCGACCTCACCCCCGTGACCGAGACCGTCGAGAAGGCCGCCAAGGCCACGACGTCGGCCACCAAGAAGACCGTCGCGACGGCGAAGAAGGCCACGAAGTCGACGGCGAAGAAGACCACCGCCGCGACGAGGTCGACAGCGAAGAAGACCAGCGCTGCCGCCAAGAAGACCGCCACGGCAGCCCCCAAGAAGGCCGCTGCCAAGTCCAGCACCGCGACGACCAAGACCACCGCGCCGAGGTCGACGTCGGCGAAGTCGGAGTCGGCGAAGCTGCTCGAGGTTCCCGTGACCCGCGTCCGTTCGCTGCTCGCCGAGCTCCCCGAGCCGACCGAGGTCCGCAGCAGGGTCGAGGGCCAGCTCCTCGTCGCCACCAAGGCCGTCGAGGATGCTGTCGCGCCGCTGCTCCACCAGATGGCTGAGAAGACCGCCGAGCGCCGCAAGGCCGCTGACACCGCCCTCGCGCCGTACGTCGCGACACTCGTCGAGCGCACCGCACCCGGCCGCAAGGTCGTCGAGGACGCCGTGACACCGGTCGTCACGACAGTCATCGAGAAGACCCTCGTGGGCCGCAAGGTCGCGCGGGACAGCGTGAAGCCCTACGTCGCCACGGTTCTCAACCAGGTCTCGGAGGCCGCTGAGGCTGCCGAGAACGTCGTCGTCGACATGCGTGCCCGGGCCGATGCCCGCGCCGCGTTCGCCGTCGACTCGATGACGCCGGTCGCCACCGAGCTGCGCGTGCGTGCCGACGAGGTCGTCGCCCGCCTCCGCAAGGTCGCCGGCATCTGACCGCTCGCCCCACGAACGCGCAAGGCCCCGCCGCTCTGTCGTGCAGCGGGGCCTTGCGTATGCCACACCCACCGGCGACCGGGGTCTTGCGGGGGCTTCACGAGTCAGTTGACCCACACAGCGCCCAGGGCAGCGACTGGCCTTCCGAGCGGGGGTCAGGTGAGTTCGAGGCTGCGGCGGCTCAGCCCCATCATGGCGCCGCCGATGACGGTGCGTGCCGAGCCGAGATCCTGTGCCGCGCCCAGGGTGACGAAGAGCGGCGTGAAGTGCTCAACCGTGGGGTGGGAGTAGGGCATCCCGGGTGCCATCTGGCGGAATGACGCCAGGGTGTCGAGGTCGCCCGCCTCGATGGCCGACCACGCCCAGGCGTCGAAGTCGCGGGACCAGCCCGGCACCTTGCCCTCGACCATTGCCTGCGTCATGAACTGCAGCCCGTGGGTCATGAAGCCGGATCCGACGACCAGCACGCCCTCCTCGCGGAGCTCGCGCAGGCGTTCGCCCATGGCGACGAGGACGTCGGGCCGGTCGGTGGGCAGGCTGACCTGCACCACCGGCACGTCTGCCCCGGGGTACATCACCTTGAGCGGCACCCACGACCCGTGGTCGAGGCCGCGCGGGCGGTCGACGACCGGTGAGATCGCGCTGAGCAGGCCCGACACCTGAGCACCGAGAGCGGTCGCGTCGGGGGTGGAGTACTGCATCGAGTAGTAGCGGGGGTCGAAGCCACCGAAGTCATAGACCAGCCCGGTCTTGGCTGTGGGTGCGGTGATGGTGATCGGAGCTGTCTCCCAGTGGGCGCTGACGATGACGATGCCGGTGGGCTTGGGCATCGAGGTCGACCACGCGAAGAGCTCGTCCATCCAGCCGGCGTCGTCGAACAGCGGCGGCGCACCGTGGCTGATGTAGACCGCCGGGAGCGGGGCGTCACCGGGTGCCCAGACGGCCTGCTCGGCGCTCGCGGCCAGGGCGCTGGGCTCGAACGCGTCGAATGCTGCCGCTGCACGTGCCATGACGATCACCTCTCCGTACGTCGATCCTGACGTCCCTCAGGCTGGCACAACTCAGTTGAAGAAACAACTATTCCACCCGCCGGACGGCTGCCCGGCCGGATCCTCCGTATGCTCGGCGGGTGATCGCCGTACCCTCACTCGTCTACATCACCGTCTACTGGGCGTGCATCGTCCTGGGCCTCGTGGCCCTCGTCGATGCTGCGACCCGGCGCACCGACGCCTACCCGGCTGCGGACCGGCGTACCAAGCAGTTCTGGTTGCTGCTGCTCGGCGGCGGACTCGCGTCGCAGGTGGTGTTCCCGGCTCTCGGCGGCAGCATCCTGTCGATCCTCGGGATCGCGGGGATCGTCGCGGCGATCGTCTACCTCGTCGACGTGCGCAAGCGCCTGATCGAGGTCACGCGCGGACCTCGCTGGTGACGGGCGCGTCCCGCCCGGTCGGCACCATCACCCGCGGGACCACGCACCCCAACCGCCTTCGACGCGTCGACCGCTGGATCGCGCACGCGTGCGCGTCGGCACTGCGGTCGTCCCCGGATCCCGTGGTCGTCGACCTTGGCTATGGCGCTGCAGCCTGGACCCCGCGCGATCTGCGAGACCGGTTGGCTGTGGTCAGGCCTGACGTGTCGGTCGTCGGAATCGAGATCGACCCCGAGCGGGTGAACGCAGCGATGGAGTACGCCGACGAGACGCTGTCGTTTCGTCGAGGGGGGTTCGAGATACCGCTGGATTCCCGTGCGCCCGTGGTGATCCGCGCGTTCAACGTGCTCCGGCAGTACGGCGAGTCCGAGGTCGGTGCGGCGTGGCGCACGATGACGTCACGGCTTGCTCCGGGCGGCCTCCTTGTCGAGGGCACCTGCGACGAGCTCGGGCGCCATGCGTGGTGGGTCGCGCTGGACCCTGGCAGCGGGGTGCCGAGGTCGCTGACGCTGTCGACGCGCCTCGCCGAGCTCGAGGTGCCCAGCGACCTCGCCGAGCGACTCCCCAAGGCGTTGATCCACCGCAACGTCGAGGGTGAACGTATCCACGCGCTGCTGCGCACGCTCGACCGCTGCTGGGCGGGGGCTGCACCGCACGGAGCGTTCGGGGTGCGGCAGCGCTGGATCGCGACCGTGAGCTCAGCGCGCGACTCCGGTGTCGAGGTCATCGACGGCGTCACCCGGTGGCGCCTCGGCGAGCTCACAGTGCCCTGGGTCGCGGTCGCCCCGCGATAGGGGACATCGACGTCGAGTGCCTCGTGGCATGACGGTCGGGGGAAGGCGTAGGGAACCTGTGAGCGCAGCCGCCGCGATCGGTTGGGCCGTGTGGGTGCCCATGCTCGGGACCGACGTGCGTGGCTGCCGATGCACGGAGCGTCTCTCGGCGGGGGAGCCCGGGCAGACGCGCTCGGAGGTGCCTCGTGCTCAAGGCTCGCAGCACGGCCGCGAACGCCACGGCGATCGCAGCCGTGGCCCTCGCCGTACCCGCTGTCGCAGCGCCGGTGACGGTTGCCGCGAGCGTCGCCGCACCCACGACGCGCGGCGCCTGTGACCCCGTTGCTCCGGCCCTCGGCGCCCGACGTGCCTTCGCCACCGTGACTGATGACGGTGTGCGGCTGGCCCTCGCCGCCCAGCTCAACGCGATGCCCTCCGCCACGCTCGCGACGGTGCTCCGCACCGACGCGACTGCACGCCTCGACTCGTGCGGTCAGCTGCTGTACGTCGATCGCCCGGCGCCGGCCGGACCGGTGGCCCCGGAAGGACCTGCGACGGTCCGGCGCCCGACATCGGCGGGTCTTCTGGACGCGCGCGGGAACGCCTTAGCGCTGAGCTCGCGAGCTGGCTCCCGGCGCACGATCTACCTCGACTTCACCGGCTATGCGCTCACCGGCTCGGCGTGGAACACCGAGCTCGGGCTCCCGTCCGGCTACGTCCTGGCGGCTTACGACACGGACGGCAACCCGGCAGCGTTCTCCGCTGCCGAGCTCGACTCCGTGCGTGAGGTGTGGCTCCGCGTGGCCGAGGACTATGCGCCGTTCGACGTCAACGTCACGACGAAGGATCCCGGCGCGGACGCCATCGCGCGCACCGACGGCAACGACCAGGTCTATGGGACCCGGGCAGTGATCACCAGCAGTGCCCGGGCCGCACAGGCATGCGGCTGTGGGGGAATCGCCTATACCTCGACGATCGGCTTGACCGGCGACGAGCACGACTACTACCAGCCGGCACTTGTGATGACCGCGAACCTTCTCCAGGGGTGGGCGAAGGCAGTCGGCGAGGCCGCCGCGCACGAGGTCGGCCACAACTTCGGGCTCGGGCACGACGGCAGCGGCGGCACCGCCTACTACGAAGGTTCCGCAGCGTGGGCACCCATCATGGGAGTGGGCTACTACCGGCCGCTGACACAGTGGAGCAAGGGCGAATACACCGGCGCCACCAACCGCCAGGACGACCTCGCGATCATCGCGCTCCACGCCCCGGTGCTGGCTGATGATCACGGCGGATCAGCAGCGACGGCAACACCTCTCAGCCCGGGTGTCGCCACGCCCGGTGTCATCACCTCGGCCAGGGATGAGGACTGGTTCTCCTTCAGTTCCCTCGGTGGCGGCGTGTCCGTCGTCGTGGCGTCCGCTGCCGTGGGCGCGGACCTCGACACGGGGCTCGAGGTGCTCGCCGCGGACGGCAGGGTCGTCGCGACTGACGCACCGACCGTTCCCGACCCCGCGGGTGACGCCGAGACTGCAACCGGGCTCGACGCCACCTATCGCACGAGCCTCCTGGAGGCGGGGACCTACTACGCGCGCGTGACAGGGGCCGGCCAGGGAGCAGTGACAGCCCAGGGCTGGTCGTCCTACGGCAGCCTCGGTCGGTATGCGATCACCGTCTCCGGCTCGACGGCGAGACCGCTGCTCGTCGTGACTGCTGCGATGGCCGACGCCACCGCGGGGCAGCCCTACGCCGCACGTCTCGCGGCCTCCGGCGCGCTGGGTTCCACGACGTGGTCGGTGCCAGCGGGAACGTTGCCGCGAGGACTCGTCCTCACCGCTGCGACGGGTGCCGTCACCGGCCGTCCGAGCGTCGCGCGGGTCGTCACGCTGCCGGTCACGGTCATCGACGCGCACGGTCGTTTGGTCACGCGGTCGGTGCGACTGGCCGTCCGCGCACCCGTGCGCGTGGTCACTGCTGGCGTGGCTGTCGCCAGACGAGGAGCGGCGTACCGGATCCGGCTTACTGCCACGGGCGGAACCGGCCGAAGCTATTGGCGGGTGTGGCGCGGCCCGCTGCCGCGTGGACTGACTCTGACGACGACGGGCCTACTGAAGGGACGACCCGTGCATGCCGGGGTCTACCGGTTCACCGTTCGGGTCGTGGACACCACGTCACGCGTCGTGTCCCCGGGTCACTGGGCGCTGCGGGCCTACCGGCTCGTGGTTCGGTGACGAGGGAGCGTCGGAGCGAGCGAGCACCGGTCACCAGGGTGAGCGAACGGGTCGTGGTCAGCCCTTGCCCTGGTTGGCGACCGCTGCTGCGGCGGTGGCGGCGGCAGCAGGGTCGAGGTATTCGCCGCCACGTACCGTCGGGTGCAGGTCGGCATCGAGCCGGTAGACCAGCGGGATGCCCGTCGGGATGTTGAGCGACGCGATGTCGTCGTCGCTGATGCCGTCGAGGTGCTTCACCAACGCGCGCAACGAGTTCCCGTGCGCGGCGACCAGCACCGTCTTGCCCGCGCGAAGGTCGGGGACGATGACGTCCTCCCAATAGGGGAGGAGGCGCACGACGACGTCCTTGAGGCACTCGGTCAGCGGGTTGGCCTCCGGCGGGAGCCAGGAATAGCGCGCGTCGTGCGACTGCGAGAACTCGTCGTCAGGGTCGATGGCTGGCGGCGGGGTGTCGTAGGAGCGGCGCCAGAGCATGAACTGCTCCTCGCCGTAGGCGTCGAGCGTCTGCTTCTTGTTCTTGCCCTGGAGCGCGCCGTAGTGGCGCTCGTTGAGCCGCCAGTTGCGCGTCACGGGGATCCAGTGCCGATCGCATGCGTCGAGCGCGATCTGCGACGTACGGATCGCCCGCCGCAGCAGCGACGTGTGCACGACGTCGGGGAGCACCACCGACTCGGCGAGCAGCTCACCGCCGCGGACCGCCTCGGTCTCCCCCTTCTCCGACAGGTCGACGTCGACCCACCCGGTGAACTGGTTAAGAGCGTTCCACGTGCTCTCCCCATGCCGAAGCAGGACCAAGGTGTACGGCGCAGCGCTCATGCCCCACATCCTGCCAGGCGGTCGGTGAGCACCAGGTCGAACGGTCGCTCACGGCCCCCCGTCGGCGACCATTCGACCTGTTACTCGGGTCCGGCTGGGAACGGCCGGGCTCAGTCTGCGAGGT
The DNA here is from genome assembly GCA_031360335.1 of Candidatus Nanopelagicales bacterium. GTDB lineage: Bacteria > Actinomycetota > Actinomycetes > S36-B12 > CAIYMF01 > Longivirga. The sequence continues at coordinate 6,659 of JANMBJ010000436.1, forward strand.
GCTTGAAGGCGTCGAGGTTGGCGGTGCTCTCGCCTCGGCTGGTGCGCCAGGCCCATTCGCGCCTGATCGAGGTGGCGAAGCCCATCTCGAGGATGGTGTTGAAGGAGCCGTCGGCGTACTCCAGGACTGACCCGAGGATGCGGTCGACCTCGTCGGGGGTCACAGCGGCCAGGGGCAAGCGACCGGTGAGGTAGATGTCGCCGAGGTGGTCGACGGAGAAGGCCACGGCGTACGTGCGCAGGTTGCGCTCGAGGAGCCAGCGATAGACCGCCTCGGCGTTCTCGTCGACGTGCCGCGCGACGAACGCCTGCACCGTGAGCGCGTGCTCGCCGACCACGAGCGAGCAGGTGGTGCGCTGCTTCTTCTCACCCGGCAGCACCACGACGAGGTGGCTTGGCTGTGGCTCGTCGTAGTCGAGCCCGTGCTCCTCGACGACCGAGCGCAGGACGTCGAGCGCGTCGCTCCCGGCGGTCACGAGCGGGCGACGGCGAGGCGGGCGCGGTCGGCCATGGCGTCGCGGAAGACCTCGAGAGTGGCGTCTGCCGTCGCGTCCCACCCGAAGTGCGACGCGTGCTCCACGGCGTTGCGCGACCAGGTCCGCAGCCGGTCGGGGTCGCCTACGACAGAGCAGAGCGCGGTGGCCCAGTCCTGCGGGTCGTGCCCGTCGACGAGGAGCCCGCTGACACCGTCGGCCACCGCGGTCGGCAGGCCACCGACGCGTGCCGCGACCACCGGCGTGCCGCACGCCTGCGCCTCGACGGCCACGAGCCCGAACGACTCGGAGTACGACGGGACCACGCACACGTCGGCAGCGCGGTACCAGTCGGCGAGCAGCACGCGTCCGACCGGCGGCACGAAGCGGACGAGGTCGGCCACGCCAACCTGGACGGTGAGCTCTTCCAACGCGTGCGGGCGGGCGAGGCCGGTTCCTGAAGGGCCACCGGCGATGACGAGGAGGAGGCGGTCGCGCAGCGACGGGGTGCGCTCGATCATCGCCGCGAACGCACGCACGAGGACGTCGGGTGCCTTGAGCGGCTGGATCCGCCCGACGAACAGCAGGACGATCTTGTCGGCGGGCACCCCGAGCACGGCGCGCGCCTGTGTTTGCGCTGCGGGGCCGCCGGGACGGAAGACGTCGAGGTCGACGCCTGGGTGCACGATCGCGACATGGTCGGGGTCGGCACCGTACAGATCCACGAGCTGGGCGGCCTCGGCGGCAGTGTTGGCGACGAGGCGATCAGCGGCATCGACGACCTGCTGCTCGCCGATCACACGGCCCTCGGGCTCGGGGACGTCGCTCTCGGCCAGCGTGAGGTTCTTGACCTTGGCCATGGTGTGCATGACGTGCACGAGCGGCACGTTCCAGCGCTCAGCCGCGAGCCACCCGACCTGACCCGAGAGCCAGTAGTGCGAGTTGACGACGTCGTACCACCCCTCGGGGCGCATCGCCTCGGCACGCAGCACGCCGGACGTCACGGCGCACAGCTGCCCGGGGAGGTCCTCCTTGGACAGGCCTTGGAAGGGCCCGGCCGTCACGTGGCGCACCGTGACTCCTGGAGCCATCAGGACCGTCGGCGGGAGATCACCGGACGTGGCGCGGGTGAAGATGTCGACCTCGACGCCGCGGTCGGCGAGGCGGCGCGCCACCTCGGTGATGTAGACGTTCATGCCGCCGGCGTCACCGGTGCCCGGCTGGTCGAGCGGCGAGGTGTGCACTGACAGCAGTGCCGCGCGACGCGGCGCGGGTCGCGTGTCGAGTCGTACGGCACTCAGTCCTGAGCGGCGGCGGCGGCTGTCGGCCTCCAGAGGCAGGATCGCCACGGGCCGCACCTCCTCGTCGAGTCGCCGGCAGCTGAGCCGGTCGCTGCCGCACCGGACGGTCCACCTGGACCGCTGTCGGGTCAACGACCCCCGAGTCTGGCGCATTCCACCCCAGCGGGCGACAGGAGACCGCCGAGCCCGACCGGGCGAGCCCTCGACCCGACCAAGATCACGACCTGCGGTCACCGCGTTCCCTTAAGGGCGCTGCGTGACCTGAAAGGTCAGGACATGGCTCCGAGGCGTCCGAGGCGGCGGTGGGGGAGGTTGAGGTTGTCGAGGGAGCTTGAGGTCGGTGCGGGGCTAGAGGTTGTCGAGCATGGCTTCGGGGTCGACGGTGGCGTACGGCTCACCGGTGGCGACGTAGACGACGCGCTTGGCGATGGTGACCGCATGGTCGGCGAAGCGCTCGTAGAACCGCGAGAGCAGCGTGACGTCAACCGCTGACTCGACCCCGAACTCCCAGGTCGGCGACAGCACCGTCTGGAACATCTCGCGGTGCAGACGATCCATCTCCTCGTCCATGCGGGCGACGTCGGCTGCCATCGAGACGTCCTTCGTCGCGATAACCGAGCCAGTCTTGCTGACGACGTTCTGAGCCACGGCTCCCATCGCCTGGAACGTCGGGCGCAGCTGTGCCGGGACCGCGGAGGCGGGGTAGCGCATCCGGGCCGACTTGGCGATGTGCGCCGCGAGGTCGCCCATCCGCTCCAGCGAGGCGGAGATCCGCAGCGCCGCGACGATGATCCGCAGGTCGGTGGCGACGGGCTGCTGACGGGCCGAGACCTGGAAGCAGTCGGCTTCCACCTTGGACGCGATCGCGTCGATGGCGTCGTCGCCGGCGATCACGCTCTCGGCCAGCTGCAGGTCGGCGTCGAGGAGCGACTGGGTGGCCCGGTTCATGGCCGACGCGACCAGCCGTGTCATCTCGACGAGGTCGTCGCTGACGCGGTCGAGCTGCTCGTGGTAGACCTCGCGCATGGGGCAGTCCTCGTCGTCGAAAGAGTCGGGACGGGCACTCGACACGGCCGGGTCCCCGTCGTACGGCGTCAATCTAAGCCCGTCCGGCAGCGTGCGACCGCCTCTGGGTGAACTATCCCCAACCGGCAGGTGAACATCCGGGGCCCGGGGTGAACACCAGGCGAAGTCTCATGTCGCCCACCGTTCCACGGATGTTCGCACTTCTCCGCGCCCGTACCCTGATGCCGTGGACGTCTCCGCAGGGCTCGCACTGACCGGTCTGGCGGGTATCGCCGTGGGCGGGGTGCTCGGCTGGATCGTCGCCCGTCGTGGCTCCGGCTCAGCAGTCGAGGAGACGCCCGACACCGACGGCGTCCCGTCGCCGAACGTTCCCGAGGGTCTCGGTCGGCTGCTCGCCGTGCTGCCCGGTGCGGCGTTCGTGGTCGGTGCCGACAACAGCATCCTGCGCGCGTCGTCGCTGGCCGCCACCCTCGGCGTCGTGCAGGGCGGTCGGCTCGAGATCCCCGAGGTCATGGCGCTCGTCACCGCGGTACGCCGTGACGGCGTGATCCGCGAGGAGGACCTCGAGCTGCGGCGTCCGCCGCTCGGCAAGGGCGTGCTTCAGGCCCGCGTACGCGTCGCCCCGCTCTCGCCGACGGCGGCGCTCGTGCTGGTCGAGGACCTGTCCGAGTCGCTGCGGATCGATGCGGTGCGACGGGACTTCGTCGCCAACGTGTCGCACGAGCTCAAGACTCCCGTCGGCGCGTTGTCGCTGCTCGCCGAGGCCGTGCAGAGCGCGAGTGATGATCCCGAGGCGGTGCACCGCTTCTCGGCGCGCATGCAGGTCGAGTCCCAGCGGCTCTCGAACCTGATCTCCGACCTCGTGGACCTGTCGAGACTGCAGAGCAACGACCCTCTCAAGCACTCCGAGGTCGTGGAGATCGACCGGCTCGTCGCCGAGGCGGTGGATGCGACGAAGCTCGTCGCCACGGCGCGCGGGATCGACGTCGTCGTGGGCGACCCGACGCACGTGGCGGTTCTCGGCGACGAGGGCCAGCTGGTGATGGCCCTGCGCAACCTGCTCACCAACGCGGTCGCCTACTCGCCGCCGCACACCCGCGTCGCGATCGCCTCGCGCACCGACGGCACTCTTGTCGAGATCAGCGTCACCGACCAGGGGATCGGGATCCCCGAGGACGAACAGTCCCGCATCTTCGAACGCTTCTATCGCGTCGACCCCGCACGGTCGCGCGTCACCGGGGGGACGGGCCTCGGGCTCGCCATCGTCAAGCACGTCTGTGCCAACCATGGCGGCGAGTGTACGGTGTGGTCGGTCCAGGGCGAAGGTTCCACCTTCACCCTGCGCCTCCCGCTCGCACCCGTCGCCCGTCGTACTGAGGGAGAACTGCTTCCGTGACCCGTGTACTCGTCGTCGAGGACGAGGAGTCCTTCTCCGACGCCCTGTCGTTCATGCTGCGCAAGGAAGGCTTCGAGGTCGGGATCGCATCGACGGGTCCCGACGCGGTGACGCTGTTCGACCAGCACGGCGCCGACGTCGTCCTGCTCGATCTCATGCTGCCGGGCATGTCCGGCACCGAGGTCTGCCGCACGCTGCGGCAGCGCTCGACCGTCCCGATCATCATGGTGACGGCGAAGGACGGCGAGGTCGACAAGGTCGTAGGCCTCGAGCTCGGTGCCGACGACTACGTCACCAAGCCGTTCTCCTCCCGTGAGCTCGTCGCCCGCATCCGTGCGGTGCTGCGTCGCACCGGTGAGCCCGAGGAGCTGCTGCCCGCAGTGCTCGAGGCAGGCCCGGTGCGGATGGATGTCGAGCGTCACGTCGTCTCGGTGTCCGGCGCCCAGGTGTCCCTGCCGCTCAAGGAGTTCGAGCTGCTCGAGCTCCTGCTGCGCAACTCCGGCCGGGTCCTCACGCGCGGCATGCTCATCGACCGGGTCTGGGGCTCCGACTACGTCGGTGACGGCAAGACCCTCGACGTCCACGTGAAGCGCCTGCGCGCCAAGGTCGAGGCCGACCCGGCAGCGCCCGTGCACCTCGTCACCGTCCGCGGCCTCGGCTACAAGTTCGAGGCCTGATCACCCCGACGACCTGGCGTGATCGTGGTCGTATGCCTGC
>JANMBJ010000469.1:0-2325 GCA_031360335.1 Candidatus Nanopelagicales bacterium
CGACCGACTGCGCCGCGTCGACCATGAGCGGCACCGCGTGCCAGTCGGCCAGGTCGCGAGCAGCCGCCACCGGCTGCCGGGTGCCGACCTCGTGGTTGGCGCTCTGGACAGCCAGCAGGGCGACGTCACCCGCCTCGAGCACCGCTCCTAGGGCGTCGAGGTCGAGGCGACCGAGCGCATCGACGCCGACAGTGACGGCGCGATCCTCGTCTCCGGCGGCGGCGAGCCGGGCCGCGTGGAGCACGCTCGAGTGCTCGACCGCCGAGGTCACGACGCGTCGCCCGACCCGCTCGCGACCGCGGACGAGACCGGCGACGGCGAGGTGGACGGCCTGGGTGCCGGAGCCGGTGAAGGAGACCTCGTCCGGCCTGGCCCCGAGCATCGACGCGACCGACTCGCGTGCCGCGTCGAGGAGCAGTCGCGACCGTCGGGCGTCGTGATAGCGACGTGACGGGTCGGCCCACCCCTGGTCGAGCGCGGCGAGCAGAGCCGCGCGCCCGGCCGGGTGGAGAGGGAGCGAGGAGGCGGCATCGAGGTAGCCGCGCGGCGCTCCGGCAGGGGTGCCGGCACACGCGTCTGAGCCCTCCGCGCCGCTGCGCGAGACGTCGTTCGAGACATGCGCCACGACCCGACCGTAACGCCCCACCCCGACGGGTGGAGAGAGGGTCGCTGCGCTAGTCTGCGGAGGTACGTCAGACCCCCGCTCCGCGGGCGTGGTGCACACCTCACAGGTGCTGGGCCGACGCGCCGGAGCACCGACCCTTGGGAAGGCGACACGTGGGCTCGACCCGCTCTCCGCGCCGCTCGCGCGTCCGACTCGCCGCAGTGACGGCGACCTCGGCCCTCGTGCTCCTGGGCACCGCAGGCTGCTCCGCCGACTCCGAGTGGGGTCGCATCGGCTACCCCGAGCCCGTGACCGAGCAGGGCGCGACCTTGCTGTCGTTCTGGCAGAACTCCTGGATCGCGGCGTTCGTGGTCGGCGTTCTCACCTGGGGCCTCATCATCTGGGCGATCGTCGCCTATCGACAGCGGGCACACGAGGGCGCCCCGCTGCAGACGCGTTACAACATGCCGCTCGAGATCCTCTACACCGTCGCCCCCGCGATCATGGTCGCCGCGCTCTTCGCAGTCACGGCCCGCGACCAGGCCGAGATCACCAAGCTCACCCCGGACGTGTCGAACACCGTCGGGGTGGTCGGGTTCAAGTGGAACTGGGGCTTCAACTACACCAAGGACGGCGCGTTCGAGTCGGGCACGCCGAACCGGCCGGCCGAGCTCTGGCTGCCCGTCAACGAGCGCGTGCGCTTCCAGCTCACCTCGCCGGACGTCATCCACTCCTTCTGGGTCCCGCAGTTCCTGTTCAAGATGGACGTCGTACCCGGTCGGCAGAACCAGTTCGAGCTCACGCCGAACAAGGTCGGCGTCTTCGCCGGCAGGTGCGCCGAGCTCTGCGGCACCTACCACTCACAGATGTTGTTCAGCGTTCACGTCGTGACTCGGGCTGACTACGACGCACATGTCGCGGCGCTGAAGGCTGCTGGCCAGTCCGGCCAGCTCCAGACCGGTCGCATCGTCACCACGGGAGTTGCGTCATGACCCTGCTGTCCGATCGCCCGGTCGACTTCGGCCCCGACCCGGACGGGATGACGACGGCTGACCCTGCTCGTCGCAAGTTCGGGAAGACGTTGGTGACGTGGATCACCTCCACAGACCACAAGGTCATCGGCTACATGTACCTCATCACCACATTCGTCTTCTTCATCTTCGGCGGTGTGATGGCTCTGGTCATCCGCGCGGAGCTGGCTCAGCCGCACCTGCAGTTCGTCAGCCAGGAGCAGTACAACCAGCTCTTCACGATGCACGGCTCGATCATGCTGCTGCTGTTCGCGACCCCGTTGTTCGCCGGCTTCGCCAACGTCATCATGCCGCTGCAGATCGGGTCGCCCGACGTCGCGTTCCCGCGCCTGAACATGTTCGCGTTCTGGCTGTTCTTCTTCGGCGGCCTCATCGTCTGCTTCGGCTTCCTGACACCCGGTGGCGCGGCGTCGTTCGGCTGGTTGGCCTACACGCCGCTGTCGAACGCGATCAACTCGCCCAACATCGGCTCCGACCTCTGGATCCTCGGCTTCACCATCGGTGGTCTCGGGTCGATCCTCGGCGCGGTCAACTTCATCACACCATCTTCTGCATGCGGGCACCCGGCATGACGATGTTCCGGATGCCGATCTTCACCTGGACCATCCTGCTCACGAGCGTCCTCGTGCTCATGGCTTTCCCGGTGCTGGCCGCTGCGCTGCTCGTGCTCGAGTCGGACCGCAAGTTCGG
>JANMBJ010000003.1:0-3573 GCA_031360335.1 Candidatus Nanopelagicales bacterium
TTCGCAGCTGCACCCCGGAGAAGCTAGCCGTCAGCCACAAAGCCCACACGGGGCAGCGACCCCGGGCTCTACCCGGCGGAAGTGGAGGCACGCCGGCCCGCTTGTCCCTCGGCGTCACAACCGAGGACTCTCACGACGTCAGGCGGATGAAGGCTCCCAGCTCGGCCAGCGCGGCAGGAGTGCCGGGCAGGTAGTCGGTGAGATGCGGTGACCGCACCACGATCGCGGCCCACTGACCACGTGACACCGCGACGTTCACCCGGTTGCGCGAGAGCAGGAACTCCATGCCACGGGGTACGTCGGCCGACGACGACGCCGCCATCGACACGATGACGACCGGAGCCTCCTGCCCTTGGAACTTGTCGACCGTGCCCACCCGCACGTCCGGCAACCCCGCAGCCTTGAGCTCGCGACGGAGCAGAGCGACCTGAGCGTTGTAGGCAGCCACGACCAGCACATCTCGCTGCGTCATCGCACGCGTGCCGACCTTCTCCTCGGGATCCGACCAGGTGCACAGCAAGAGCCGCCGGATCTGAGCCACGACCTCCGCGGCTTCCTCGGGAGACTCGACCGAGTTGCCCGAGTGCTCGACGCGTACGACGTGAAGTCCTGCCTCCAGACCCACCAGGACACGCGACGTCGTCTCGGGCTCCTGAGCGTGCAGCAGCCCGTCATACGCAAGCCGCGAGACCCGGTCGCACAGAGCGGGGTGCATCCGCCACGACCGCTCGAGGAAGTAGCCGCGTGATGCGGGCAGCGTGGCGTGACCCTCGTTGAGCCACCCGAGCGCCGAGCCGTCGACGGGCTCCGGGTGGGTGCCCTGGCTCACCTGCGGCAGCTGCTGCGGGTCGCCCAGCAGGAGCAGCCGGGTCGTCGCGACCGACACCGCGAGAGTGTTGGCGAGCGAGAACTGCCCGGCCTCGTCGATCACGACCAGGTCGAGCTGACCTCGACCGATCCGCTTGAGATTCGTGAGGTCCCAGGCAGTTCCGCCCACGACGCACCCGTCGGGATGCTCGTCGAGGAAGGTGGCCAGCTTGTCGGCACTGCCGAGGTCGGTCCACGTGCGCGTGCCGGGCTGCTTGCGCTCCTTGCCCACGAGCTCGCCGGGCACCCCGGCCTTCACGACCGCGTCGAGGAAGTTCTCCACGACCGCATGCGATTGCGCCGTCACTCCGATGCGCCAACCCTGCGCGACGAGGCGCCGTACGACGTGGGACCCGACGTAGGTCTTGCCCGTGCCGGGCGGCCCTTGCACCGCGACGTAGGAGTTGTCGAGACCGAGCACCGCGTGAGTGATCGCGTCGAGGTTCCCGTCCTTGCCGGCGCCGACAGCAGGGAGTGCGCCTGTCGACGTACGCGTCGGACGACGACGCAGCACGTCGAGCCCCGGCTGGTGCGGAAACGAGGAGTCGATGGCCGCCTGCGCGAACTCGCGGATCGCGGCCTCGATGTTCTGCGTGAGCGGCGGCCCCTGCGGAGTCAGAGCGAGGGGCAGGTGGGAATACTCCTCGACGCCCTTGGCCAGCATCTCCTTGATCGTGATGACGTCGCGGCCCTGCTCGTCGACCGAGCGCTCGACCACCTCGCCACCACAGCAACCCCGCAGCCCACCCTCGGGCACCTCCATGCCCTCAGGCACCGGGCTGTCATGCACCACGAAGAACTTGCCTGCATCAGTGGAGCTGCCCGACCCCCACTCCCCGGTGAGCTCCAGGGTCCGGCGCAGACTCCGCTGCTTTCCTTCCTTGCCCCACCCGGCCGTGACGACCGCGCTCTCCACTGTGAAGACGTCACGGGTCCCCGCCCAGTCGTCGAGCGGCTCACGCAGGCGAGCGAAGTGCGCCCACCAGAACGGCTTGTGCTCACGTCGGTGGTAGCCGAGCGCAGCGGCGAGCATGGAGTGGGCCTGCTGGTCAGCCGTGCGTTCGCCCCGCGGGATGTCGCCTGCCTGCTCGAGCAGGTCAAGCTCGAGCGGGTCCGGCTCACTGACGACCGGCTCATCGGGCACCGCAACGAGACCGCCGACCCAGGTCACGCCCGCGGCCTCAGCGGTCTCCCGCAGCCAGTCACGCAGCCGCAGGGTCGAGCGACAGTCGTAGTGGTTGTAGTCGGCGATGGAGGCGAGCACCTCGGCGAAGGTGGCGTCGTCGCCGGAGTCGCGCGCGTCGCAGGCTCGGGCGTACTCCGCGACGGAGTCGGCCGCGTTGGTCACGCCGTCGCGGAGGTCGGCGCCCATGTAGAGCGGCTCGAGCTTCTTGATGGAGTACGACGGCTGCGACACCCGGATGCTCTGCCGCACGGTGGAGTAGAGGTCGACGAGCACGCCGGCCCGGAGCAGGTCGTCGACCTCGTCCTCGCCCACCCCGTGACGGCCGACGAGGCGTAGCAGCGCCGTCTTCTCATACGCCGCGTAGTGGTAGATGTGCATCCCGGGATGCAGCGCACGCCGGTCCTTGACGTAGGCCAGGAAGGCGAGCAGCGCGGCCTTCTCCTCGCGTCGATCGTGTGCCCAGAACGCCACGAACCTCTCCGTGCCTGCCTCGACGACGCCGAAGAGATACTCCAGACCCCAGTCGGCAGAGCCGTTCTCGGCCCAGAGCGGGTCACCCTCGAAGTCGAAGAAGATGTCGCCGGCGTCGGGCAGCGGCAGCACCTCCAGGGGTGCGGTGTCGAAGACCTCGGCGCGGACATCCGGAAGACCGTCCCCGAGCAACGGGCGCTCGTCCTGCGCCACCTGCAGGCGGGCTTGGGTGCGCAGGCGTTCCAGCGTCGCGAGCGGCACGCCGTCGACCGAGCCGGTCGATGTGGCGAGGTCCTCGATCGTCTCGACCCCCGACGCCCTCAGGTGCGCTCGCTGCGTGACGCGCAGGTTGGCCACCAGCAGGAGATCGCTATGGGCTTCGACCTCGGCAGCGCACACGTCGCACCGGCCGCACGCGAGGTAGCGCGGATCGTCCCAGGCGACCGCATCGGGTGCGCCGTGATGCTCGTCGAGGATGTGCTCGAGGCGGGCGCGGCGCTCGAGATAGACGGGGATCAGGTCATCGACCGCGTGCACCGACTCGGCTCCATCGCCGAGGATCAGCGTGACGTCACTGTGCACCGGGATCCCGTGGCGCTGCAGCTGATCGGCGTAGGCAGCGAGCTGCAGCAGCGCCGTGATCTTCGCGTGCTTCGCCAGCTTGGTGTCATAGACGGCGTAGGAGTCGTCGTTGCGTACGAGGAAGTCCGAGCGACCGTGGAACCGGCCGTCGAAGAACGAGCCCTGGAAGACCACGTCGGCTCCGGAGCGAAGAGCGGCCAGCGTCTCGTCACACTTCGCGCGCAGCGTGACCTCGTCGTAGCCATGACGCGCGTCGACCTCGACGACACCCCCGGACGTCCCGTCGACATGCGTGCCGTACGCAGTCATATAGCCGGCGAGCACTCGCAGCTCGTGCGCGTCACCCAGCTCCGCGGTGCGGCTCAGCATCGCATCTGCCACGACCACCGCCGTGGCCCGCCTGAGCTTCACATCGAGCGCGCGCAGCGTCGCGAACTCGCACGTCGCGGCGTTGGCGAGGTCGGTCG
>JANMBJ010000017.1:0-5714 GCA_031360335.1 Candidatus Nanopelagicales bacterium
ATCGGGTTCCGGATCAGCCGTGACGCCGAGCTCGAGGGCATCGACATCACCGAGCACGCGGAGTCGGCGTACGAGTTCGACACCTACGCAGGTGGCGGGACCTACGGTGGCGGCACGACCACCCTGAAGGAAAAGATCGCACTCAACACCGCAGACGAGGAGGTCCCGGCATGAAGCTCGTCACTGCGATCATCAAGCCGTTCAAGCTCGACGACGTGAAGTCGGCGCTCGAGGCCTATGGCATCCACGGCATGACAGTCTCGGAGGCCAGCGGCTATGGCCGTCAGCGCGGCCACACCGAGGTCTACCGAGGGGCGGAGTACACCGTCGACCTCGTGCCCAAGGTGCGTCTTGAGGTCCTGGTCGAAGACCATGACGCGGACTCGGTCGTCGAGGTCATCGTGAAGTCCGCCCAGACCGGGCGCATCGGAGACGGGAAGGTGTGGTCGGTCCCCGTCGACACCGTCGCCCGGGTGCGCACCGGCGAGCGTGGCCCGGACGCCCTGTAAGTCCAGGAAAGACACACTGATGCGAGGGGAGCACCCAGTGCGGGTCACGGCAGACGAGGCGACGAACACCTACGCCGAGGCCCGCGCCGAGCTCCTCGCACGTCCGGGAGCGCCCGGTGCCGCGCGGCGCCGGGCGCTCACCGCGCTCACCGACGACTGGTTGCACGCGCTCTACGTCGCCTCAGGGGCCGGGGAGATCGGGGCGGCCCTCGTCGCGGTCGGCGGCCTCGGTCGCGGAGACCTCGCCCCCGGCAGCGACCTCGACCTGCTGCTGCTCCACAACCCCAACGTGTCGACGGCCGAGGTCAACTCGGTCGCCGACAAGCTCTGGTATCCCGTGTGGGACGCGGGGCTCAGGCTCGACCACTCGGTCCGTGCGCCGGCCGAGGCTCGTCGCCTCGCAGCACAGGACATCAAGGTCGTCCTCGGCCTCCTCGATGCCCGCACGGTCGTGGGTGACGACGCCCTCACGAAGTCCGTGCGCGAGTCGGTGCTCGGTGACTGGCGCGCCCTCGCGCCGCGCCGCCTCGACGAGCTGCGGCTCGGCGTCGAGGAGCGCATCGCACGCTCCGGCGAGCTCGCGCACCTGCTCGAGCCAGACCTCAAGGAGAGCTATGGCGGCCTTCGCGACCTCGTCGCGCTCCGTGCCGTCGCGGCGTCGTGGGTGACGGATGCGCCGGTCGCCGCACTGGCGCCTCATCGCGACCTGCTGCTCGATGTACGCGACGCCCTTCATCTGGTCGCCGGTCGCCCCACTGATCGCCTGCTCCAGCAGGAGCAGACAGCCGTGGCGCAGCGCCTCGACCTCCAGGGGTCGGACCCCTCTGACTCTCTGCTCCGCCAGGTGTCGACCGCGGGGCGCGCCGTCGCCTACGCGGCCGACACGACGTGGCACCGCGTGGAGCGCCTGACCCGGCGATCCGGTGTGCGCGGCGGGCTTGCGGCCACGGCTCGCAAGCTTCGAGGGACCCGCACCGACCGGGCGCCGCTCGCTGACGGCGTCGTCGTCCAGGACGGCGAGGCGGTCCTGGCCACCGAGGCGCGGCCTGAGCGCGATGCCGTCCTCATCCTGCGAGCGGCCGCCGCCGCCGCGCAGGCCGGACTCCGGCTCGCGCCGCACGCCGTCGACCGTCTCGCCCGTGACTCGGCCCCCATGCCCGAGCCGTGGCCGGCGAGCGCTCGTGACGCCCTCGTGTCGCTCCTCGGCGCAGGGCGTGCCGCGATCCCGGTGTGGGAGGCGCTCGACCAGGCTGATGTGTGGAGCCGGCTGATCCCGGAGTGGTCCGTCGTACGCAGCGCGCCGCAACGCAACCCCGTGCACAGGTTCACCGTCGACCGCCACCTCGTCGAGACCGCGATCCAGTCGGTCGCGCATGCTCGCCGCGTCGGGCGCCCTGACCTGCTGCTGATCGGGGCCCTGCTGCACGACATCGGCAAGGGTCGCCCGGGAGACCACACCGACAACGGCATCACGATCGTGCAGAGTCTCGCGCCGCGGATGGGTTTCTCGCCCGACGACTGCGACATCCTCGTCTCCCTCGTGCGCAACCACCTGCTCCTGCCCGAGACCGCGACGCGCCGCGACCTCGACGACCCGGCGACCGTGGCCGGTGTCGCGGCGGCGGTGGAGACCCAGGATGTCCTCGACCTGCTGCACGCGCTCACGGAGGCCGACGCGGCGGCGACCGGGCCGGCCGCCTGGAGCGACTGGAAGAAGGCACTCATCGACGACCTCGTCGTGCGCACGCGCCACGAGCTCGCCGGGCGTCCGCAGCCCGAGGCACCGCGTACGACCCAGGCGCAGCTCAAGCTCGCCGAGGCGGTGCGCCTGCTGTCGTCCCAGGGCGTGGCTGTCCTCCTTGACGAGGACGAGGGCACGTCGATCACCACCGTCACCGTCGCGGCACCTGACCGGACCGGCCTGCTGTCCACGGTCGCGGGGGTGCTGTCGTTGCACCGGCTGCAGGTACGCGGTGCGCAGGTCGACACCATCACCGCGCCCGACGGCTCGCGCCGGGCAGTCCAGGTGTGGACAGTGACCCCTGCCTACGGCGACCCGCCTCCCGTCGAGCGACTGCGCGAGGACGTCACGCGCGCCGTCGCGGGATCGCTCGACGTGGCGTCGCGGCTCGACGCTCGCGACCAGGCGTATGCCGCGCCGCGTGAGGTCGCCGCACCGCGGGTCGACCTCGTACCGGGTGCGAGCGAGCGCGCCACCGTGCTCGAGGTCCGCGCTCACGACGCCCCGGCCCTGCTGCACCGCGTCACCCGCGCGATCGCTGCAGCCGACGTCACCATCACTGCGGCCCGTGTCGCCACGCTCGGGTCCGAGGTCGTCGACGTGTTCTACCTCGTCGACCGCGACGGCGCCGTGCTGTCCGAGGCCCGCGCCGCGACCGTACGGGTCACCGTCCTCGGAGCGCTCGACCCTCGGTGACCCCGTCCGGTCGCCGAGCGGGTGCCTGCGGCCGGGGTGCGAGGTGCCGCTCGGTTACCCTGGGCCTCGGCCCGTCGGCCGCCGTACGAGCGCCGCACCCCTGACGTCAGGACGATCGTTGTTCACCTCGCTCTCCGACCGCCTCACCGCCACGTTCAAGAACCTGCGCGGCAAGGGACGCCTGACCGAGGCGGACGTCGACGCGACGGTCAAGGAGATCCGGACCGCCCTCCTCGAGGCCGATGTCGCGCTTCCTGTCGTCCGCGCGTTCACAGCGAAGGTCCGCGAGCGCGCGCTCGGTGACGAGGTCAACCGCGCGCTCAACCCCGCGCAGCAGGTCGTCAAGATCGTCCATGAGGAGCTCGTCGGCATCCTCGGCGGCGAGACCCGCCGCCTGCGCCTGGCCAAGAACCCGCCCACCGTGATCCTGCTCGCGGGACGTCAGGGCGCCGGCAAGACGACGCTGGCCGGCAAGCTCGCCCGTCACCTCAAGGACGCCGGTCACACGCCGCTCCTGGTCGCCGCTGACCTCCAGCGCCCCAACGCCGTCGACCAGCTCGCCGTGGTCGCCGAGCGTGCCGGCGTCGCGGTGCACGCGCCCGAGCCCGGCAACGGCGTCGGTGATCCGGTCGCGGTCGCGCGCAGCGGTGTCGAGCTCGCAAAGTCCCAGCACTACGACGTCGTGATCGTCGACACCGCAGGCCGTCTCGCGATCGATGCCGAGCTCATGGACCAGCTGCGGCGCGTGCGCGACGCCGTGCAGCCCGATGAGACGCTGCTCGTCGTCGACGCGATGATCGGCCAGGACGCAGTCCAGACCGCTGCCGCGTTCGACGACGCTGTGGGCATCGACGGCGTGGTGCTCTCGAAGCTCGACGGTGACGCTCGCGGTGGCGCAGCCCTGTCCGTCGTGTCGGTCACCGGCAAGCCGATCCTGTTCGCGTCGGTGGGGGAGAAGGTCACCGACCTCGAGACGTTCCACCCCGACCGGATGGCCTCTCGCATCCTCGACATGGGTGACGTGCTCACCCTCATCGAGACCGCGGAGAAGGCGTTCGACGCCGAGCAGGCCGAGCGCATGGCCAGCAAGGTGGCGAAGGGCGACGACTTCACCCTCGAGGACTTCCTCGAGCAGATGATGAGCCTCAAGAAGATGGGATCGCTCACCAAGCTGCTCGGCATGCTGCCCGGCATGGGCGAGATGAAGTCCCAGCTCGACTCCCTCGACGAGCGCGAGCTCGACCGGGTCGCGGCGATCATCCGCTCGATGACGCCGGCCGAGCGCGGCGACCACACGATCCTCAACGGCTCGCGCCGGGCCCGCATCGCCCGCGGTGCCGGCGTCGAGGTCTCGGCCGTCAACCAGCTCGTGGAACGGTTCATCGAGTCGCAGAAGATGATGAAGCAGATGCGCGCCGGTGGCGGCATGCCGGGGATGCCGGGGATGCCGGGCATGGGCGGTGGCAAGCGCGCGAAGGCCAAGCAGAGGCCCCAGGCGAAGTCGGGCAAGGGTGCCAAGCGCAGCGGCAACCCCGCCAAGCGCGCCGCCGAGCCCGTCAGCCCGGCGCCCGGCGCAGCCGGACCAGCAGCAGGAGCAGGCCTCGGCGCATTTGGTCTCGGCGCCCAGAGCGACGCCGACCTCGAAGCCGCCCTCAGCGACCTTCCCCCCGAGTTCCGCGACCTCCTCGGCTAGCTCCACGTAGCCGACTCTGTACGTGATCTTGGTCGTGTGGTCGTTTCCGGGTGCGGGAAGCAACCACACGACCAAGATCACGCGGATCTGTGGTGCGGCGAGGCGGGATTTCACCGTACGGCGAGGCTCTGGCAGACTGCGGGGGTTGATCCCGACGCCTCGGCGGCCATCCGGCCCACCGGCGCGATCGGAAATCCAGGGATCTGCACGTCGACGGCTCCGCCGTCGCTCGGGCGGTCCCATCACTGATGTCAGGAGACAACGGCCCCGTGGCTGTCAAGATCAAGCTCAAGCGCATGGGCAAGATGCGCAACGCCCAGTACCGCATCGTCGTCGCCGACGCCCGCACCAAGCGTGACGGTCGTGCGATCGAGGAGATCGGCCTCTACCAGCCGAAACAGGAGCCGAGCCTGATCAAGGTCGACTCCGACCGTGCTCAGTACTGGCTCGGTGTCGGCGCTCAGCCGACCGAGGCTGTCGCCGTCCTCCTCAAGATCACCGGTGACTGGCAGAAGTTCAAGGGCCTTCCGGGCGCGGAGGGCACGCTGCGCGTGGCCGAGCCCAAGGCCGACAAGAAGCTCGTGTTCGAGGCTGCCGCTCTCGAGGCCGCCAACGAGCCGGTCAAGGACGCGACCACCCCGAAGAAGAAGGCCGCTGCCAAGGTCGATGAGCCCAAGGCCGAGGCACCCCAGGCCGAGGCGCCGAAGGCGGCCGAGGCTGAGGTCGTCGAAGCGCCGGCCGAGGCTGTCGTCGAGGCACCTGCCGCCGTCGAGGAGACCGTCACCGAGGCTGTTGCCGAGCAGACTGCCGCCCCTGAGGCTGCGGCCGAGACCACCGAGGCCTGACGTGCTCGAGGAGGCTCTCGAGCACCTGGTCAAGGGCATCGTCGACAACCCCGACGACGTCGAGGTCCGCGAGCGGGCCAACCGCCGCGGGCCTGGTCGCACGCTCGAGGTGCGGGTGCACCCCGACGACATGGGTCGCGTCATCGGCAAGTCCGGTCGCACGGCGACCGCGCTTCGCACCGTGCTCTCGGCACTCTCGTCGGGCAAGGGCGTCCGCGTGGACTTCCTCG
>JANMBJ010000050.1:0-5415 GCA_031360335.1 Candidatus Nanopelagicales bacterium
GTCGGGTGCGAGGACCACGACATCGACGAGGATGCCCGGCACCTGGACATGCTGAGGAGGGATCGTGCCGGCCTTCACCAGTCGCTTGACCTGCGCGATCACGACTCCGCCGTTGTTGTGCGCGGCGTAGGCCTGGTCGAGCGCTCCGAGCGGTGAGCCCTCGTGCTCGTAGGTGAGGTTCCCGTGCTCGTCGGCCGTGGTGGCGCGCAGGATGGCGACGTCGGGTCGGATCGCGGGGTAGGAGAGATACTCCCTGCCCTTCACCTCGACGACCTCGACATAGTCGCGCGGCGTGGAGGCGGTGAGTGCGCCGCCCTCACGTCGTGGGTCGATGAAGGAGTCCAGGCCGACGGTGGTCACCACCGACGGCTGACCGGCCGCACCTGCCCGATGCTGTTGATAGATGACTCCGCTGGGCAGGTTCCATGCCTCGATGGAGTTTTCGGCGATGCGCTGCCAGATCAGCGGCGGCTCCATCGAGGACGGACCGCTCGGGTAGGAGCCGCCGATCACACGCCGCAGCAGCGTGGTCGCAGCGATGTGATCGATGCCCTTGACGCCGTACATGTCACCGGCGGCGATGGGGTGGATCGAGGTCAGATCCCGAGGACTCCCGGTCCTGGCATGGCGCTCGCCCAGGGCCCGCAGGATCTCGTCAGGGCAGCCGAGCGCCGACGACGACGAGACCGTGACGACGGCGTTGTCCGGGATGAGCTCGACTGCCTCGGCGGCGGTGAGGACCCGAGTCGCCTTGCTCGTGCGCGGGGGCCGGATCACCGGTCCGCACCCGTCATGATCTCGGACACGGCGACGGTGCGTCGCTGCTCGGACGACTGGTGAGCCGCGAGCGCGATGGTCAGTGCGGCAATGCCATCGGCTCCGGTGCAGGTCGGCGCTCCACGTCCGGCCACAGCGTCCTCGAACGCGCGCAGAGTCACTGCGTAGAGGTCATCGCGGGTGCCCGGGTCGATCACCTGTTCGTCCCCGTCGCGACGCAGCACGATCTGACCGTCAGGGTCCTGGGTCAGCGCGTCGCGGATGTACAGCGATCCGTCGGTGCCGTGGACCTCGATGGCGGTGTAGGCGTGGGGCACCGCGAACGACTCGTGCGTCAGGGCGACAGAGCCATCCGTCAGCACCATCACGCAGAAGGCTGTGTCCTCGACCTCACCCGGGCCGAGACCGTGAGAGCTCGTGGTGGCAGTGACCGACTCGACCTCGTGGCCGGTGATGAACCGCAGGGTGTCGGCGTCGTGCACCGTGATGTCGAAGATGACTCCGGCCCCGGCCGCCTTGTCCGTGATCCGCCAGCCGCGCAGCCGCTCGGGAAGGGACACGGCGTGGTGCATCCGAACGGCGCGCAGGTCTCCGAGGGCGCGTGACTGGACGAGGTCGCGCGCAGCGCGGATCACAGCCGAGCTACGCAGGTGGTGGTTGGTCGCAAGAACGACGCCGTTCTCCTCGCACGTCGTGATGATCGCCTCGGCATCAGCCACGGTCATCGCGAGCGGCTTCTCGCACAGCACGTGCTTGCCGCTCGCTGCGGCGGCTATCGACTGCTGTGCGTGCAGCTGGTTGGTCGTGCTGACGTAGGCCGCGTCCGCGTCCCACGACAGCAGCTCGTCGAGCGAGGTCGTGACGGCAGGGATCGCGTGATGCTCTGCGTAGGCGGCACCCCGCTCCTGACTCGAGCTGAGCACACCGACCACGTCGTGTCCGCAGGCGCGCATCGCGGGAATCATCCGGGTGGCGGCGACGTCGCTCGCACCCACGAGGACCCACTTCACGACATCACCCGGCCGTCGTAGTCGCATCCGCATGAGGCACGCACCGACAGGGAGTTCGGGACGATCACGTCAGAGTCGGCTTCACCGTCAGCGAGGTAGGTGAGGAGCGTCTCGGCGGCGATCGACCCGATGAGGGCGGGGCGTGAGTTCACGGTCGTGAGCGGAGGGATGCTGTACTTCGCGCCCGGCACGTCGTCGAACCCGATGACCCGGATGTCGCTGCCCACGTTGACCCCGGCATCCACGAGGGCTGCCAGGACACCCGCCGCGACGTCGTCGTTGTAGGTAAAGATCGCGTCGGGACGATCCGAGCCACGCTTGATGAGGTCTCGTGTCGCTTCGTATCCGCCTTCGCGCGAGGGCACTGTCGGCATTGACGTCACGTCGACCGCTGCTCGGCTGGTCGCGACAGCGGCAAGCAGGCCCTCTTCGCGCTCGGCGCGAGGCGAGGAGCCAGCGAATCCGCCGAGGAAGGCGATCTGACGCGAGCCATGCTCGATGAGGTGCTCGCCGACGCGGCGCGCGCCGGCCCGGTTGTCGGAACCGACATACGGCGCGCGCACTCCTGCCACACGCCGGCAGACCATGACCGTCGGGATCCCGGCCGTGCGCAGGCGCGCCAGCTGGTCGGGCGGAGTGCCGACCGCGGGGACGACGAGAACGCCGTCGACCCGGTTCTCGAGCATCACCTCGATCTGTCGCTTCTGCGACGCGAGCGACTCCGAGTGCTGGGTGAACAGCAGAGTCTGACCGAGCTCGCTGAACTTCGACTCTGCTCCGTTGACGAGCTCGGCCCAGAAGGGGTTGGAGATGGTGGAGACGATCAGCCCGAGGGTGCCCGTACGGCGACTGCGCAGGCCGGCGGCCGCACGGTTGTAGACGTAGCCGATGCGCTCGATCGACGCCAAGACCCGGATCCGGGTGTCATCCGCCACGAGCGGGCTCTCCCGGACGACGAGCGACACGGTCGCCTTGGACACGCCGGCCTCCACGGCCACGTCCGCGAGCGTCACGCGCTTCGTCTGCATATCCACCTCTTAGATCGGTCTAAGTGGGGATAGGAGATCCTTACGTCACCCCGCGGTGCAAGGGTCAGCTCCTAGCTGTGATGATTTCGTAACTAAACCGCCCCTGATTGTCGCTTTTAGACGTATTTAGACACATTCCTTGTCACGATCGGATCACGACGAGTCACATCGCCTTGATCTCAGCCGGGGTCGTGAGTCACCTTTCATCCCTTAGACCAATCTAAATCGGGTGAGGGCATGAGCGAGATCAGGTCGTCGTACGACTACATCGTCGTAGGTGCCGGGGCTGCCGGCTGCGTGGTGGCAAACCGGCTCAGCGAGGACGGCTCGTCCGTACTCGTCCTGGAGGCCGGCGGGCGCGATCTCAACCCGCTCATCCACATCCCGGTCGGGTTCACCAAGCTCACGACGCCCGACGTCAACTGGGGCTTCGAGACCGTGCCCCAACCGCAGATGAACAACCGCGAGATGTGGTACCCCCAGGGCCGGACGCTCGGTGGCTCGACCTCCATCAACGCGATGATCTACATCCGGGGCAACCACCAGGACTACGACGGCTGGGAAGCTCTGGGCAACAAGGGCTGGGGCTATGACGGAGTGCTGCCCTACTTCCGCAGGTCGGAGCACAACGGGCGCTTCAGCAACGAGTTCCACGGCCGCGACGGCGACATGAGCGTCACCGAGCAGATCGAGCGAAACCCGCTCTCGAGCGCCTTCTCCCGAGCGCTGCAGGAGCTCGGGGTGCCCTACAACAACGACGTGAACGGCGCCGAGCAGTACGGCGTCACCTTCTACGACGTCACCCAGCGCAACGCTCGTCGCGAGAGCGCCGCGACCGCGTTCCTGAGGCCCGCGAAGGACCGCGAGAACCTCCACGTGGTGACGCGCGCCCAGGCATCTCGGATCGTGGTGGAGAACGGTCGGGCAGTCGGCCTCGAGTTCCGCACGAAGAACGGCATCACGCGGGTCAGGGCCAACCGCGAGGTCGTGCTCAGTGGCGGTGCGGTGAACTCCCCCAAGCTGCTCATGCTCTCGGGCATCGGTGACGCCGACGAGCTAGCAGCCGCCGGCGTGCAGTCGGTGCACCACCTCCCCGGCGTGGGGAAGAACTTCCAGGACCACATGGACGTCTACCTCACAGCCGAGACGACGCCGGTCAGCTACAACCGCGAAGACCGGTGGGACCGGGCGACGCGGCACATGATCCAGTACCTGCTCTATCGCAAGGGTCCGATGACGGCCGCCGTCTGCGAGGCGGGGGCGTTCGTCCACAGCGGCGTCAGCGACGACGAGGCACCCGACATCCAGATCCACTGCCTCCCGGCGTACGTGATCGACCACGGCAAGCAGCGACGCAAGGGCCATGGCATCACGATCAACACCTGCAACCTCCGGCCACGAAGCATCGGAAGCGTGAAGATCCGGTCCGGAAACCCCGACGATCACCCGCTC
This sequence comes from Candidatus Nanopelagicales bacterium, assembly GCA_031360335.1. Classification (GTDB taxonomy): domain Bacteria; phylum Actinomycetota; class Actinomycetes; order S36-B12; family CAIYMF01; genus Longivirga. Next base: position 4,268 of record JANMBJ010000050.1, read on the forward strand.
ATCGACCCGAACTACTGCGGTGACGCGGACGGCTACGACTGGAAGGTGTCGATGGCTGGCTTCGGCTGGGGTCGTCGCATCCTGCAGTCCGATGCCTTCAAGGAGTTCATCAAGTTCGAGTTCATGCCGGGATCGAACGTCCAGACGGACGACCAGCTCAGGAGCTACATCAGAGAGTGGTCCAAGACCGACTATCACCCCGTGGGCTCGTGCTCCATGGGCAGTGACGAGATGGCGGTGGTGGACACCCAGCTGCGCGTGCATGGGCTGGAGGGCCTGCGGGTCATCGACGCCTCGATCATGCCGAAGCTCATCAGCGGCAACACCCAGGCACCCTCGATCATGATCGGCGAGAAGGGATCCGCCATCATGCGGGCCGGCCACCAGGTCTGACCCCGACGCTGCTCACTCCTCGAGCACGGGTCGACGGGCTACCTGACATCCGGCCAACGGCGCCCTGGGCGTAAGGCGTGGGAACTGTCGTCAGGCGGGGCGCTTGGCGCCCGACGGACTCCTCTCGAATCCGGGCGCCTCGTGCGACGGCGCCTGCGGCGCCGTGAGCGGAGGGCGTGGGATTCGAACCCACGGTTGAGGATCACTCAACAGCGGTTTTCAAGACCGCCGCACTCGGCCACTATGCGAGCCCTCCCGGTGGTCGGAAGTCTCCCACAGGGCCTCCAGGCGGCCCGAGCGGCCACGACCCCCTCATTGCGGCAGGTGGCAACCCTCGCTGGGGCTGGCGGATCGGCGCTGAGCCGTCACAATGGCCTCGCGGGCCGAGGGTTCGCTTCCCCTTCCCTGGAGTCCAGCCGCATGCACCGCTCCGCCACGCGCGCGTCCTTGGCAGCGCTGACGGCGCTCGCGCTGGCTGCCCCCGGCGCGGCCGCCGCGGCATCACCTCCGGTCACGGCGGCGACCGGCAGCGTGACCTTCGAGGTCCGCGCAGCCGGTGCGGCCCACGCCGCACGCGCCCTCCGCAGCCGGGGCCTGGCGGCCAGCGACGACCTCGCTCAGCTCGGTTTCCTCTCCGTCACAGTCGCGACCGACGCCGCGGCAAGCACGCGGGACCAGCTCACGGCGGACTACGGCGCCGCAGCGGTCACGCAGGCCCCGCAGCGGTATGCGTTCTTCACCCCCAACGACACCAA
>JANMBJ010000082.1:0-2198 GCA_031360335.1 Candidatus Nanopelagicales bacterium
CTGATCGACAATGCCCTTGGCCTTGTCGACCGCTCCATCGGCGAACTCCTCGACCGAATCGATCACTTCGTGGGCCTTGCTCTGAGCGTGGTCGATCTTCTCTGCGGTCTCCCCGGAGAGCCGATCCGCGTTGCCTTCGGCTTCGAGGTCCTTGTCGCCGGTCACGATCCCGGTGACTTGCTTGGCCTTGCCCTTGACCTGGTCGGACTTGGCGGTCATCACACACCACTCTTCCTGGTCGCACGATGCGTCGTGCCCAGGCTGGGCATGCACGCACCCTCGACCGTCGCGCCGGAACTGAGACCCATGGCAGAGCCCGTCCCGACTTCATTGTCCCACCGGTCCCGGGCCGTGGCGCACCACCTGCCCGCACCGTTCGAGTGGACGGGAACCCGCGGGGCTCCGAGGGACTCAGCGGCGCGCCAGTCGGCGTCCGCTGTCATTGGTTATCGGAGTGTAGTTCTGTTCGAAGTGGTGGTAGAGGGCTGATTCGTCAGCCTGGGACAGTTCCTCACCTTGCAGCTCGATGTCGGGCGCGGACCGGACCTGCTCCTTGGTCGCCGTAACCTGCAACGAGTCGGGACTGACCTGGACTCCGACCAGGGGCACGAACGTCAGATGGCGAGCGAAGACGCCTTCCCGCACCGTGCCGAACATTGGTGCATCGGTCTCGACATCGACGTAGACATCGCGCAGCTTCCCGATCCGATCACCGTCATGGGCGAGGATCACCATGCCCAACCATTCGCCGACAGCCCACTTCGCGCTTGCCGGCTCCGACGCAACCGTGGGGGCGGCTTCGCCGTGGGCCGTCACGGGATCAACCACGTTCGCGTCGACCCGTGCCGCATCTGACCCAGGTACCTCGGTCATCGCAATCGCCTCCTCGCACGGTCAAGCCCCCGCGCCTTCGACGATACTCCGGGTGAAGCGTGTGCCCGGCCGCCGAACCGGCGGCTGGGCACACGCATCCTGGTCGAGTGCGGCATCGGCGGCGCGGTTGTGTCGTCGCCTGCGTGAGGACGACACTGGAGTACCGCGGCGACGATCTGAGGTTCCCCTCGGGGCGCGTCCCTCGCGTCGCGCGGACAACTTTTCGGTCGGTACATGGGTCTGTGTCTCGAGTCTGCCTCGTGGCACCCGAGTGAAGGACGGAGAACCGTGCCCATCTTCGGCAAGGAACCACTCAAGATCATCGTGTGTCCGATCTGCACGGCGCGATTCGACGCTCCCGAAGAGATGGTTCACTGGGCGACCCACGTGATCCAGATCCCCGATGGGCAGGGAGAGCACGCAGGCACGTTCACGTGGACGTGCATCTGCGGGTCGACCGACATGATCTGGCCCAACGCCAACGCGGCAGCATCCGGGCTAGCCCTGCACATGCAACAGCGACACAACATCCCGCTCTAGTGCTTCTGACTGCCTCCAGGGCCGGCGTCCGTGCCAGCCTGCCCGGTTGGACAATGGACGACGTGGCTGGCGCTGCGCCGAGCCCGCAGAGCCGTAGGTCGCTGTGGCCGCGTGGCTGATGGCTCGCGCGGTACAGAGCCGATGCGCGGCATGGAGACGTACCCCCTCAGGTGGTGATCCCCTGGCCGGACCGGGGATGCTGGTCTCAGCAGCGAGGCCAGCCAGCGAATGATGCTGGCGTGTGTTCGTACCGTCGCGTAGTTGGAGGGGTAAAGATGAGCGGGCTTCGACTCGGAATCCTTGCGAACTCAAGCAAGGAGAACGAGTTTCGACTGCCTATCCATCCACAACACTTCGACCGGATCGACGCCGACCTGCGCAAGCGAATCCTTCTCGAGCACGGCTACGGAGCCCGCTTCGGTGTATCTGATGACCATCTCGCGCGACAGGTCGCTGGCATGGGGTCACGTGCGGAGATCATCGAGGCGTCGGACGTCGTGCTGCTACCCAAGCCCACCCTGGCCGACGTGACGAGCCTGCGCGACGGGCAGGTCCTGTGGGGCTGGCCGCACGCCGTCCAGGATCCACAGCTGACCCAGATCTGCATCGACAAGCGGTTGACCCTCATCGCGTGGGAGGCGATGAACCACTGGACACCGTCAGGAACCTTCGTCGTGCACGTGTTCCACATGAACAACGAACTCGCCGGTTACAGCTCCGTGCTCCATGCCATGACGTTGACCGGTTCCACCGGTCACTACGGTCGGCACCTCACCGCCGTGGTC
>JANMBJ010000103.1:0-5435 GCA_031360335.1 Candidatus Nanopelagicales bacterium
CGACCCGAGCGCGGCCGCCTACTCGGTCCACGAGGTCCGCGTGCCGACGACCAGCAACAACCTGCTCTCGTCGACGACCATCCTCTCGCCGGGGAAGATCGGCGACGAGTATCTCTTCACGAAGGGGCACTTCCACGCCAACCGCGATCGTGCGGAGATCTACCTGACGCTGTCGGGAGAAGGATTGCTCGTGATGGCGCTCGAGGACGGCAGAACGGTCACCAAGGAGATGCGGCCGGGAGTCGCCAACTACGTACCCGGCCACTGGGCGCACCGTTCCGTGAACACCGGAATCGATCCTCTCGTCTTCTACGCCGTCTACATCGGCGATGCCGGCTACGACTACGCGACCATCGCCGAGCGCGGGTTCCCCGTGATCGTGGTCGCGGGCGACGACGGCCCCGAGGTCCGACCCAATCCGCGGTACGCGACGCCGTGACCATCGTCGCGGTCACGCCTCGCGGGTTCCGTCAGACGCCCGGTCGCCACCAGGAGCTGCTCGCGGCCAGCGGGCTCGATGTGCGCTACGCGACGCAGGACCGTCCCCTCACGGCGGACGAGCTGAGCCTTCTCCTCGAGGGTTGCGCGGGCGTGATCCTGGGCGTGGACGAGGCGCCGGGGCGCACGCTCCGCGCGGCCGTCGACCTGACGACGATCGTGCGATTCGGGATCGGCACGGACAACGTCGATCTCGAGGCGGCCCGCGAGCTGGGCATCCGCGTCTCACGCACCGTAGGGGCGACGACCACGTCCGTCGCCGAGCTCACCCTGGGCCTGATGCTCGCAGCCGCCCGGTCGATCCCGGCGCTGGACCGGGGGGTGCGATCAGGTTCGTGGTCCCGCCCGAACGGGGTCGAGCTCTCGGGACGCACCCTCGGGCTGATCGGGACCGGACGCATCGGGCGCGAGGTGGCCGCACGCGCCGGCGCCTTCGGGATGACCGTGATCGGGCATGATCCGCTGGCTGATCCCGAGGGCATCCCGCTGGTCGGCCTCGACGAGTTGGTCGCGCGGTCGGACGTGATCTCGATCCACGCGCCGCACACGGAAGACACCCACCACCTCGTGGATGCGGCCTTGCTCGCCGCCATGCGGCCCGGCAGTCTGCTGGTGAACTCCGCCCGCGGCGGCATCGTGGACGAGGTCGCCCTCGCCGAGGCGCTCCAGGGCGGCCCGCTCGCCGCCGCAGCGCTCGACAGCTTCGAGCACGAGCCCCTTCCGGAGGACAGTCCGCTGCGCGGGCTGACGAACGTCGTCCTCACGCCGCACTGCGGCGCTGCCACCGTCGAAGCGATCGTTCGAGCCGGGGTCCTCGCGGTCGAGGAGCTGATGCGCGGCCTAGCTAACGAGCCGATGCTCCATGACGTCACCGGGTGAGGAGACCCTGCGGCTGGACGCGGACGCTGTCGTGCTCGACCTGGACGGCCTGCTGATCGACAGCGAGTCGGCGGCGTTCAACGCCGCCCGCGCCATCCTCGCCGAGGAGGGGTCCCGCTCGGCCGCGACGAGTTCTCCTCGCACGTCGGCCGATCGACGCGCGAGCTGTACTCCGGGTTCATCGTCAGGTTCGGGCTGCAGTCCTCCGTCGACTACCTGCTGCAGCGCCGCGACTCGCGGCTCGCCCCGTTCTACTCGGCCGATCGCTCCCATGCCGGGAGCGATCGGTTTCGTGCGGACGGTCGCGGCGAGGGGCATCGCCGTCGGCGTGGCGTCGTCGAGCCAGGACTCCTGCGTCGACCGCGCCGTGGGTGCCCTCGGTCTGCACGACGCCGTGTCGGTCGTCGTCGGCTGGGGCCACCCCGGCGTCGGTGCGCCGAAGCCGGCGCCGGACCTCTTCCTCGTCGCGTTGAGCCGGCTGGGCGTGAGCCCTTCGGTCGCTCTCGGCGTCGAGGACTCTCCCACCGGTGCCACCGCGTCGATCGCCGCGGGGCTCACGACCGTGGTGGTCCCGAACGAGTGAACGCGAGGACTGTCCTTCCCCGAACGCGCGCTCCGCGCGCGTTCCTTGGCCCACCTCGACGTACACCGTCGCTCACCGGGATGAGGGGACGCGCGCGTCACCGGCGGCTGACCGCTCAGGTCTCGAGCTCCAGCAGGACCTCGAGCGCCGCCTCGACCTCGCGGTGACGCCGAGCGCGCAGCACCATGCCCGTCGCGGCCGTGGCCGCCACGGCATCGAGTCGGCGCACCCGATCCTTGACCGCCGGCACGAGCGGTCCCGAGACGGACAGCTGCCGATAGCCCAGCCCGATGAGCAGGCCCGTCGCCCGCGGGTCCCCCGCCAGCTCGCCACAGATGCTGACCGGAGTGTCGCCGGCACCGTGACGGATCTGGTGCAGCGCGCGCAGGACCGCCGGGTGGAACTCGGAGTAGAGGTGCTGCACGTGCACGTTGCCTCGATCCGCCGCCAGCAGGTAAGCGGTCAGGTCGTTCGTCCCGACCGAGAGGAAGTCCATCTCCCCGGCGAGCTCGTCGACCAGGAGAGCGGCGCTGGGAACCTCGACCATGGCACCGAGGCGGAAGGAGCCGCCCGGCGCCACCTCCCGGACCACGTCGCGCACCTCGTCGAGCTCCTCGAGCCCCGAGACCATCGGGATCATGACAGAGACTCCCGGATAGGCGGCTGCCGTCCGCGCGAGCGCACGGAGCTGCGCGTCGAAGACCGTTCGGTTGGCGAGGGTGAGCCGGATCCCCCGCACACCGAGGAACGGGTTCTCCTCGGCCTCGACATGGAGCCCCGGAACCGGCTTGTCGCCGCCGACGTCGAGCGTGCGGAAGGTCACCGGTCGGCCGCACGCGGCCTCCGCAACCGCCGAGTAGTGCTCCGCCTGGGCGTCCTCGTCCGGGAGCTCGGGAAGGCCCATGAACAGGAACTCGGTCCGGTACAGGCCGATCCCGTCCGCGCCGTGGGCGACTGCGCGCTCGACGTCGGCGACGCTGGACGCGTTGGCGAGCACCCCGATCTCCAGACCGTCCCGGGTGGTCACCGCGTGGTCGATCACCACGCGCTGCGCCGTGCCCGCCGCCTTCGCCCTCGCTCTGTCCACGACGTGCTGATCCGGGTTGATCTCGCAGCTGCCCGCGTCACCGTCGAGCACCGCGAGGCTGCCTGCGGTCGCCGCCTCGAGAAGCCCTGCGACCCCGACGACCGCCGGGATCCCCAGCTGCCGGGCGAGGATGGCCGCGTGGGACGTGCGCGCGCCCGTCTCCGTCACGATTCCGCGAACGACGTCGAGGTCGAGGCCGAGGGTGTCGGTCGGGGACAGCTCGTAAGCCGCGACGACCACGTCACCGCTGAGACCCCGCAACGCGCCACTGCGGGACCGGCCGGCGACGTGGTCCGCAACACGCTGCCCGACGTCTAGGACGTCGGCCGAACGCTCACGCAGGTAGGCATCCTCGAGCGAGCCGAGAACCTCCGCGACCGCGCTCGTCACCGACCACACGGCGGCAGCGGGTTCCGACCCGTTCCGCACCTCGTGGAGGATCGGGTCCCACCACTCCGGGTCGTCGAGAACGAGCAGCTGCAGCTCGATGATCGCCGCCGACTCGTCGCCGAGGCGTTCCCGCGCCTCGGCTGCGATCGCCGTGATCTCGGCGCGGCTGGTGTCGACGGCCGCGAGCAGCCGCGCGACCCGGTCCTCGACGGTGGTGCCGCTCCCAGACCCGTCGTCGACGCCCGCATCGGCGGGCAGCTGCACACCGACCACGACGAGACGGCCGACAGCCGTCCCGCCCGACACGGGGACACCGGTGACGATCATGAGGCTCCCGTGTCCGGCTCGCGCCCGAGGAGCGCGGCGAGCGCCTCGACGGCGGCGAGCTCGTCGGGACCCGTCGCGTTGATGCCGACCTCGGACCCGGTGGCGATCCCCAGCTTGAGCACTCCCAGGAGGCTCTTGCAGTTCCCCGACTTGTCGCCGGACGTAAGGACGATCTCGGATTCGTAGGTCCGGGCCTGCGCGACGAAGTCCGCAGCCGGACGCGCGTGCAGTCCGAGCGGATCGGCGACGACTGCGGTCCTGGAGGCGGTCACGATGCGGTCCTGCCGTTCGTCAGGGGGAGCAGGTCGCTGCCCAACCGGAATCCGGTGCTGGTGAAGATGCCTTCCACGACCGGGACGTCCTCCACTCCGCTCACGACGGCGACGAAGCACTTGCTCACGAACACCTGCGCGCGGAAGGCGTACACCACCGTGCTGCCCACCCGGACGGCTGCAGGATCGTCCACCCGCAGGGTGCCGTAGTAGTCGATCGCCTCTGCCGGGTCCAGCTCGACGCGGGCCACGAGCGGCTCCGCACCCGACTCGTCGTAGACGAGCGCTGTCCGCGACTTGCAGCGGGGGTAGAGCCCGCCGGCGATGGCGTAGACGGCATCGGAGGTCGTGTGCGACACCTCCGACACGTAGATCATCGCCGGGCGCTCCGGCTCGTCGCTGACGGCATGGAGCGGCGTCTGGCCGGTGAGGCAGCTCCCGGGCTCGACATGGGTGGCCCCCGCGGCAGCCTTCGTCGCGAACGTCGCCGAGCAGCAGGCGCTCGGGGCGTTGAGGACGTCGACGGCGAACCCAGCGGCGCGCAGGGACTCCGACGCCGCGCCCAGCGTGGCCAGGTTCTCGGTCGGCGCGAAGGCGCCGGTCGCCTCGTCCCAGAGGAGGACGGGGAAGCTGGTCACCCCGCGCAGCCGGAGCCCGGGGAGCGCCGCGATCCGCGTCGCCACGTCGACGACCTGGTCGAGCGCGACGCCGCCGCGCTGACCCGGATAGAAGGTGTCGTTCGCCCCCGCCACTCGGAGCGTGACGTCCTGGACCACGCCGCGTCGCTGGGCGGCGAGGCTGAAACGCACGGCCTGGTCCGCACCGAACACCGTGACGAAGTCGGGGTCCATGTCGAGGGCGAGGTCAACCTCGTCGCGAGGGACCTGGACCAGGTGCCCGAGGTGACCGATCCTCAGACCTTGCCCGGCCAGCAGCCTCGCCTCCTCGAAATCGACGGCCACCACCTTGTCGATGCCGGCATCGGCCACCGCCCTGGCCACGATCGGGTTGCGGCCGAACTGCTTGGTCATCTGGTACGCCGTGAGTCCGTGACTCGCCGCCGCTCGGGCCACCACGGCCGCGTTCGCCGAGACGGTGTCGACGTCCACGACGTAGCAGTTGGACGGGATCCGGCCCGACCGGTGGAGCTCGACGGCGGCCTCGATGAGCCTGGGGTTGCGCCGACGGGTCACATCGATGAACACGAGAGCTCCTGCGCGAAAGACGTGCCCGAGTCGAGCGGCTTGGTGCCGAGGAGCTCGGCGACGGTGGCACCGACATCCCCCAGCGTCGCGCGGGTCCCGAGCGCGACGGGTCGTACCCGTTGACCGTAGACGAGCACCGGCACGTACTCGCGCGTGTGCCTGCTGCTGCCCGACGTGGGGTCGTTGCCGTGGTC
>JANMBJ010000141.1:0-2672 GCA_031360335.1 Candidatus Nanopelagicales bacterium
GGCTCGAACGGCTCGAGGATCGGCACCATCTGCAGCCCGATGACTGCCGCAGAGCCGTAGACGTAGGTGTAGAGGTCGTCGTAGGTGGCGTAGTCGGTCACCGTGAGATCCATGCGCATGGAGGTGAGGAACGCCTCGAAGTGCTCGACCGGGATGTCCCAGCGCTGCACGGTGTCGATGACCGCCTTGCACACCGGGTCGGCGCTGTGGCCACGACGCAGGTCGGCGAAAAACGTGTCGCCCCACGAGCCGAGGAGGTCCGCCTTCTCCTGCTCCGACAGCGTCGAGGCGAGGTCGTCGACGATCTCGTCGGCGTAGCGCGCAAAGCCGTAGAGCGCGTGGACGTAGGGCCGCTTGGCCGGGGGGAGGAGCAGGGTGGCGAGGTAATAGGTCTTGCCGTGGGCGGCATTCAGCTCCCGGCATCGCTCGTAGGACGCACGCATCTCCGGATCGGTGATGCCTGCACGGTCGAGGTCGCGTCGGCTCATATCGGGAGGATCCTCGCACCGATGGGTGCTGGCTGCTGCCGCGGGCATGCCACGATACGCACCGTGCCTGTCCTGCCCCCGGCTCTGAGCCGTCGCCTCGCTGCCCTCGTCGCCGCCCTCGTGGGGGCCGTGCTGCTCAGCGGGTGCGGCGCTGCCGTGACAGCAGCGGCGTCCTCCTCGGCCACCGCCCCCGCCGCGTCGTCGGGCGGTGCAGGCGCCTCGTCCGGGCCGGCTGCCAAGGCGACGCCGACTACGAGCGACGCTGTGACCCTCGCGCCTGCGACGGCGTCCACCGGGCTCCCGACCATGCTGGTGTCGGCACTTCCCGAGCAAGGGGTGGACGCGCTGCGCCTGATCCGTGACGGCGGGCCGTTCCCCTACTCCAAGGACGGCGTCACCTTCTCCAACCGAGAGGGCATCCTGCCCGCGCACGCGTCGGGCTGGTTCCGGGAGTACACCGTGATCACGCCCGGCTCGAGCGACCGTGGCGCGCGCCGCATCATCGCGGGCAGGGACGGCGCACGCTTCTACACCGACGACCACTACGCCTCGTTCCGCGAGGTCCTCTCGGGAGCGTCCGGATGACTCGCGCACGACTGATGACCACCAACGGCCGGCCGACCAGTGTCTGCCTGAGCGTGACGGGAGGGACGCCATGAGCGCGTCGAAGATCTCGAAGCTGCGTGGCGTACGTCGCGCTGACGGGTCCGTCGAGGACTACGAGGCGGCCGCGGAGAAGCTCGAGTGGAGGTGCATCGTCGTCGACGGCACGGATGTCGAGGACAAGGACGCGTTCCTCGAGTCCTGCGACGAGGCGTTCGAGCTTCCCGAGTGGTTCGGCATGAACTGGGATGCTCTCGACGAGTGCCTCGCCGACCTCGACCACGATGGCACCGAGGGCGTGCTCGTGGTCTGGTCAGGATGGGGTGAGTTCGCCGAGGCGGCGCCGAAGGACTTCGCGGTGGCGCTGGATGTGCTCAGTGGAGCCGTACGCACCTGGACCCGTGAGGGTGTCCACGGCGGCCTGGTGATGCTCGGCGAAGGCCCTGAGGTCGACGTTGCCGAACTCTGAGATCCGATGCGGCTCAGGCGGTTTCGAGAGGACGGATGACCAGCTGGTCACGCCGTGCCAGCGCAACGGGGTCTTCGGGAACGAGACCGTGCTCGACGGGCTCACCGAACAGCAGCGCGCGCTCGCGCGGTGAGATCGAGATCGCGATGCCGACCGCGGCCGCGGCAGCGAACATCGCGATGCCGTCCGAGAGCTCGATGACGCTGTCCTTCGAGGCGCTCGTCTCCCACAGGCCATAGAGGGTGAACGCGGCGATGCCGAGCATGACCCACTTGAGCGAGCGGGCCTTGAGGCCGGAGGACGCAGCGAGCGGAAGGCTCCACAGCAGATACCACGGCTGGACCACCGGGCCGAGAGCGACCACCGCGACGAAGGCGAGGGTCGCTCCACGCACCGGCGTGCGACCTTCGGGCTTGAGGATGAGCCAGCAAATGAGGGCGATCGCCGCGACCTCGAAGATGAGCCGAAAGACGGAGACGGCGAGATCGGTGTGGTCGCCGAGACCGATCCAGTCGAGCAGGTCGCCGCTGAACATCCCCACAGCTGTCGAGGGTGAGAGCCAGGTCTTCACCGAGCCCGGAGTCGTGAGCGCTCGGATCCACCCGGCATTGACGCCGATGACGGCGGAGAACAGCACGAAAGCCCCTGCGGTGAGTGCCGCGACCTTCGCCCACGCGATGATCCGACGGCGCAGGTCCGAACGCGTGCCCGCCCAGATGAGCCCGACGAACGGCAGCGCGAGCAGGGCGATCGGCTTGACCATCCCGGCCATGACCACGAGCAGGGTGCCGGCGATCAGGCGCTTCTCGACGGCGAGGCAGAGGCCGGCGACGAGGAGCCCGACCATGAGCGCGTCGTTGTGTACCCCGGCCACGAAGTGCATGATCACCAAGGGATTCATGACGCCGAGCCACAGTGCCTTCGAGCTGTCGATGCCGTGGTGAAAGGCCAGGCGCGGGACGTAGTAGGCCATCAGCGCGATGCCGGTGACGGCCAGGAGCCGGAAGCCGATCACGGCGAGGTAGGGGTTGGTGAACAGCGCAGCGATGCCGCGCGAGAGTGCGAGGAACAGCGGGCCGTATGGCGTCGGCGTGTTCTGCCACATCGGGTCG
>JANMBJ010000142.1:0-14555 GCA_031360335.1 Candidatus Nanopelagicales bacterium
AATTTGCCGTCGGCGTTCTTCAGCCACTGCTTGACCGCGCTGGACCCCTTGACGACCTGACCCGTGAGCGGTTCTACGTACATGACCGTGTCGTTCTGATACATGATCGTCGCGTCGCCCTGCTTGCCGATGTCGGTGGCCGGGATCTTCTGGTCGTACTTGTACGTACCGAGGCCGAGGACGGCCTCTTCGCCCACGAACTCGGCGGGGGCACCCTTCATGATCGAGGAGTCGAAGACGCTATAGGTCTTCTTCTCGGAGAAGAACGGCATCTTCAGCGGCATCTGGGTGTCAGTGCCGATCATGTCGGCGGTGATCGGCGTGCCGCCCACGTTGGTTCCCTGCGCGGCGACCAGCACGTTGGTGGTGCGGTCGAAGGCGTACCGCTCCGGGCTCGCCGGGAGATACGGAGTTCCGGCGGGGTTGGACTTCAGGCTGATGACGCTGATCGAGTCATAGACCCCGATGTTTCCGCCGGCCTGCTGGGACGCGGGCACGTCGGCCTTGGTGCGTCGGGTGCTCAGCAGATCGACGTTCTGCTTCTCCGTGCCGGTGGCCAGGTCGACGACCGTCGCCACCGTCCCGGAGGAGTTGGAGGTGTTGGCTGGGTTGAGGTCGAGCGGTGCCACAGCCAGCTTGGGCACGGCATAGAACTTGAGCATCGGCGCCAGCACAAGCAGAGCCACCCCCAGGCCGATGAGGACGAGACCCAGACCTCGACGCATGCTATTCCTTCCAGTGAAACCCTGCGATGACGGCCGAACGGTAGCGGATAAGTGACTGGCGGGTAACCAGTCGACACTTTCCCGTAACCTGCGTGTCGGCCGGACAAAGCCCACCGACCCCACCGCACGAATGTCGCGACAGGAGGCAACGTGTCCACCTCGGAGCGCAACCCCTCTCCCGCCGTGATGCGGGGCGTGGACGAGCACCGACCAGAGGTGTCGGGCGGGGCGCACTTCGCGGCCCTCGACGGCTATCGGGCGCTCGCGGCTTTCATGGTCGTCGTGACCCACGTCGCCTACAGCACGGGGATGGTGGTCTCGGGAACCGTTGGCCACATCCTCGGCCGCTTCGACTTCGGCGTGCCGCTGTTCTTCCTCATGTCCGGCTTCCTGCTCTATCGGCCGTGGGTGCGCGCGGCGATCGAGGGTAGGTCACGTCCGCGTCATGGCCGCTACGCGCTGCGCAGGGCCGCGCGCATCCTTCCCCTCTACTGGCTGGTCGTGGCCGTGACGCTGCGCTTCCTGCCGGAGATCCAGCCGGTGCCAGCCGGGCAGTGGTGGAGGCACCTCCTCGCGCTGCAGATCTACCAGCCCGGCGGCGCCGCTGAAGGTTTGAGCCAGACCTGGAGCCTCTGCACCGAGATCACGTTCTACATAGCACTGCCGTTCCTGGGGATGCTCGCGCTCGGCCGCAAACAGCGCAGTGCGGCCGCGACGATGCGACGACAGGCGGCTCTCCTCGCGGCCATGGTCGTCGTGGCGCTCGTCTACAACACGGTGAAGGTCACGACCGACGTCCTGCCGTTCCTCTCCGGCTACTGGCTCCCCGCCTACCTCGACTGGTTCGCGGCCGGCATGGCTCTCGCGCTCATCGAGGTGCGATCGCGCCAGCCGCGACCACCTGCGCTCGTGCGCTTCGCTGTCGCTGCTGGTCGTGACCAGGTGACGTCGCTCGTCATAGCACTCGCACTCTTCGCGGTCGTGATCACGCCGATCGGCGGCTCCTATGACTTCACGCCGACTGGTGCGTGGGAGACGATGATCAAGCACTGGCTCTACCTCGGCGCAGCCTTCTTCCTGCTTCTCCCCGCGATCGTCGGGGAGCGTGGGGGTCTTGCCGCCCAGCTGTCGCGGAGCGGACCTCGACGGCTGGGTCTGATCTCCTACGGCATCTTCCTGTGGCACCTCATGCTGCTCCGACTCCTTGCGCCGGCACTCGGCATCAACTACTTCAGCGGAGGCGCACTGGTGTTGCTCGCCGTCCTGGTGCCCGTCACGGTGGCGATCTCCGCGGTCACCTATCGCTTGGTCGAACGCCCCGTACAGCGCTGGGCGCACCGTTTCTGAGCCCCGCCGCGAACACCGAGCCCGCGACGACACCCGTCCCGACCGACACCACGACCGCCGCGACGGCCCGCCACGGGTCGGCCCAGACGGTCCCCGCCGGCCACGGCGCGGCCATCGCAATGGTGGTGGCGACGAGAACCCCTGCGCCGGCCACCCTGGCTGCAGAACCTCGTCGGCGAACGAGCACGAAGGCGGCGAGTGCGGCGCAGGTGCCAGCCACCCCGAGAGCCGCGACCGCGACCACGGTCAAGAGCAGCAGACGTGTGCCCGCAGGCACGGCGGACCGGCGCTCGAGGAGCTGCGGGATCCTGCGACGGGACGGCAGGAGCATGAGCACCACGAGCAGCAATGCCGCTGCTACCCCGGCTAGCAGTGCGGAGCGGTAGGGGCGATCGGGAGCGAAGTCGATCTCGACGACGCCGCTGAGACCTGCCGGCAGCAGCCACGCCTGGCGCCAGCCGTCGACCCGAAGAGGCTCGAGGTCGACGCCCCCCAACCTCGCGACCCAACCAGCGTTGGCGTTCTCGGCGAGCTCGAGCGTGCGGACTTCGGGCGACAGCGGGACCGCGATCGTGCGCGCGTTGGCGCTCCACGACGTCACTGTCGGTTGCGCCAGCGTCGCGACACCGCTCGTCGCCGCCCACACCACGGACGTCACGTCGAAGGTGGGCACCGACGCCGCGAGAAGTCGGTGAGCGCCTGGCGAGAGCGATGCGGGGCCGCACGACGTTGCCGTGGCCGGAACGCCATCGAGGACCTCGCCGATCGTGGTCGACAACGAGGTCGGCACCCCCGCCGAGCCGTCGACGGTGATCGACGGACCCGATCCGCACGGCAGTGAGACTGCCCGCGTCCGGTCTATCTCCTGGCGAAGGGAGTCGGCCTCCCCCAGCGAGAGGTCGCTGATCCCGACGGGCAGCACCGTGCTCCGCCCCAACGCCGAGTCGTAGCTGAGCACGGGCTGGGACGTGGTGACCGTGAGCTCGATCCGTGACGTCAGCGTCGGCGGGAAGCGGAGGAAGCCGCGATCGTCGCTGATGGCGGTGAAGTGCTCGTCGCCCACGGCGACGGACACGGCCAGCGGTCGTGACGCGCCCAGGCCAGCGTTCTCGATGAGGCGCAGGTAGGAGATGCGTACCGGGTGCGGCAGTGCGATCCGGAGGGTCGGTCGCCGGTCGCCCGTGTCCGCCACCCATGCCGTCCACGGGTCACCGTCGATCGCGGCCTGGGCTCGGGCGGCAGGGTCGGCGACCCAGGTGCTGCTCGCGGAAGCGATAGGGGCGGCTCCGGTCGGCTGGAGCAGGTCGTCGAGGGCCCTCCCCGGGCGTGGCTGCGCGGTCACATGGAGGTCACCGGTGATGCCGCTCGTGTCGACGGTGCGGTCGAGCCCGCGGGCTTCCTCCCCGGACCGCCCGAGGGACGGTAGACAGACGGTCGGATAGCGCACGACGCAGGGCAGACGGGAGCCACCACGGACCGTGAGGGAAAGTGCCTCGTCGCGTCCCCTGCTGGCGGGGAGGTACAACGACCGTCGGCCGTCTACCCCGGCGAGGGTCACCTCCGCGATCCCGACACCCGTGCCCGACGGCGCGTCGACGGACGTCAGCGTGAATCGCAGCCGACGCGTCGGCCCCAGGTCGGCAGGCAGCACCACCGGTGCGGAAGGCAGGACGACGGGCAGGTCCCTCTCCTGCGTGTCGGTGGTGATCCGGAGGACGGCGCTGCCGGAGGACACCGGGGTCGTCGTGGCGAGGCGGACCACGGCGCCACCAATCTCCATCGGCGACGACCGCTGGATCTGCCACCACGGGTCGGTGCGGTCGAAGGGTCTCGGGAACCAGGCCGTGGAGTCGACGCCGTCGACGGCGTTCCACGGACCCGACGCCGGATCCAGCACGACGCTCGCTGCGTCACCTCGGCTCGACGATGCGGTCACGCCGACCCCGTCGGGTGGCCCCGAGACCGGCAAGGGGATCGCCGGGCTCACGCCGTAGTCGTGCACGCGTCGTGCCACCGTCCACGGATCCCCGGGGTCGAGCGTGCTGGAACGATTGTCATGGACCCGGCCAAAGTCCACCTCGAGGCGACGGCCCGAGTCGGTGACGACGGACCGACCGGTCGATGAGTCCGCGGGCAAGTCTCCGGTGCGCACCACCGAACGACGTGACTCGCCGGGCATCGCCAGGAGTCCGAGCAAGGATTCCGACTCTCCGTCGACGACGTCGGGACGGCTCGCGTCGCGCAGCTGCACCCGCGGGTCGGCCGCGGCTGAGGCGACACGGTAGATCTCCACCGCGTGGTAGGCACCGTCGATCCCCGCATCGACCTTCAGGTTGTCCGTCTCGAAGCCCGCCAGCAACGGGCCGAAGGTCTGCTCCAGGTCGAACCCTCCGGACCGGATGAGGGTCTGGTGCAGGAGCGAGGGCCGGGGTGAGCTCGCCGCGGTGTAGTTCAGATCGTTGCGCACGACGACGTAGGCGACGCCCATCCGGGCCAGGTAGTCGGCGAGGTGGGGATCACCGCGACCATCGGTGAACATCGACTCCACGAGGTCGAGGGCGCGGATGTTGCCAGCGGACGAGAGGGGCACGGCGTCCCGCACCGCCCACGGTGTGGTGGCAAACACCTGGAGCGGCTCGTCATGGCTCTGACCCCACAGATACGTTCCGAAGGAGGCTCCGGGCACGAGGAGCGCACGCCCTCGCCCACTCGTCGAGGCCAGCCACGCGGTCGTGTCGAGCCAGTAACCCGGAACCGACAGGAACGTGCGGCCGACCGTGAGGTCACCGCGCACCGCCGGCCAGGTGGCGGCGGCGATCCCAGAGCCCATCGCCACGACGAGCAGCCAGGCCATGACCTGCGGCACCAGCCGTGGGTTCAACCGTCGCGCCATGTTTGCGTACGGCACGCGACCGCGAGCCCCGGCATCGAGGATCGCCGTCAGCGTCCAGCCGACGCCCACGGCTAGCGGCAACCGGAGCCACACGTCGAACTTGTGGACGTTGCGCAGTGGAGCCAGGGCCGCATCCAGGAGGTCTCGGACCGCGGGGGCCGCGAGTCCATCTGCCCAGGGGCCTGCAGCCGACACGTGTGCCCCGACGATCGCGACGAGGCCGATCGAGAACGAGGCGACCAGGAATCGGCGGTGCCTCGTGCGTCTGAGTGCAAGTCCAGCGGTGCCGGCCGCCGCCACCACGACGGTCCCGACGACGACCAACCGTTCGTTGACCATGGCGAAGCCGGCCGGCCACTGCGATCCGCCGGCTCCCCCCACGTACGCGACCCAGTCCGTGACGCCGCGCAGACTCGCGCTGCCATCGGTGACGGAGGTCGTGACGGACGCCGACTCGATCCAGTCGAGAAAGGGAGGGGAGTAGCGCCCGAGGAGGACGAGCGGACCGAGGAACCACGCCGTCGCAAGGGCCGCCGCTCCGGCCCACGACAGTCCCAGCCGAAGCCGGATCGACCGGGGAGTCTCGGTGGCGATCCACAGGGCACCCAGTGCACCTGCTACGACGGTCGCAACAGCGTTGATGCCGCCCATGAGCAGCACGGCCAGTCCCGACCGAGTGGCCGCCCGCCGCACCCTCCCGTCAGCACGCAGAGACGCCAGCGGCACGAGCATCCACGGCGTCAGGACGTACGGCAGGGTCTCCACTGAGATGGGGCCGAGAGTCGACACGACCCTGGGCGACAGGGCGAACACGATCCCGGCCGTCCAACGGGCCGACGGGCGAGTCAACCCCACAAGCCGGCCCAGCCGCACCAGCCCCAGGAACGCGGTGCACAGGAGGAGCCACCACCAGACGCGCTGCACGATCCAGGGCTCGAGGTGCAGCGTGTGGCCGATCCAGAAGAACGGACCGACCGGAAAGAGATACCCGTAGCCCTGATTCTGCAGCTGCCCGAAGAATGCCAGATCGTCCCAGAGGTGGAGCGCGCGCTCGAGAAACGCGCTCGGGTTCTGGGTCAGGTCGAGCTTGGTGTCCGCCGCCGTGAGTCCGGGCGACTGGGTGAAGGCCACGGCCGCGAGGACTGCGCAGGTCGCCATCAGGCGGATGCGCCACGCCAGCCGGCTCATCAGCTGCGCCGACCTACGACGACCAAGTTCCAGCAGGCCACCTCGCGAACACCAGGGACGCGAGCGAGTCCTCGCGCCCACCGAGGGAGGTATCGGGGCACGAGCCGGACGTCGGTCAGGGTTCCATCAGTACGACGAGCACCCGCCCATCGGGCACCCGCGGCGGCTGTCGTGCGGAAGAGCGACTCGCCGTACTCGTTCTTGGGCCGGTGCCCGTGCTTGTCGGTGTAGCGACGCGCAGCGTGGTCCCCTCCGAGGTAGTGCCACGGCGCCGTCTCGTGCCCGCCCCACGGGCCGTACCAGAGTGTGTAGGACAGGAAGACAAGACCGCCGGGACGGGTCACCCGGACCATCTCGTCGGCCATCTTCCAGGGTTCCTGCACATGCTCGGCCACATTGCTCGAGTAGGCGACGTCGAACGCGCCCGAGGCGAACGGCAGTGCAGCTCCGTCACCGAGCACAGTCCGGGGCCCGGGATCGCGGCCATGAAGCGAGAGCTCACCAGCGTCCGCGTCGAGCGGGAGGTAGGTGGCACCCCGTGCCTCAAACGCATCGGCGAAGTAGCCCGGTCCACCGCCGACGTCGAGCACGCGCGCGCCGTCCAGGGGCAGGTAGGCGTCGACCTGGGAGGCGGAGTCGCGCGCGAGTGCGCCATAGAACAGATCCGGGTCGCTCTGCTCCTTGCGGAACGCCGACAGGAGCGCGACCGAGCGACCGAGGGTCGCCCGGAACTCCGGCTGATCCTTGCTGCTCACGGCGCGGACGGTACCCGACCGGAGTGGCCTCGCGTGCACGGGTCGACCGTGTCCTACTCAGGGGTAACATGACTGGTCGCCGGTGACGCGACCCCGGCCATCACAGGGAGGAGCGTCGGTGCCACCGCTGGAGTCGCGCGACCGGCCCGCGACGTACCGTCCCCTGCGCGTGCTGTTCTGCAACTGGCGCGACACCCGCAACCCCGAGGGCGGAGGGTCGGAGGTCTACGTCGAGAACATCGCGACGGCCCTCGCGATCGCGGGGCACGACGTGACGATCCTGTGCGCCGCCCACGAGAACGCGCCTGACGACGAGGTCGCCGACGGCGTTCGGTTCGTACGCCGAGGCAGCAAGCTCGGCGTCTACCCACACGTCTTCGTGCGCCAGCTCTTGCGCCGGTTGGGGCGTTTCGACGTCGTCGTCGACGTGCAGAACGGCGTCCCCTTCGGCTCGACCTTGACCGGTCGGACACCCGTCGTGGTGCTGGTGCACCACGTCCATCGCGAACAGTGGCCGGTCGTCTACGGCCCTGTCCGAGCTCGGATCGGCTGGGCGCTCGAGTCTCGGGTTGCGCCGTGGCTCTACCGCACTAGTCGCTATGTGGCGGTATCGCAGGCGACCCGCCACGAGCTCGTCGAGCTCGGGGTAGCCGATCGACGCATCGATGTGGTGCACAACGGTGTCGAGCGCCCCGTTCGCGACGCCCAGCCGGCCGACCATCCACGGATCCTCGTGCTCGGGCGGCTCGTCCCGCACAAGCGCGTCGAGCACGTGCTGGCCGCGGCCGCCGCGCTACGGCACGAGCATCCTGACCTTCGGGTCGCCGTCGTCGGCGACGGCTGGTGGGCGCCGGAGCTGGCAACGCGGGCCGAACGCCTCGGCGTGACCGACCTCGTGGACTTCCTCGGGTTCGCTGACGAGGAGACGAAGCATCTCGAGCTGTCGCGAGCCTGGGTGCTCGCCCTGCCGTCCCTCAAGGAGGGCTGGGGTCTCGTCGTCATGGAGGCTGCCGGCTACGCCGTACCCTCGGTGGGCTACGCGGCGGCCGGCGGTGTCGCCGAGTCGATCGTCGACGGTGTGACGGGGCTGCTGGTCGACGACCAGCCGGGGTTTACCGACGCGCTGCGCCTGCTCCTCGACGACCCGGAGCTGCGCTCGCGGCTCGGCGCGGCGGCGGCGGCTCGCACCTGGGAGTTCGGCTGGGACACTGCTGCCCGGAGCTTCGCGCGGGTGCTGGCCGTTGCCACGGGCCTCGAGTCCGCTCCCCCAGTGCTTGATCCTGAACCGGCGCACGTGCACCTCGAGCATCCCTCCGACGACGAGGTGCCCCGTGTCACCGAAACGACCAACGAGGTCGCCACCCCCTGAAGGGCGACGACCTCGTCCGGCGAGTTGTTCACGCGGCGCAACGCGCGCGTGGTGTCAGTTCTGTCCGTAGACCGTGATCGAACCGGTGTTCTGCGTCGGGAAGCTTCCGCCACCCTGGCTGCTCACGAGTGCGACTCCACCACCGACAGCGAGCACTCCACCGACGATTGCAGCGATGAACCCGGCAACGAGACCCGACATGGGCGATCCCTTCTCGACGAACTGTTCCGCGGACCCTACCAGCCGGTAGCCTCTGGCGCCGCATCCTCTCGGCTCGAGTCGGGGCGCCGAACCACGCGCCCAGCGCCGAGTGTGAGCGACGCGCCGAGCAGGACAAGGACAGCTGCCGAGTTGCCAGCCAGCACGACCACGACCCCGGTGAGCACGGGCGCTGGCTCCGGCGAGGCAAGGCGGTAGAGCGCCAGGTCACGGCCCTGAAAGACGCTGACTGCCGATGACGGCAACGTCGGCGCCGAGCCGGTGCGCTCGACCAGGATCCAGCCGATCCCGGTGTCGCGCAGCACAGGGCCAAGATCAAGTCCCGTCTCGAGCGCGTGACCGATCTGCTGCGACCTGGGATCGTCACCCGGCACTGTGACGAGCACGTCGCCACGACGCACGACGAGTGAGTCGGACACAACCACGGTCCGTGGCATCGCACGAGGCGCCGGATCCAGCACCGTGCGCCCGACGTTCCAGTCGAACCGGCGGAACGTCGACCACGGAAGGGCGACGACGTCGCCGGGCGCCGGGTCTGAGGCGAGCAGCGCACGGGCGGCCGCCCAGTCGTCGGGGTAGTCGACGGACTCAAGGTGGCCGGTGGCGCCCCAGACCAGGTCTGGCGTTCCGAGTAGGGGGAGCGCGACTGCCGCTGCAACCAGAATCGAACCGACGAGGCCGTCCGCGGTGCGCCGGGCAGCCCAACGCGACACCCGCACGGCCCCCAGCGCCGCGGCAACCGCGAGCAGAATCAGCCAAGGCGCGAGCCACTTCTGTCCGTCGCGGACGAGACCGCCACCCGGCACTGACTGCACCCACCACTGCGTGAGCCCCGCAGTCACTGACCAGGCACCGCACACCGCGACGATGAGCCCGATCGTCGCGCCGAGCACCAGAACCCTCGCGACAGGTCGGCCGAGGACGCCGACGACGCTTCCCCCGCCGAGCAAGGCGAGCACCACCAGGGCCAGGGTCACAAGCGGCCCGAGAAGAGTGGCTCGTGAGCCGGGCACGGCGTCGGCATTCCACGCGCCTCCGGTACCCAATGCGGTAGCGAGGACTCCCCACGGACCCTCCGGTCGCAGGGCAAACACGTCAGCGCCGCCCGCCGCCGCCGTGGCTGGATGGAGCAGCGCAGGCACGAGCCACGGCAGCTGCAGGACAATCCCGCCGACAAGTCCCCGAGCCCGGAACCGACGGTCGAGACGACCGGGGAGCAGCAGCAACGGGCTGGTCAAGGCGAGTACCAAGAGTCCCCCCGAGACGGTGAGCGATGCGAGGCCCAGCACGAGCAGCCAACGCAGCACAGCTCGACTCGATCCTGCCCGCGCGGCATCGGCGTGGACCAGCGCCCACGGGAGCATCGCCACCGCGAGCAACAGGCTCCAGTGGCCGAGGAGGAGCCGCTCTCCGACGTACGGCGACCACACAGCGACCACAGCGCCTACAACGCCGGCCCGGCGGCCCGCAGGACGCAACAGCCGCGCGACGCCGAGCCCCAGCACGGCGAGAGCAGCGACGAGAGCCGCCTTCTCCCAGATCCACCCGGGCACTGGACCCGTCAGCAACGCGACCACTGCGTCCTGCGGGACCGCGCGCGGGAGCCCGCCACCGAGACCCACCATCCAGGGAATCAGCGACTGGTCCGGCACGAACACCTGGTCGCCCACCAGGGCATACCCGGGGCGCAGCGCTGGACCGAGCACCACCACGACGAGCGTCGCAACGACGATGAGCACAAGGCGGTCCCTGGACCTCTCGCCCGACACTCCAGTCACCGATGCTCCTCGCTCAAGGCACACGCCACGGTGGCGCGACCGGGCCTATCGTGACGGGTCGGCGCCGGGCGACCCCGGACCGACCCACCCGTGTGCTCCGATCAACCGCGAGGCGACACCGTGACCGACATCGACCCGAGTGGTCCACCGACCGCTCGTTCGGGGCTGCTGGGCTCCGGCGTGTTGGTCGCTGCGGGCATTGCGGTCGGCCAGGTCCTCGGCTACACCCTGTCGGTGCTCGGTGCCCGACTGCTCGGTCCGGCAACCTTCGGCGAGTTGAGCACCCTCATGGGTCTCCTCGTCATCGGTGCCGTCGTCCCGCTGGCCGTTCAGACAGTCGCAGCGCGCCGCGTCGCTGCGAACCAGGCCGGCGCAGACGGCGCGTCACTCGCTCGTCTGGCGCTCGTGACCGGAGCGGTCGTGACGCTGGTGGGTCTGGCCATCGTGCCGATGGCTGTCGTTGCGCTTCGCCTCGACGGACTGCCGACGGTGCTGGTGGCGATGACGCTGTTCCCGCTCACCATCGCGGGTGTAGGGATCGGCCGTGAGCAGGGCCGCGAAGAGTTCGCAACCGTCGGCTGGATGTACGCCGTACTCGCGGTCGGACGTGCCGGTCTGGCTGTTGTGACTCTCATCGTGACGAAGTCGGTGCTCTGGACGCTCGCAGCGATGGTCGTCGGATCCGGGTTGGCGTGGTTCATGATCCACCGACGCGCGGGATTGCCATGGACACCTGGTCCGGCTCTGCCTCGAGCCGTGCGCACCGAGATGTGGCACACCACGCACGCATTGCTTGCGATGTTCGTATTCACCAACGCTGACCTGCTGCTGGCGCGCCACTCACTCACGGCCGAGGACGCTGGCGCCTATGCCGCTGGGGCCATCATCATCAAGATCGCGTTCTGGTTGCCGCAGGCTGTCGCAGTGGTGGTGTTTCCGCGGTTGGCCGAGGGAGACCGATCGGCCCTCGCCCGTGGCGTGATGGTGATCGTCGGGCTCGGGCTCACGGTGACCTTGAGCGTTCTCGCGCTCGGCCCGCGACTGCTGCCTGTAGTTCTGGGCGGCGGCTACGACTCGGTCGTGGGACAGGCGTGGTTGTTCGGCCTCGCGGGCACCGCCGAAGCAGTCGCCTACCTCGTGTTGTTCAGCAGACTCGCTGCGCAGGATCGACTAGCCGCCCTTGAGGTCTGGGCTGCAGTCGTCGTCCTTGTCCTCACGGTTCTCACGGTCGCGCACGGATCACCTGGACAGATCGCCACGGCAGTGCTCGGCGTGTCGACCTTGCTGTGCCTGGTCGGCGCACTGGCACACAGACGAGGCGCGGTGCCGGCGGCACTGACCACACAGGAGTGACACCGTCCCTCAGCCGATCTCGGTGAGGGGCTCGGGCCAGGGACCTGGCGACCAGGCAGCTGAGAACCCGCTCTGGGTCCCCATGGCGGCCTCGACGCCGGTCGTGCCCGGGAACACGCCGTTCTGGACCCAGGCGGTCAGCGCATTGATGACCGCGACCTGCGACTGCGAGGTGAAGTTGCAGTGCCCAGCGCCATAGGGTGCACCCGCCGACTCCGGATAAGTCGCGGGCGCCACCGTGTAGAGCTGGACGAGATCGGCCGTGGCCGCGCCGGTCTTGAGAGCCGCGTCGTAGCGGGCGCGCAAGAACGATTCGTTCTGCGAGAGCACCAGCGGGTCTGAGGCCGTGTGCAGGGTGATCTCGGGCTTTGTGATGGTGCCCTTCGGGTCGCCACCCTCAGCGAGCGCCTTCGCGAGAGCTGCGGGGTCTGCGGTCACGCGTGAGCCCGACTGGAGGAGTCCGCTGAACTGTTCGGCACCACCAGGGGTGACCGCGTCGATCAGCGACTTCTCCGAAGCGGAGATTCGGGCGGCGTAGTCGACGTTGACATTCCCCGAGGGATTGCCGCCGAAGCGCTGCTCGAGGTCGTAGCGGGCGAAGGTTGCGTAGCCGAGTCCCGTCGCGAGCGCCTCGACCGTGGCCTTCACCTTGGCCTCGACGGTCGAGCCGTCGAAGGTCTTGGTCTGGCTGGGCGCGTCGATCAACGCCGCGACGTAGAGCACCTTTGCCGTGCCACCACCCGCGGTGTCGCTCGCTGCAGCGACGAGCCGCTTGACTGCCTCGGTCCAGTTGGCGACGGATTCTTCGTAGGTTGCGTAGCCGGTCAGCTTCATCTCGGGGTAGATCAGCGTCTTGACGGCGTAGGACACATCGAGCGCGACATCCATGTTCGGCACCACGCCCGCAACGGCTCCACAGAGTGGTGCTGCCCCGTCAACCCAATCAGGGTGCTTCTCCGCGATGGTCTGCGTGATGAGACCGCCGAGTGACGATCCCCAGACCAGCGTGCGGTAAGGCTGGGCGATGTTGTCTGCGAAGAAGGCGTGAAGGTCCTCTGCCGCAGCGACGCCATCAGCCACGGCCCACCCGTTGGACTTGTACGACGAACCGGCCAGCGCATACCCCTGGCTCAGCAGGGTGGTTGCGGTCTGGGCGTCCTGGGCGTCCTGGGCCTTCGTGTCCACCGGCTCAAAGTTCGGCGGAGACGGCTGGGCCTGCCGATACCCGTGGGAGTAGATGAGCAGGGTGCCGTTCCATGTCGTGGGCATTTCGATCTTGTACGCCGCCCCGTTGAGGGTGTCCGCGCACGTCACCTTGTCGCACCCGTTGAACGCCACGTTGGGAGTCACCTGACGAGCACGTGGGATCTCCGGCGACGAAGTCCCGCAGCCGACAAGGAGCAGGGCTGCGGCGGTGACGACAGTGACAGCGGCGGTACGCCGACCAAGGAGGGCCATGGGCGGTGAGTGTGGCACGCGTCAGCCCACTCGGCACCCGAGACGCGCGCGAGTCGTTCCGAACTGACGGAACGGGCCGTATCGTCACGTGGGAGACCGTGCCGGACATCAACGCCGATGGGTAAGCCGACTCCCCCGAGCGGATCAGTGCCCGGCGTCCTCCCAGGTGCGGCCGATCCCGACCGACACGTCGAGGGGCACGGTCAGCGGGACCGCGCCGCCCATGCCCTGGCGTACGGCAGCCTCCACGGCCTCCCTCTCTCCCGCAGCGACCTCGAGCACGAGCTCGTCGTGGACCTGGAGCAGCATCCGCGAGCGCAGCCCCTGCTCGCGCAGCGCCGCGTCGACCGCGAGCATCGCAACCTTGACGATGTCGGCCGCAGAGCCCTGGATCGGGGCGTTGAGCGCCATCCGCTCGGCCATCTCCCGGCGCTGGCGTACGTCGGACGTCAGATCCGGCAGGTAGCGACGGCGACCGAGCATCGTCTCGGTGTAGCCGGTGCCGCGCGCCTGGTCGACAACATCGCGGAGGTAGTCGCGCACCCCGCCGAAGCGCTCGAAGTACTCGTTCATCAGGCGGCTGGCCTCGGAGGTCTCGATGCCGAGCTGTGCCGAGAGGCCGAACGGCGAGAGGCCGTAGGCGAGGCCGTAGGACATCGCCTTGATCTTGCGCCGCATCTCGGCATCGACATCGCTCGGCTCGACGCCGAACACTCGCGACGCGACGAAGCGGTGGAGGTCCTCGCCCGAGTTGAACGCCTCGATGAGGCCCTCGTCCTCCGACAGGTGGGCCATGATGCGCATCTCGATCTGGCTGTAGTCGGCCGTCAGCAGGCACTCATAGCCCGGGCCCACGACGAAGCCGCTGCGGATGCGTCGACCCTCGTCGGTGCGGATCGGGATGTTCTGCAGGTTGGGGTCCTGCGACGACAGGCGCCCGGTCGCCGCGACGATCTGGTTGAACGTCGTGTGGATCCGACCGTCGTCCTGCACCGCGGCCAGCAGACCCGTCACCGTCTGACGGAGCTTGGACACGTCGCGCCAGCGCAGCAGCTGCTCGAGCAGCGGGTCGGCCGTCTTGGCGAACAGGTCGGCGAGCGCCTCGGCGTCGGTGGTGAATCCGGTCTTGATCTTCTTCGTCGTCGGCAGGCCACGCTCGCCGAAGAGGATCTCCTGCAGCTGCTTGGGCGATCCGAGGTTGAACGGTCGCCCGGCCAGCTCGTGCGCCGTCGTCTCCGCGCCGCGCATCGCGTCGCCGAACTCCGCGTCGAGCCGGTCGAGGTGGTCGGTGTCGACCGCGATGCCCACCTGCTCGAGGTCGGCGAGCACATGGAGCAGGGGCAGCTCGACGTCGCGCATGAGCTTCGTGCCACCGCGCTCCTCCAGCTCGGTCTCCAGCGCGTCGGCGAGGTCGAGCACCGCACGTGCCTGCAGGCCCAGCGACCCGGCGCGGGCATCGTCGGTGTCCTC
>JANMBJ010000151.1:0-4669 GCA_031360335.1 Candidatus Nanopelagicales bacterium
GCAGGATCCACCGGGCGTCGACTCAGCGCACGGCCCGCGACGTAGCCCTCGAGGATCGCCAGCGAGGCACCTCCGACACCCGTGACCTCGCCGGTGGCGAGCACGCCCGGAACGCTCGTGCGCTGCTCCTCGTCGACGACCACGACCAGAGACCCGTCGCTGTCGACACGAGTGTCCGGGCCGACCTGCAGCAGCAGCTCGAGCGCGGGCGTGAACCCGTGAGACACCAGGAGAGAGTCGACATCGAACTCGCGTTTCTTGCCGCGCCGGGTGGCGACGGTGACGCGCTCGACCCGGGCGGTCCCATGAGCCGCGACGATGTGCCAACCCGCGAGATAGGGCACTCGATGGCGCGCCAGCGTGGCGAGATAGGTCGTCGCCTCCTGGGTGCGTGCCGACAGTCCCGACCACGCCCGCGGATGCATGCCGTACTTCGTCGGGTGACCCGACTCGACCACCGCCGCCACGTCCACCCCGGATCGCAGCAGCCCGTCGGCGACGACCAGCAGGAGCGGCCCCGAGCCGGCGAGCAGCACCCGAGTGCCGGGTGCCACCCGGGTGCCCTTGAGCAGCGCCTGCCCACCTCCCACGGTCATGACCCCTGGCAGGGTCCATCCGCTGAACGGCGTGACCCGGTCGTGCGTCCCTGTCGCGACCACGACGGACGCCGTGTCGAGCACGACCGGGCCACGTCGAATCTCGCCGTGGAGGGCGCGGACACGGAACCCCTCGGCACGTCGCTCGAGGCCCCACACCGTGTGCTCCGTACGCACGTCGACCCGGTCCAGCCGGTCGAGCAGGCGGCGCAGTGTCGTGCCGTCGTGATGCAGCTCGACCTCGGCAGAGCCGTCGAGGTCCGCAGGTGAGTGGCGCCAGTAGGAGCCGCCGACGCGGGCGTTCTGGTCGAGGAGAGCCACGTGCTGCCCGTCACTGCTCGCCTCAACCGCCGCAGCAAGACCCGACGGACCGGCGCCGATCACGACAACGTCCACATGCTCGATGCGTGGGTCACTCATCGGACGATCCCTCGTCGGTGCTGACATATGCCTCAGGGAGAGCCGGCGCGAGGCACGCCCGCACTCCCCGCACCCCATCGACCGTCACCAGGCAGTCCTGACACGCACCGATGCCGCAGAACAACCCGCGCGGCCGGTCCCCGATCCGGCTACGCCGCCAGGACACGCGACCGTCGCGGACGAGCACGGCAGCGATCGTGTCACCGTCGTAGGCCGGGAGCTCCCGACCATCGACGTGCACTGTGAACTCCGCGCGGTCGTTCACGCGACCTCCCCGAACCGCAACGGCGAGAAGGCTTCTACCGAGATCGACAGCGGTGCTCCGGTGATGGATTCGGTGACGAGCAGCGCCGTCGCGGGCGCCAACCCGATGCCCGCACCCTCGTGGCCGCAGGCGTGCACAAGGCCGTCGGCACGGGAGTCGAGACCGATCACCGGCAGGTGGTCCGGGCAGTAGGGCCGGAACCCACGATAGGAGCGTTGCACTCGAGCAGATGCGAGCACCGGGAAGAGCGCAATCGCTTGTGCGGCAAGGCGTCCAAGCACATCGTAGGACGTCGTACGGTCGAACCCGACCCGTTCCCGGCTGGCGCCGATGAGCACCGTGCCGGAGCGTGTGGACTCCACGACCGGAGACGTCTCGAGCCCGGCCCTGTCGCTGGCGACGTTGGCGACATAGTCAGCGCCATAGACCTTGTGGTGCACGGTGCCCGCAGGCAACGGTTCCGTGACGAGGATGAAGCCACGCCGCGGCAGCACGGGGACCGGCGCTCCCGCCATGGCAGCGACCGCACCGCCCCAGGTGCCCGCCGCGTTGACGACCCACCGGCACCCGAGGAGGCCACCGCGCGTCAGCGCTCCGGTGACGACGCCGTCGCGTCCGCGCTCGATCATGAGCAGCTCCGTGTGCGGCCGTACGTCGGCGCCCCGAGCCCGCGCTCGGCGCAGCAGATGCCCCGCAGCAAGCATCGGCTGCACCTGCATGTCCTGCGGGTAGTGCATCCCGCCGGTGAGACCCTGCGCCAGGTGCGGCTCGAGCGACGGGAGATCGTCGGCGGCCACCGGCCGGGCGTCGACACCGTGCGCCCGCTGCTCCGCCGCCGCAGCGTCGAGCGCCGCGAGACCACCCGACGTCGCCGACACGATGAGTCCGCCCTTGGGGTCGAGCTCGACCGCCTCGGGCAGGTCGTCGAGCAGCTCGAACCACAGCCGCCGCGAGAGCAGTGCCAGGTCGAGCTCCGGCCCGGGCTCCTTGTCGGACACGAGGATGTTGCCCTCGCCGGCACCGGTGGTGCCCGACACGACGGAGCCACGGTCGATGACGCACACGCGCAGGCCGGCCGCACTGAGCCGGTCGGCACAGAACGCTCCGACGATCCCTGCGCCCACGACCACGACGTCGAAGGAGTCACGCGAGGAGGCCACAACCAGACCCTGCCAGGTCAACGCAGGCGCAGCACACCGAACCGCCACGCTGGGCCACGAGTCCCCCTGCTCAGACTGATCGTGTGGCTGTTTCTGACCCCGGGAAACGACCGCAGGATCAGTCTGAGCGGGGCTTCACGCCGGGGGCGTGAACTCCTGGGTGCGGGTCATGGCTGCGGCTCGACCTTTCGCGCTCACGACGAGGGCCATCTTGCGGCTGGCCTCGTCGATCATCTCGTCGCCGAGCATGACGGCGCCGCGGGCGCCGCCCTCGGCGGAGGTGTAGTAGTCGTAGGCGTCGAGGATCAGCTCCGCGTGGTCGTAGTCCTCCTGGCGCGGGGAGTAGACGCCGTTGGCGGCGTCGACCTGGCCGGGGTGCAGCACCCACTTCCCGTCGAAGCCGAGGGCGGCGCTGCGACCGGCGACGCGGGTGTAGCCCTCGACGTCCTTGATCTGGAGGTAGGGGCCATCGATGGCCTGCTTGTCGAAGGCACGGGCCGCCATGAGGATCCGCATGAGGATGTAGTGGTAGGCATCGCCGGTGTCGTAGCCGGGCGGGTTCTCCCCCACCACGAGCGTCTTCATGTTGATGCTCGCCATGAAGTCCGCCGGACCGAAGATGAGCGTCTCGATGCGCGGCGACGACGCGGCGATCGCGTCGATGTTGATGAGCCCGAGCGCGTTCTCGATCTGCGCCTCGATCCCGATCCGGCCGACCTCGAAGCCCATCGTCTTCTCGATCTGGGTGATCAGGGTGTCGAGACCGATGACCTGCTCGGCCGTCTGCACCTTCGGCAGCATGATGCAGTCGAGGTTGGGGCCGGCGTTCTCCACGACCTCGATCACGTCGCGATATGTCCACGACGTCGTCCAGTCGTTGACGCGCACCGTACGCACCTTGCCGTCGTAGCCGCCCTCGTTGAGCGCCGCGACGATGTTCTTGCGCGCATCCGGCTTCGCGAGCGGGGCGACGGCGTCCTCGATGTCCATGAAGACCTGGTCGGCCGGGAGTCCCTTGGCCTTCTCGAGCATCTTCGGGCTGCTGCCCGGTACGGCGAGACAGGAACGACGAGAGCGCAGGATGCGCGGCTGGCTGCTCATGGATCGCACTGTACGAACGCCGACTCCCGGAGTCACACCGGGGGCGTCTCCGTCGGCGTCCGCGGATCCCCGGCCCGGATCACGAGCACCAGCCCACCGAAGATCAGCACCACCGCGGGGACCAACGAGAGCGGCGGCACCTGACCGAGCCAGACGGCCGCGATGATCGTTGCCCCGGGCATCTCGAGCAGGATCGCGAGGCTGGTGACGGTCGCCGATGTCGTACGCAGCACCAGGTTGATCAGCGTGTGACCGAGCAGCTGGGCGCCGAGTGTCAGTGCGAGGATGGTGGCCCAGCCGCTCGCGCCGTATCCCCACAGCGACTGGCCGAGGAGAAGTGTGATCGGGAGCAGGGTCACCGCGGACACGGCGTAGGCGATCGAGGTGTACGTCGGCGTCGATACGGTGCGGCGCACACGCTCGCCGACCGTGACGTAGGCCGCCGACAGCATCCCGCCCAGCACTGCGAGCCCGTCGCCGATGAGGTGACGCGGATCGACGCTGACGTCGACGCCGGTGAGCACGACCACCCCGACCAGAGCGACGCAGATGCCGATCCAGGCGCTGCGCGGGATGTGAGCGCCCGCGCGACGGGCGAGAAGCGCCGCCCACACCGGCTGCAACGCGACCAGCGCGGTGGATGCGGCCACCGTCGTGAACTGCAGGCTCGGCAGCCACGCGGCGAAGTGCAGGCCCAGCAGGACACCGGCGTACGCCGTCCACCGCAGCTCCTGGCGTGACAGCGACCGCATCTCCGCGCGGTGCCGCCACAGCGCCCACGGGAGGGTGAGGCCCGAGCCGATGAGGCTGCGCCAGAACGCGATGGCCAGCGGAGGCACCGCGGTCGCCGCGATGAGCGGTGCTGAGGTGGCGATCGCGGTCACGGCGACGCCGAGCAGCACGAGGTCGGTCGTCGAGGGGCGCGTGATGGCGTTCTCCCCCGTCACCTCCACCTGCGCCATGCCGACATCCAACCGGAGCACCACCGCCGCACGCCGACCCGTCTCACCCCGTGGCCCCCGCACACCACCCGCGGGGTAGTGGTCGTGTGGGGGGTGGCGGGGGGGGGGGGGGGGCCCCCCGCCCAGATAAACCGGGGGGGGGGGGGGGGGGGGGGGGGGGGTGGG
>JANMBJ010000159.1:0-5523 GCA_031360335.1 Candidatus Nanopelagicales bacterium
GCGAACTCGCGCCAGGTCACTGCAACCCCTCGCGCGCAGCAACGCTCGCGCCCGAGCAGGGTGGCTGGCGAGCCCCAGAGTCGAGGCTGCGCAGCACGGTCGACAGCGTCGCCAGCGCCACGACCAGCAGCCACAGCCGCCAGGTCGACCCGCGTCCCCGGCGCGCGCACTCGCGCGCGGCGACGTCGAAGAGGCCGGACGCGTCGCCGAGCTCGGACAGCACGGTGACCGCGACGAGGAAGACCAGGATCGGAGCGAGGCGGACCACGACGTCACCCGCAGCATCGAGGGAGACCGTGCAGCTCACGAGGGCGAGTAGACCTGCGACAGCGGCGACAACCCACACGTGGTCAGAGGTCCGAGACGACGACGTCGAGCGAACGCACGGCGCCGGGCTTCGGGCGCGGTCCGAGCTCGGCGATCACACCGGCCTGCTCGCAGACCTCAGCCAGTGCGTCCGCATCTCGGGGATCCGCTCCGTCGACGAGCCACCGGCGTACGAGGTGACCCTTGGTGGCCTTGTTGACGTGGCTCACCACCGTGCGACTCCCGTCCGGCATCTCCTGCAGCACGCGCACGGCTACCGTGCGGGATGCGGTGTCGCCCACCGGCTTCCACATCCCGGCGTAGGTGCCCGACCGCAGGTCGATGACGAGGCCGCGCCCCGCAGCCTCAGTCATCGCGGTCGCCAGAGGATCTCGCCACAGCGCCGTGAGTGCCCCGAGGCCGGGCAGCGAAACATGGCCGGACAGCCGGTACGCCGGGATCCGGTCGCCGAGGCGGAGCGCCCCGAAGAGAGCGCTCGACACCACCACGGTGCGCTGCGCCCGACGTCGCGCCGCGGTGTCGAGCGACGCGAGGTCGAGGGCCTCGTAGAGCACGCCGGAGTAGACGACCGACGCGGTCGCGGTGGGGGCGGTATCGAGGGCGGCGTCGCGCCGGACCTCCTCGACCTGGCGGGGCGAGATGCCCAGCACCGCCACGGCGCGATCGACGTCACCCCGGGCCAACGTCACGAGCGACTCGAGCACCTGCTCGCGCGTCGAGGTGAGCGACGGGAACGACAACGCCTCGAGGTCGAGCGCCTTGCCGCGGCGAGGAGCGAACTTCCCCTCCGAGGGCGGCAGCAGCACGAGCACGTCCCGATCCTCGCCCACCCGCGCGGGCCGAACCCACGCGGGGTTGCGTCGCGGCCGGGCAGAATGCGCTGCCGATCTCGGACCCGGCGCATAGGTTGACCGGGTGACTCGCCGCTGGCTGCGTGCCCAGACCCGTCAGGGCGACGTGCTACGTGCGGGGTTCCAGGCGATCCGCGACGAGCAGGGTGTGCCGGCGGCGTTCCCCGACGACGTGCTCGCCGAGGCGGCGGCGGTCGCCGCAGCGCCGCAGCCACCGCCAGCACCGGACGGCACGCCGAGACGCGACGCGACCCACCTCCCCTTCGTCACCATCGACCCGGCCGGGTCCACCGACCTCGACCAGGCCGTCCACATCGAGCGACGCGGCACCGGCTTCCGCGTGCACTACGCCATCGCCGACGTCGCCGCGTTCGTGAAACCCGGTGGTGCAATCGACCTCGAGGCGCACCGACGCGGCGTCACGCTCTACAGCCCCGACCTGCGTACCTCGCTGCACCCGGCGGTGCTGTCCGAGGGTGCCGCGTCGTTGCTCTCCGACGTCGCGCGACCCGCGGTGCTCTGGACGATCGACCTCGACTCGAGCGGCAGCACGGCGGAGGTCGACGTCGAGCGGGCCGTCGTCCGCAGCGTCGCGAAGCTGGCCTACGGCCAGGTGCAGAAGGCGATCGACGACGGCACCGCGGAGGACTCGCTGGTCGCGCTGCGCGACGTCGGTCGGCTGCGCCAGGAGCGCGAGGTCGAGCGCGGCGGCATCGACGTGCGCGTGCCCGACCAGGAGATCGAGGACGACGGACCCGGCTATCGCCTCGCCATGCGCGCACCGCACCCGGTCGAGTCGTGGAACGCGCAGATCTCGCTTCTCACGGGGATGAGCGCGGCCCGGATGATGCTCGACGCCGGCGTCGGCATCGTGCGGACCATGCCAGCGCCGGCGCCCGAGGACTACGAGCGCCTGCGACGTACCGCTGCGGGCCTCGAGATCGAGTGGCCGAAGGAGGTGTCCTATGCCCGCTTCGTGCGCGACCTCGACCCGCGCCCGCCGACGCACGCGGCGTTCCTCAACCTCGTGACGATCCTGCTGCGGTCCGCGGGCTACACCCAGGTGCTGCGACCGGTGGGCGACGACGAGCCCGACGTGCTGCGGCACGCGGCAGTCGCCTCGGCGTACGCCCACGTGACGGCTCCGCTGCGCCGGCTCGTCGATCGCTATGGCACCGAGTGCTGCCTCGCGATCGCGTCCGGCACTCCGGTGCCCGACTGGGCGCTGCAGGGGCTGCCGGCGCTGCCGGACGAGCTGAAGATCGCCGACCAGCGGGCCCGTGCCCTCGATCGAGCCTGCGTCGACCTCATGGAGTCGGTGCTGCTCGAGTCGCACGTCGGCGAGGACTACTCCGCCGTCGTGGTCGACGAGCGCAAGGACTACGACGTCGTCCAGCTGCACTGGCCCGCCGTGCGCGCGCACGTGAAGGGCGGCGGACTCGGTCTCGGCCGACGCGTCACCCTGCGGCTGACGGCGGCCGACCCCACGAGGCGCACCGTGCAGTTCGCCCCCTTAGGACCAGCCTCGCTGCCCTAGCTGCTGCCGACCGCACGTGCTCAGCAGCAGATACGCCAGCAGCGCGGGTCCTCAGACCAGCGACGTGGTCTCGAGGATCAGGCGAAGGACCGTCTCGGGCTCGCGGATGCTCGGGTAGTGATCACACCCGGACAGCTCGACGACGCGGCACCCGGGGATCCGGGCTGCCGCTGCGTGGTTGCCGACGACGAGGCCGGGATAGTCGAGTCCGCCGATCACCATCGTCGTCGGCACCGCGACCTCGCCGAGCCGGTCGTACGTCGGCGGCGCATCGACCTCGAACTCGTTGTCGTTGGGCATCGACCGCACCGCGCGACGCAGCAGATCGAGAATGCGTGGCTCCTGCCCCGAGGCCGCCCACAGCCGCGCCATCAGCGCGACCATCGCCTCGGGGTCCTCGCCCGCCTGCTCGAACTCCGCATCCGTCTCGGGATCGTCCGGCCACGGCGCCCCGCTGATGCCAGGGCAGAGCAGGGTGAGCGACGCGGCGGACTCGGGGTGCAGCACCGCGAGGTCGAGCGCGCCGCCACCACCCATGCTCGTCCCGACGAGGTGGGCGCGCTCGATGTCGAGCCGCCCGAGCACCGTCAGCACGTCGCCGACGATGGACCACTGCTCGGTCGCGACGGGAGAGCGGCCGTAGCCGCGATAGTCGAGGCGCACGGCTCGTGCCCGGGTGACGAGCTGCGGCCAGATGTCGTCGTAGAGCGTCGAGTCGGCCACCCCGGAGTGCAGCAGCAGTACCGCCGGGCCGTCACCACCCGAGTCCTGCACCCACACCTGGTCGAGACCGTGACCGACTCTCAGCAGCTGCTCCATGCCGGCGACGGTAGCGACCATCCACGGGTCGGTCGACGCAGTTCCCGTGCGGGGCGGTGGTGCGCCCGCGCTACGCTGGCGGGGCAGACGAGTCGGTCGGGCGACCGCGGTTCGGATCCTTCGGGGTCTGCGCTGAGGAAAGTCCGGACTCCAGAGGGCAGGGTGGTGGGTAACACCCACCCGGGGTG
The DNA here is from genome assembly GCA_031360335.1 of Candidatus Nanopelagicales bacterium. Taxonomy (GTDB): domain Bacteria; phylum Actinomycetota; class Actinomycetes; order S36-B12; family CAIYMF01; genus Longivirga. The sequence continues at coordinate 3,723 of JANMBJ010000159.1, forward strand.
ACCCGCGGGACAGTGCCACAGAGAACAGACCGCCGCCGGCAACGGCGGTAAGGGTGAAACGGTGGTGTAAGAGACCACCAGCGCGGCGGGTGACCGTCGCGGCTCGGCAAACCCCACCCGGAGCAAGGTCAAGATGGGCGGCTCTTCGGAGCTTCCTGCGCAGGTGTTCGAGGACGGCCCGTCCGAGCCTGCGGGTAGACCGCACCGAGGTCGTCGGAGACGACGGCCCCAGATGGATGGTCGCCCCCGGTCCTTCGGGACCGGGACAGAATCCGGCTTACAGACCGACTCGTCTGCCCCCCTCGGTCAGGGCCGAGACGTCGGCTACAGCAATACTCCGTCGCATCGACTGGTACGACGCCAACAAGGGCCGCGACCGTGACAAGGACGGCGTCGCCTGATAGAGGCACTGACCTTGGTGCCCTGAGTCCTTCGGCCGCTGAAGCCCGTACGACCGTTGATGTGTAACCACACCGGGGTATAGCCCGTCCTCATCACACATCAACCGGTGGTGACGGCGGCTCGGCAGCTCGCAGCGGTCAGGGCTTGAGGGTGTCGACGTAGGCGCTGGTGGCGTCCCACGTCGGGAGGAGCCCGCGGTCGCGTGCCTCGGCGAGGGTCGGCGCGGCGGCGTCCTTGGCGCTGAGCTGCGGTGCTACGTCGCTCGGCCAGTCGATGCCGATGCCCGGGTCCATGGGGTTGATCTCGTGCTCGCGGCCGGGGGAGTAGGCGGTGCTGCACAGGTAGGTGACGGTCGAGTCGTCCTCGAGCGAGAGGAACGCGTGACCGAGTCCCTCGCTCAGGTAGATCGCGCGACGGTCGACTGTGTCGAGGCGAACTGCGTCCCACGCCCCGAAGGTCGGCGATCCGACCCGCAGGTCGACCGCGACGTCGAGCACCGCGCCGCGGGTGCACGTCACGTACTTCGCCTGGCCCGGGGGCACGTCCGACCAGTGGATCCCGCGCAGCACACCGCGGTGCGACACCGAGCAGTTGGCCTGCGCGACCGTGAACGAGTGCCCCGTCGTACGACGGAAGGACTCGTCGGTGAACCACTCGAGGAACACCCCGCGGTCGTCGGCGTGCTGACGCGGCGTGATCTCCCACGCGCCCGGGACCGCAAGCTCGCGGATGTCCATGCCCACTCCTTCGTCAACGACCGATCACGACACCGCGAGCACGACCACCGGCTAGGGCAGGCGCTTGGCCATGAGGACGAACTCGTTGTAGGGGAACACCTTCCCGGTGACCCGGGGGAACGGGAAGGAGTACTCCCTCACCGGTGAGAACCCGAGGCGCCGAGCGGTCGAGCGCAGTCCCTGCTCGTCCACGAAGCGCACGTGCGTGTGATCGGTGGTGTAGCCCTTCTCCTGCGGGCAGATCAGCACGAGCTTCGCGCCGGGCTTGAGGAAGGGGAGGTAGGACTCGAGCACCGCGTCAGCGGTCGCCTCGTCGAGGTGCTCGAGCACGTGCGCGACGAGCATCGCGTCGAAGCTCGACTCGACGGCATCGACGCACGTGGGCCACTCCTCGGTCGTCCAGGCGCGCAGTCCGCGCTCACGTGCCATCGCGATCGAGTCGGCGTTGTGGTCGACCCCGACACCGTCCCCGAGCGCCACGAGGTTGCGACCGAGGCCGCACCCGACGTCGAGAGTGCGACCGAGACCGAGGCGTCGCAGGTTCCAGCGATAGGGCCGCTGGACGTCGAGCACCTTCTTCCAGCGAGCACCCTCGAGCCGGGCGAGGCGTTCGGCGTAGTCGGTCTGCGCGGTCTGCGGGGCGGCCGTGCCGGTGCTCGACG
>JANMBJ010000400.1:0-4217 GCA_031360335.1 Candidatus Nanopelagicales bacterium
CCACCGTGCGAAGTACGGCCGGCACTTCTCCCTGATGTGGCCCGCGCGCTGGCCGCTGCGGCTCGTCGGCAAGAAGCGGGTGTGGATCGTCGTGGTGCCGACCCCCGAGGTCGCTCTCCTGCACATCGATCCACCGGTGCCGCGCTAGCTGCCACCTGATGGTGTTCGTCGTCGCCGAGCGCAACCGCCTCTCGGCAGACCGGCGACGCCTTCGCTGTGGGTCGTGGCTCCTGGGTCGGTGAGGTCGCTGTGGGCCAACGGATCCTGGGGCGTTGTACGTCACCGAGCCCGGGGGGCGTAGGGGGCTACTACCTGGCATGCCTTCGGCGTTCCGCGACCCACCGGACAGCCAGGAATCGGCGGTCGTGGATGAAGGCGAGATTCAATGAATAAGCAAGATCAACATCGCGAAAAGCGTTGCAAATAAACGAGAAATGGCTTGACTCTGTTTCGCGAGTCGACTAAGGTCAGGGGATGAGTTCAGCTCTGGCGTTGATGGTGACGCACCCCGTGCTGGTCGCGGTGCAGCGGCTCCATGCTGAGCTCGACTCGTTGGTGACGGCCCAGCACGCGGGTCAGATCGAAGGGCTCGGTGATGAGGCCCTGGTCGAGGTGATGGTCGATCTGCACCGGGCCGCGGACCGGGTCACCGCGCTGGCCACGACGGCGACCTACGCGGTCGGAGTAAGGGGCGCGGCCCGGGGTGATGGGTTCGTGTCGGTGAAGCGGCTCCTGGAGGTCCGGGCCGGCAAGTCCCCGGCGGGTGCGTCGGGGACGGTCGCGGTCGGGACTGCGGTCCGCACCGAGTTCCGTGCCACCGGTGCGGCGTGGCTGTCCGGGCAGATCAGCTCGGACGCGGTGACCGCGGTCACCAGGACGGTCGCGACCGCGGTGCGGGGTGTGCCCGCGGGCCGGGTCCTCGAGGAGCGGGCCAGGCTCGAGGCTGCCGGTGTCCACGCGGCTCGCACCGGCACGGTCAGCGACGTGCGCCGGGTGATCACCGCGATGCGGATCGTGGTCGACCCGGCACGCGCGGACGAGGCCGCGATCGCGCTCCGGGAGTCACAGTTCCTGCGGCTCACGCCCGTGGGTGACGGGGTCGAGGTCGCGGGGTTCCTCACCACCGAGACAGCCGCGGCGGTGCTCACCGCGTTCGACCAGCGCGTCACCCACTACCACCAGAGCGGTCAGCTCAGCGACACCGAGACCCAGTCCCTGCACGCGGGGCGGCCCGCGGTGCGGGCCGCGACCCGTGAACGCCTCAACGTCGACGCGCTCACCGATATCGTCACCCACCTCCTCGATGGTGGAATGCTCGGCACGAAACACGACCAACGCCCCCACGTCACCGTGACGGTGCACAGCGATGACCACGCCGCAGGGCGAGGCGGCACTCTGCTGCTCCCCGGGTTCGGGACCATCCCGATCGGATCAGCGACCGTGTCCCGGATTCTTTGCGACGCCGAGGTCGACCCCGTCCTGACCACCAGCGAACGCATCCCCATCGGCGACCGCTACGACGACCCCGCCCTTCTCGACCCCGCCGACGTCGACCACTACGCGCCCTGGCTCCCCGCCGACCATCCCGCGAGGAAGCTGGCAGCGCGAGGCACACAACATCCCCAACCACCCTCAGACGAACCACCCGGAGACGACCCACCCGAGCCGCTCGACTCGACAGCGGCAAGCGACACCGACCTCGGCGACCGGGACTGGATCACCGCGATCATCGAACAGAACGGACGACGCGTCATCGACGCCAGCCACAGCTCCCGCACCACTCCACGACGCCTACGCAAAGCACTCGAGGTCCGCGACGTCACCTGCCGATTCCCCGGCTGCACCACCGACGCCTCACGCACCCAAGCCCACCACGTCATCCACTGGGAACACGGCGGACCCACCACCCTGGACAACCTGGTCCTGCTCTGTACCCGTCACCACCACCTCGTCCACGAAGGCAACTGGACCATCACCACCCGACACCTCTTCCACCCCGGCGACCCTGAGTACTTCCTCTTCACCCCACCCCGGCGCCGCCGACGCTGACAGCAGCGTCACGGCACATCGAAGTGCGGCATCAGTCCTTCTGGCACAGTCCGCCGGTAGTCGCAGCACATGCTTCGACATGGCTCCGTGCGCTCGAGCTCTGAGGAGCAGGCGTCGGAGCCTCCTCCGCGGAGCTCGCGGCACAGGATCGCCGGCGGCACGGACGCAGATGGAGCGATGTCGTCCAGAGACAGCGACGGGAGATGGTCAGGTCGGGGGAGGGACGCTGCCGACGTAAGCGGCGAGATGCTGGCCGGTAAGGGTGGACCGAGCAGCGACGAGGTCGGCGGGTGTGCCTTCGAAGACGACCTGACCGCCGTCGTGGCCGGCGCCGGGGCCGAGGTCGATGATCCAGTCGGCGTGCGCCATCACTGCCTGGTGATGGGCGACGACGATGACCGACTTGCCGGCGTCGACGAGCCGGTCGAGCATGCCGAGGAGCTGCGCGACGTCGGCGAGGTGGAGACCGGTGGTTGGCTCGTCGAGGACGTAGAGGTCGGCCTTCTCCGCCATGCGGGTGGCCAGCTTGAGGCGTTGGCGCTCACCGCCGGACAAGGTCGTGAGGGGCTGGCCGAGACCGAGGTAGCCGAGCCCGACGTCGGCGAGGCGCAGGAGGATGGCGTGGGCGGCCGAGGTGTGTGCGTCACCTGAACCGAAGAACTCCTCGGCCTCGGTCACCGACATCGCGAGCACCTCGCTGATGTCACGGCCGCCGAGGTGGTAGTCGAGCACCGACGCCTGGAACCGCTTGCCGTCGCACTCCTCGCAGACCGAGCTGACGCCGGCCATCATCGCGAGGTCGGTGAAGATGACGCCGATGCCGTTGCAGGTCGGACAGGCGCCCTCGGAGTTGGCGCTGAACAGCGCCGGCTTCACGCCGTTGGCCATCGCGAAGGCCGTGCGGTTCGGATCGAGCACAACCGGGTAGGTCGCCGGGTTGCTCCGACGCGAGCCGCGGATCGGGGTCTGGTCGACCGCGACGACACCCGACTCGGCTGCGCCCGTCCGCGCCAGCAGCGATCCGTGCACGAGTGAGCTCTTGCCGGAGCCGGCGACGCCGGTGACCACCACGAGCACCCCGAGAGGGACGTCGACGTCGACATCGCGCAGGTTGTGGGCCGAGGCACCGCGGACCTCCAGGTGCCCGGTGGGGGTCCGGGTGATCGCCTTGAGGGCAGCCCGGTCGTCCAGATGGCGGCCGGTGACGGTGTCGCTGGCGCGCAGTCCAGCCACGGTGCCCTCGAAGCAGACCTTGCCGCCGGCAGCGCCTGCCCCGGGACCGAGGTCGACGACGTGGTCGCCGATCACGATCGTCTCGGGCTTGTGCTCCACGACGAGCACGGTGTTGCCCTTGTCCCGCAGCTGCAGCAGCAGGGCGTTCATCCGCGCGATGTCGTGGGGATGCAGACCGTTGGTCGGCTCGTCGAAGACGTAGGTAACGTCGGTGAGCGACGACCCGAGGTGTCGGATCATTTTGGTGCGCTGGGCTTCTCCGCCCGACAGCGTGCCCGACGGTCGGTCGAGCGAGAGGTAGCCGAGGCCGATCTCCACGAACGAGTCGAGGGAGTGCGCCAAAGCGGCGAGCAGCGGAGCCACCGAGGGCTGGTCACGGCCGTGGACCCACGCTGCGAGGTCGCTGATCTGCATCGCGCAGGCGTCGGCGATGCTGACCCCGTCGATCGTCGATGAGCGAGCCGCTTCGCTGAGCCGGGTGCCGGCACACTCGGGGCAGACGGTGAAGGTCACCACCCGGTCGACGAAGGCCCGGATGTGAGGCTGCAGCGAGTCCACGTCCTTGGAGAGCATCGACTTCTGGATCCGCGGCACGAGACCCTCGTAGGTCAGGTTGATGCCATCGACCTTGATCTTGGTCGGTTCCTTGTAGAGCAGGTCCCCGATCTCCTTCTTGGTGAACTTCCTGATCGGCTTGTCCGGGTCGAAGAAGCCACAGCCGCTGAAGATGCGGCCGTACCAGCCGTCCATGCTGTATCCCGGGATCCGCAGAGCGCCGTCGTTGAGCGAGAGGCCGTCGTCATAGAGCTGCGTCAGGTCGAAGTCGGTCACGGAGCCTCGGCCCTCGCACCGCGGACACATCCCGCCGGTGATGCTGAAGCTGCGACGCTCCTTGACGGTCTGCCCGCCGCGGGTCATCGACACGGCACCGGCCC
>JANMBJ010000186.1:0-4782 GCA_031360335.1 Candidatus Nanopelagicales bacterium
AGGAGCCGTGGCGACGTCGTCGACAGGGATCGAGACGATGCCGTCCGGCTTGAGCTGGATCGCGTTCTCGATGTTGGCGATCTGCTTGTCGACCTTGAAGTTCGCCTCGGTGTTGCTGATGATCTGCACGCCGTACTTGCCGAACTCGTCGGCCAGCCCCTTGGTCTGCCCGTTGGGCCAGTCGCCGCTGAACTGGAAGACGACGGCCACCTTGAACGGGGTGCCGTTGTTGCCAGCCTTGATCTTGGCGGCGTCTGCGTCGGAGATCTTCACGTCGTCGGGCGACGCCGCCGGCTCGCCGTTCGGGCCCTTGCCAACGATGCCCTTCGGCTGCAGCGCGGGGAGCGCCGTGGCCGCATCGTCGGCACAGGCGGGCTGAGCCGCCGCGCTTCCGGAAGCGGAACCGGACGCAGAACCGGACGCGGAGGCTGCTCCGCTGCTGGACGAGCTCCCGCAGGCAGCCGTCAGCAGCAGCGCGGCAGCCGTCGGGACCAGAATCATGGCCCGGCGGCGCGGGCTCCTGGTTGTCGTGGTCACTGGACTCCTTCGTGGTGTGCCCATCTGTCAGCGACGAGATCGGCTCGGAACGTGGGATGTCGCCTGTCGGTGTCGCCCGACTCACGACTTCTTCATCTTGTGCAGCCAGGCTGCAACATGTGCAGTGGGTGGAGACTAGCGCCAAAACCTAGACGCACATATCACGATGTCGTAACAAGTGCTCTCTCGCCTCAGGTTCGTCCCTGGACAGGACCAGTCCTTGTTGGCACGAAGTATGGCGCACTCGCACCTATATTTGTCTATAGGTTCCCTACTTTTTGTTTGCAAAGGACATAACGGCTCGTACTCGGTCCTGCCACGCCCGCTGCGAGACGCCGGCCGTCGGCGCGAACAGCTCGAACGCGTGCGGCACCGCAGGGTGGAGGTGGAACTCCAGTGGCACGTGCGACTCCAGCAGGCGACGCGCGAGCTCGGTGACCTCGCCGCGGAAAATGTCGAGCTCGCCCACCTCGAGGTAGGTCGGCGGCAGGCCCGAAAGGTCGTCGGCTCGCAGTGGAGCCGCGTACGGCGAGGTGGCGCCGCCGGCGCCCGCATAGGCCTGCCACGCGGTGACGTGATCGTCATAGGTCCACGTGGCGACGGCCTCGAGAGCCGGGTCCAGGACGTACCAGCGGTCGTCGAGCATCGGATAGATAAGCAGCAGCCCAGCGACCATAGGCCCGTCGTCGTCGCGTGCCTTGAGCGCGACCGCTGAAGCCAGCCCGCCTCCTGCGCTCTCGCCGCCGACGACGATCCGAGTCGGGTCCCACCCTCGCGTCTCGGCCTGGCTATGCACCCAGGACAACGCATCCGCGCAGTCGTCGACCGGGGTGGGGAACGGGTGCTCCGGCGCGAGCCGGTATTCGACCGCCACGACGGTCACGCCCGCGCGAACGGCGTACTCCCGACAGATCCCGTCGTGCGTCTCGAGGTCGCACATGATCATGCCGCCGCCGTGCAGGTAGAGCAGCACGGCGTCGGACTGCGATCCGTGCGCCCGGTAGACGCGCAGCGTAATGGGCGTCCCGTCGCCGGTCTCGATCCGGACGTCCTCCGTCGCGACTACGGACAGGGGCGGAAACCTGTGCCGCAGCTCGGCGAACATGGCGTGGGTGTTCTCGCGGCGGGTACGCCAGTCGCCGACCGGGACAGGGTCCGCAGGTTCGGCGCCGAACATCGCGACGAGCGCGGCGGCAACTTCTGGATCTACCTCGTACATGAGTCTTCACCTCTCGGTCTGGGTACGGCGGAGGGTCCGCGGACCGACGCGACGATGCCGCGATCGGGGGAACAACGACCGATGCACTCTCTGCACTACTTGCATACGCGCTGCACTGTCTGCATATTAGCCGTTATGGCGCACTGCGTCAGTCAGCCCGCGACGTCCGTCGCGCAAACCGGAGGGAGTACGACCGTGAGGTACATCGGCATCGACGACGGGGCCGCGCAGGAGCGGCTCGCCGCGGTCGGCGTGCACTGGCATGCCGTCGGCGCTGAGGGCACGGAGGCCGAGCGCGCGCTGATCGACGCCGTCCTCCCCGACGGTGAACGACAGCTGCGCGGCACATTCGACGCCGAGCCCCCGGCTGCTGGGGAGGAGCACCTCGCTCATTGCGCATGGCACACGAACGCGGTCGACGAGGTGCACACGTTCCTCACCGGTCTCGGCATCTTCGAGTTCATGACGCCGAACGGCGCGGTCACCGTCGTGTCCGAGGCGGGCGACGTCATGGCCAACCGGGGCGCCGAACACCGCTTCCTGCCGGTGAAGTCGCAACGTCTGCGACTACGCCACTCCGGTCCCGCCGACGGCGGTTTCGGCTACGTCGCCACGGCGACGCACAACGGCCCCTGGCCCACGATCGACTGACGCCCGGCGCACGAGCGCGGCGAGGGTGCCCGGTGCTGTCGTTGCCAATCCTGCCCGTGGCCACGGCAGACTGAACGGGACACGCGTGTGCTGGTGCAGCTGGAACTCGACCTGGACGCGGCAGTTGCGGAACCATCGATTGATGCGACTCCGAAATCCCGGCGACCCAGATTAAGCACGTCAGCCGCGGCTCCGTCAGAAGGAAGTCCACACGGACGGTGCGACCTCGCGAAGCTGAGTCTCAGCCGAACAGTGCGCGGTTCAGTTCGCAAGCGAAGAGGGCGCGGCCACTGCGAGTCGACCGACAGGACGGCCAGAAGCAGTTTCAGAGGAAGCCCCGCGGTATCGCCTTCGGGCGCATCCCGGGGGTGATGCGGCCTCGCCAACCGCGTCACATGTTTCCAGCACACCGGCGATCATGACGGTCACGACGAAGCGTCACGTGCTCGTCGCTGACTGCGCCGGAACTCGGAGCCTAATCGCTTTGTCTTCAACCAAACGCCCGGTAGTGTCGAGGCGACCAAGGGAGGCTCGCTCATGGCGGACGCTTATCTCGTGGACGGCGTACGCACACCGGTCGGACGTCTCGGTGGGGCGCTGGCCGCCATCCGCCCGGACGATCTCGCAGCGACGGTGGTGCGTTCCGTCGTGGAGCGCGCGGGCATCGATCCCAGCGCCATCGACGATGTGATTCTCGGCGCTGCGAACCAAGCGGGCGAGGACAACCGGAACGTTGCGCGCATGGCCGCGCTACTGTGCGGGCTCCCCGATTCCGTGCCCGGGTACACCGTTAACCGTCTCTGCGCCTCGGGACTGCAGGCCGTCGCCTCGGCCGCTCAGGCCATCAGTGCCGGCCACGCGTCGGTGGTCGTCGCTGGTGGCGTCGAGTCGATGACCCGGGCACCGTGGGTGATGGAGAAGCCGTCGCGGGCTTGGTCCAAACCCGGCCAAGTGGCGGACACCGCGCTCGGTTGGCGTCTGGTCAACCCGCGCATGACTCTGCTCGACGGCGGGGAGGCGACGCTGTCGCTCGGTGAGTGCACCGAGAAGCTCGCTCGGATCCACTCCGTCTCACGCGAGGATAGCGACGAGTACGCCTGCCGGTCCCACCGGCTCGCCAGCGAGGCGTGGGAGCGCGGCGACTTCGACTCCGAGGTGATACCGGTCGACGCCGGGGGCCAGGGATCCGTCCAGCGTGACGAGACGGTGCGCCCCGACACCAACATCGCTGCGCTGTCGGCCCTGCGACCTGTGTTCAGCGGCGACGGCGTGGTGACTGCCGGGAACGCATCACCGCTCTCGGACGGCGCCTCCGCGATCCTCGTCGCATCCGAGGCGGCCGTCGCGGATCACGGTCTCCGTCCACGTGCGCGCATCGTGGGGTACGCCGTCGCCGGTGTCGAACCCAGCCTGTTCGGCCTCGGACCGGTCCCCGCGATCCGACGTCTCCTCGCGACGCACCGTCTCTCGCTCGACGACATCGACGCCGTGGACATCAACGAGGCGTTCGCCGCGCAGGTGCTGGCGTGCGAACGTGCGCTCGGCGTGCGACGCGAGCGGCTCAACCCCGGAGGAGGCGCCATCGCCCTCGGACATCCGCTCGGGTCGAGCGGGTCGCGCATCCTGGTCTCGCTGCTCGGCCACCTCGAGCGCACCGGCGGTCGCTATGGCATCGCGTCGCTGTGCGTCGGCGTCGGCCAAGGCGCAGCCATGCTCGTCGAGCGCGTGTAGATCCGGTCGGTCAGCAGAACCGGCTCACGACGTGGCGGCGAACGTGAGCCGCAGCAGCGTGTGCTGGACGATCGTGGCCAGCAGCTCTCCTCCCGTGGAGAAGACACGACCGATCGCGAGGCCGCGACCGTGCGAGAGTGCTTCACCCGACTGCTCGAGCAGCATCCACTGCGTGGCGTCGAAGGGCGCGTGGAACCTGATGCTGTGCTCGAGGCTGGCTCCCGTGCGACTCACCACCCCCTCCCGATAACCCAGATCGACGGTCGGTGCCAGCTCAAGGTCGCTGCACCAGGCGAGCACGACCTCGTCCATCCCGACGCCGAGCGGCTCGACACAGCGGATCCAGGCATCCTGATAGGGCAGACCTTCGTCACCCTCTCGCCACTGAGCCGCGCGTCGGATCTCCAGTCCCTCACGAACCGCCGCTCGAGAACCGGGAGGCGGCTCGAACGTCACGACGCGAGACGCGTCCGGGGAGCTCGCTCGACGCGGACTCACGGAGTACGTCGGGCCTTCCTCGAGCCGATGGCGGACGACCGTGACGCGACTGTTCCTCACGTCGTCCAGCCCGGCGTCGACACACCAGTGCTAGAATGACCACCCCGCCCACAAGCGCACGGGGCGATAGCGCACGGGTCTGCGCG
>JANMBJ010000235.1:0-30009 GCA_031360335.1 Candidatus Nanopelagicales bacterium
GGCTCCTCGCTCGTCGCCAACAGGATCGCGATCGGGCTGCTCATGCGGATCAGCGACAGCGCTCGGCGACCCCACGCCCAGGCCGTCGCGCTCGAGGATGCACCGACCCAGGTGGTGTCGCTGTGATCCGCTCCGTACGCCGTCTCGCGGTGGTCCTCGGCGTCCTCATGTTCGCCCTCCTCGCCAACCTCACCTACCTGCAGTACTTCGCAGCGGCCGACATGCGCACGCAGGCCGGCAACTCCCGCGTGCTGCTCGAGGAGTACTCCCGCGAGCGTGGGCCGATCCTGCTGGGCTCCACCGCGATCGCGTCGTCGATCCCCACCCGGGACCAGCTGAAGTACCTCCGGCAGTACTCCGCCGGCCCGCTCTACGCACCGGCCACCGGGTTCTACTCCGTGGTCTACGGCGCCACGGGCATCGAGCGCACCGAGAACGCCGTGCTCGCCGGCTCCGACGACCGTTTCTTCGTCGATCGGGTGCAGCAGCTGTTCGCCGGCCGAGGAGTTCGTGGCGGTGCTGTACGCCTGACTCTCAACCCGGCTGCGCAGAAGGCGGCCTACGACGGGCTCGCCGGGCGCACCGGCGCCGTCGTCGCGATCGACCCGCGCACCGGAGCGATCCTCGCGATGGTCTCCTCACCGTCGTTCGATCCCAACAAGCTCTCGGGCCACGATGCCGGCGCGATCCGCGACGCCTACGACACCTACAGCGGCGACCCGGCCAAGCCGCTGCTCAACCGCCCGTTGGCGATGACGCTGCCCCCGGGATCGACCTTCAAGCTGGTCACGGCCGCAGCCGCCCTGGAGACAGGGAGATACCAGGCGACCACGGTCGTTCCGGGACCTGCCTCGCTCAAGCTGCCCACCACCAGCAAGGAGCTCAACAACTGGTCGGGCACGGCGTGCGGGCCGGGTGGCAAGACGACGTTCGAGGACGCGCTCGCCATCTCGTGCAACACCGCGTTCGCCTCCATCGGCCTCGATGTCGGTGCCGACGCGCTGCGCACGCAGGCTGAGAAGTTCGGCTTCGGGACGTCGTTCGAGGTGCCGCTGCGTGCGGCGGCGAGCCGCTTCCCTGCCGACCCCGACCTGCCGCAGACCGCGATGAGCGCCATCGGCCAGTTCGACGTGTCCGCGACCGCGTTGCAGATGGCGATGGTCGGTGCGGGCATCGCCAACAACGGTCAGGTGATGTCGCCGTATCTCGTCGCTCAGACGCTCTCGCCCGAGCTCGCGGTGCTGCAGAACGCCGAGCCGACGTCGTTCGCGCAGGCGATGTCGCCGGCGAACTCGGCGACGCTGCTGGCGATGATGGTGGGCGTGGTCGACCACGGCACCGGCTCCAACGCGCGGATCTCCGGGGTCTCGGTCGGAGGCAAGACCGGCACCGCGCAGACGGCGCCGGGCCAGGCACCGCACGCGTGGTTCGTCGGTGTCGCCCCCGCAGACCGCCCGGGGTCCGCCGAGGTCGCGGTCGCGGTCGTCCTGCAGAACGGTGGCGGTGCCGCCGAGGTCAGCGGCAACAAGCTTGCCGCGCCCATCGCGCAGGCTGTGATGAGAGCGGTCCTAGGTCGATGATGAGCCTGCACGCAGAGCCGGTCACGAGTCCGGCACCCGAGGAGGAACGGTGAGCGAGGACATCCGCCGGCTGGGCGACCGCTATGAGCTGGGCGGGGTCATCGGCCGCGGTGGCATGGCGGAGGTGTTCGAGGGCAAGGACATGCGCCTCGGCCGTCGCGTCGCGGTCAAGATCCTGCGCCCTGATCTGGCGCGCGACCCGAGCTTCCAGGCGCGGTTCCGACGCGAGGCGCAGAGTGCCGCATCGCTCAACCACCCCAACGTCGTGGCGGTCTATGACACCGGCGAGGACGTCCTGGCCGACGCCGAAGGCGCGACCGGCGAGATCGTGCCCTACATCGTCATGGAGTACGTCGACGGCATGACCCTGCGCCAGCTGATGGCCAGCGGTCGTCGCCTGCTCCCCGAGCGCGCGCTCGAGATCGCGTCGGGCACGCTCGCCGCGCTCGACTACAGCCACCGCCACGGCATCGTGCACCGCGACATCAAGCCCGCCAACGTCATGCTGACGCGCGGCGGCGACGTCAAGGTCATGGACTTCGGCATCGCCCGGGCCCTGGCCGATGCCGGGCAGACCATGACGCAGCAGTCCGCCGTGCTCGGCACCGCGCACTACCTCTCCCCGGAGCAGGCACGTGGCGAGGTCGTCGACAGCCGCAGCGACCTGTATTCCACCGGCTGCCTGATGTACGAGCTGCTCACCGGTCGGCCACCGTTCACCGGCGAGTCCCCCGTGTCGATCGCCTACCAGCACGTGAGCGAGCAGGCGATCCCACCGTCACAGCTCGACTCCTCGGTGACGCCGCAGATCGACACCATCGTGCTGACGGCGCTCGCGAAGAACCCGTCCGACCGCTATCAGACCGCGGCCGAGATGCGCGCCGACGTTGAGCGTGCGATGGCGGGAATGCCTGTCACTGCTGCGATCCCGGTCGTCGTTGCGCAGGACACTGCCGTGCTCTCGCCCCTCGGCGCGGGCGCACTCGCCGGTGGCGCTGTCGCGGCGGACACCGACTCGACTCAGCGCAGCCCGGTGTTCTGGGTGCTGCTCACCCTCGGCGTCATCGCCGTCGCCGTCGCGACGCTGCTCGTGGGTCGGGCCATCTTCGGCACACCGGCGATCGAGCGGGTCGCCGTACCTGACCTGCGCGGTCTCACGATCGCGCAGGCGACGACGTCGCTCTCCGCCCAGGGCCTGCTGCTCGGTAACCAGACCCCGCAGCCGTCCACCGAACGCCCCAAGGACACGATCATCAGCCAGACGCCGCCCAACGGTGAGCAGGCCGACAAGGGCACCCGGGTCGACATCGTGATCTCGACCGGCAAGGGCCAGGCGACCGTGCCGCAGCTCGTCGGCCTCACCTCGCAGGACGACGCCCGCACGGCACTCCAGACCGCGGCGCTGCTCCTCGGCAAGGTGACACCGGTCGCCTCCGATCAGCCCGCGGGTGCCGTCGTCGCGCAGAGTCAGCCGCAGGGCACGAGCGTCGACGTGAGCACCGCGATCGACATCTCGATCTCCGACGGCAAGGTCGTGGTGCCGAGCGTCGTCAACGAGAGCGAGGCGCAGGCGCGCAGCGACCTCATCAACGCCGGGTTCGAGCCCAACGTGATCAAACAGGAGGACGGCAGCAAGCCCGCCGGCACCGTGCTCGCGCAGTCACCCAAGGGCGGCGTCTCCGCCGTCAAGGGCACCCTGGTGACCATCACCGTGGCCACCGCACCGCCGCCCCCGCCGCCCACGACCCCGCCGCCGAGCACGTCCGCCACCCCGACCGTCTCGCCCTCACCCACCACGACGTAGCAGCCACCCCACCCCCGAGATGTGTAGTCACACCCGGCTCAAGCCCGCCGTGGTTACACATCTCGGGCCACATCTCGTAGATGTGTCATCACACCCGGCTATAGCCCGTCGTGGTTACACATCTCCGGGCGAGGTGGGCGGGGGGTGCTGGGGTCAGCGGGATACGACGGGGGCGAGGCCGGCGCTGCGGGCGACGGCGTCGGGGTCGCCGCAGGCGGTGAGCCAGTTGGCGAGCATCCGGTGGCCGCCCTCGGTGAGCACGCTCTCCGGGTGGAACTGCACGCCTTCGACCGCCAGCGTGCGGTGGCGTACGCCCATGATCACGCCGGAGTCGGTGCGCGCCGTGACCTCGAGCTCGTCGGGCACGGTCGCCGGGTCGATGGCGAGCGAGTGGTAGCGCGTCGCGGTGAACGGGTCGGGCAGCCCGGCGAACACCCCAGCTGCGTCGTGGTGCACCTGGCTGGTCTTGCCGTGCAGCAGCTCCGGTGCGCGTACGACGACGGCACCGAAGGCCTCGCCGATCGCCTGGTGGCCGAGGCAGACGCCGAAGATCGGCACCACGCCGGACAGCTCGCGGACCATGTCGAGGCAGACACCGGCGTCTGCCGGGGTGCCCGGCCCGGGTGAGAGCAGCACGCCGTCGTAGGCACGGCCCTCGTCGGGCGTCACCGTGTCGTTGCGGCGTACGTCGACCTCGGCGCCGAGCTGGCCGAGGTACTGCACGAGGTTGAACACGAAGGAGTCGTAGTTGTCGACGACGAGGATGCGGGCGGTCACCCACCCATCATCGCCCACGCGCACCCCGAGCCCCACAGCGATATCGCCCGGCGTGGCTCAGCCCCTGCGGTGAGCCCCTGCTCAGCTGGGCTGGGGTCAGTAGGCCGCACCGAGACAGCCTCGTGCGGACTACGACCCGGACGCGCTCGGGCTGACCGCTGGAGCCGTCGTTCCCTCGTCGACGGTCACGTCGTTGAATGGCAGCCGAGGCTCCACCCAGGGGAACACCACCGTAAACAGCAGCGCCACGGTCGCGGCGACCAACGCCAGCGCCTCGAGCACCTTGACCGGAGTCGGTCCGGGCAGCGTGCGCCACAGCCAGGCGTACACGTGGCTCCTCGTTGATCGGACGGGCGGATGGTCGGGTTGTCTCGGCCGTGGTCTCGGCTGGTCGCGGTCCGAGCAGCAGTGCGGCACACGTGCGAGGTCGTACGATTCGCTTCGGGCGGGTGCTCAGCGGGGGCGGTCCTCCGTGACCTGGTCCTGCGACGGCCGGCGCTCAGCCGGCGGGGTCGATGCCGTCGGGGGGTGCCTGGGTCGTGGGGCCGGTCGAGGTGAGCGTGCCCCACCAGGCCCAGCGCCCGGTCGAGCCGTAGCGCGGGGTGCACGTGGTCATGGTGAGCAGCTTCTCGGTCGGGGTCGCGCCGGACTTGCCCGGCACCGGGTCGACCACCCAGATGTCGTTGGGGGTGAGCGACGGGTCGTCGTGGGTGAGCGTGTAGACGTACCAGGTGGTCTGGGTCTCGACGTAGACCTTGTCGCCGACGACGAGGTCGTCGATGTGGGCGAACGGCTCGTCGTGCGAGGACCGGTGCGCGGCGATCGCGAAGTTACCGAGCTGACCGGGCATTGCTGTGCCGGCGTAGTGCCCGGCACCTTGGGACAATACCGACTTCGAGGTCCCCTGCAGGATCGGGAGCCCCCACACCTTGTCGTGCAGGCGCGGGATGTAGAGCAGCGCGAAGCCCGTGCCGAGAACGGGCGGCGTGATGGCCACCGGCGCCGAGCCGGACGGCTGCGGAGCGGTGTCGCGCCAGCCCTGGGTGATCTCGTCGCGTGCCACCGTGATCGCGGCCGCGCTCGTGACGTTGGTCCACCACAGCTGGTAGACGCACATGAGGAGCAGGAGCACACCGAGTGTGATGAGGACCTCGCCGAACCCCCGCACGATCGTGCGCCCGACCTCGCGCGGAGCCGCGGCTGCGCCGTCGGGGGCGTCAGCAGTCGTCGGCTCGGGAGCCGGATCCGCCGTCGATGTCTCACCCACACCGCCACGGTAGACGGCGGACGGACCTGACCGGCGGGAGGGTGGCGTCCGCGCGCTACGCTACGGACCTACGAGCCAACCACCGCCGCGAGGGGGACCACCGTGCCCGAGTCCCGGATCCGCAAGAAGAAGAACTTCACGCCTCCCTCCACCGCGCCGCAGGCGGTCAAGTTCGGTTCCGCATCCTGGTGGGCGCCGGTCATGGTCGGGTTCTTCGTCCTCGGCCTGCTCTGGATCGTCGTCTACTACATCGCACCGGACCTGCCGCCCTGGCGCTATCTCACCTGGACCAACGTCCTGGTCGGGTTCGCCTTCATCGGCGTCGGGTTCGGCATGTCGACCCGCTGGAAGTAGTTCTGCCGCCAGCACCCGGCCCTGCGGGTTGACCACCGCTCCAGCACGGTCCCACGCGTCGTCCCACCGCATCTGCGGTCACGGCCCACGTACCACCGGGTCGGGGGCTGCCGGCGTGCAGCGAGGCGTTGCCGTCGACGCGCTGCCGACGACGAGTCACAGCCCAGGACTTACAGCCGTGTCATTCATCCCCAGGTGTGGACATCCCTGTGGACAACTGCCTCTGACAACGGGAATCGCCTGTGGGTAGACACGAGACCCTGATGTGTGGTGCGGCTGTGAATGGTGTGACGCACGATCCGTGCGCCCGTCCTCCGGCGTCGTGGGAGCGCGATATCCAGGCACGAGCGGCCAGGGGTCAGAGCAGCTCGAGGATCGTCGCGTTGGCCATGCCGCCGCCCTCGCACATGGTCTGGAGCCCGTAGCGGATGCCGTCCTGGCGCATCCGGTGCACGAGGGTCGTCATCAGCCGGGCACCCGACCCGCCGAGCGGGTGCCCGAGGGCGATCGCACCGCCGCGGGCGTTGGTTCGGGCCTCCTCGGCGCCGGTCTCGGCGAGCCAGGCACCGAGGACCGAGGCGAACGCCTCGTTGACCTCGAACGCGCCGATCTCGGACAGCGTCAGGCCCGAGCGGGCGAGCACCTTCTCGGTCGCGGGGATGACGCCGGTGAGCATGATGACCGGATCGACGCCGGCGAGCGCGACCGAGTGCACCCGGACGATCGGCACGAGGCCCAGCTCGCGAGCCTTGTCGGAGGTCATGAGGAGCAGCGCCGCCGAGCCGTCGGAGATCTGCGAGGAGTTGCCGGCCGTCACGACGCCGTCGTCGCGGAACGCCGGTCGCAGCGACGCCAGCCTCTCGAGCGAGGTCTCGCGGCGGATGCCCTCGTCGGCGCTCATGTCTCCGACGGGCACGATCTCGTCGGCGAACAACCCGCTGTCCGTAGCGGCAGCGGCGCGCTCGTGCGACGCGAGCGCGATCTCGTCGAGCTGCGTACGCGACAGCGTCCACTGCTCGGCGATCAGCTCCGCCGAGATGCCCTGCCCGACCAGGCTGCCGTCATAGCGGGCCAGCATCTTCGGCGGGAACGGCCCGTCGCCACCGACCATGTTGGAGAACATCGGCACCCGCGACATCGACTCCACGCCACCGGCGATCACGACGTCGTAGTGCCCGGCCACGAGACCGGCCGCCGCGAAGTGCACCGCCTGCTGGCTCGAGCCGCACTGCCGGTCGATGGTCGTGCCCACGACCGTTTCGGGGAATCCGGCCGCCAGCGCTGAGTTGCGGGCGACGTTGACGCTCTGCTCACCGACCTGCGACACGCAGCCCCAGAGCACGTCCTCCACCAGGCCGGGGTCAACACCGGCACGGGTCACGAGGGCGTCGAGCACCGTGGCGGAGAGGTCACCGGGGTGGACACCCGAGAGCGACCTGCCGGGCTTGCCTACTCCGACAGGGGTACGGACTGCCTCGACGATGACGGCTTCGCGCTGGCTCACGTGCACTCCCGGGGGCTGCGCGAGCCACGCTCGCGGATCCGTCGATGTTACCGAACGGTAGCCCCGGCTCGACCCGGTCCGTCACGGGGGTCGACGCGGGTGCTGCCCTGCAGTCGATCTGGACGCGACGACCGAGATGCTGCCGCTCAGGCGCCGACGGCGGAGAGGTTGATGCCGTCCCGGATCATCTGCGCCGTGAGGGCCTGGTCGCGCAGCACCACTGCCCCCGCGAGCAACGCCAGGACCACGACCACAGCGCCGACCTGGATCGCCGTTCGGCCTCGTTTGGGCGCGTAGGCCATCGGGATCGCCACCAGGATGCCGGTGACGAGGCCACCGAGGTGCGCACGCCAGTCGGTACCCGGGATGACAAACCCGAGAACCAGGTTGATGACGATGAGACCGAGTGCCTGGGTGACGTCGGCCTTGAGGGCGCGACCCACGACGAGGTAGGCACCCATGAGTCCGAAGATGGCGCCGCTGGCACCCACTGAGCTCGACGGGAGGTAGAACTGGCCGTTGATCTCATATGGCGAGGACAGCCAGAACGACACCACGGAGCCGCCGATGCCGGCGACGAGGTAGAGGACGGCATAGCGCACGTGGCCGAGCATGAACTCGAGCTGCGGGCCGAGGAGCCAGAGCACGAGCATGTTCATGCCGATGTGGAGCAGGTTGACGTGCATGAACATGCTCGTGACGAGCCGGTAGTACTCGTTGTTGGCCGCGATGTCGACCGGCGACATGGCGAAGGCGTTGTCTACCTTGTCGCCGCCGAGCGACTGGTAGGCGAAGACCGCGACGCACAGCGCGATGATCGCGAAGGTGACGTAGGGCCGGGTGGGGGCCTTGGCGCCTAGGCGTGTCTTGATGACCGGGGCTGACGCCTTGCCCTCTGCGACGCACTCCGGGCACTGGAATCCGACCGACGCACTGATCATGCAGTCCGGGCAGATCGAGCGCTCGCAGCGGGTGCACCGGATGTAGGTCTCACGGTCGGGGTGCCGGAAGCAGACCGGCACCTCCGTCGGTGCTACCGGGTCAGGCGTCAACACTCTCGACCGTGACGCTCTCGATGACGACGGCGTCCTTCGGACGGTCCATCGCACCCACCGGCAGGGCCGCGATCGCGTCGACGACGGCGCGGCTCTCGGCGTCGGCGACCTCACCGAAGATCGTGTGCTTGCGGTTGAGCCACGGGGTGGCGCCGACCGTGATGAAGAACTGCGAGCCGTTGGTGCCCGGACCGGCGTTGGCCATCGCGAGCAGGTAGGGCTTGTCGAAGGACAGCTCGGGGTGGAACTCGTCACCGAACTGGTAGCCCGGGCCGCCGGTGCCGGTGCCCAGCGGGTCGCCGCCCTGGATCATGAAGCCCGAGATGACCCGGTGGAACACGACGCCGTCATAGAGCGGGGTGTTCTTCTTCTGGCCAGACTTCGGGTCCTTCCACTCCTGCGTGCCGTCCGCGAGCCCGACGAAGTTCTTGACCGTCTTGGGCGCGTGGTTGGGGAAGAGCTCGATCTTGATGTCGCCGTGGTTGGTGCGCAGCGTCGCGTAAGTCGTCACCCCCGGATCCTCGCATGCCCGACCGGTCCGGCGCACCGCCGCCCGTCGGCACGGCCCAGCGGGTCGACCCGAGCCGTCGTCGGGTCAGTCGCGAGCCGCCAGCAGCCTGGCGGTCTCCGCGGCCAGGACGTCGAGCATCGTGGCGCGCAGCCAGACCCGGCTCATGCTGTGGTCGATCCCCGCTACCTCACGGAGGTGGAGCAGACCGCGCGAGCTCAGGTCGGAGATGCGACGGCCGAGGCGGTCCTGGAGGTACTCCACGCCGTCGTCACCCTCGGCGAACACCAGGCTGACCGGCACGCCGCGCTCGGTGAGCTCGTCGAGCCAGCGCGCCGCCGGCGGTCGGTCGCCCCTCTCGTCCGCCCGGTCCCACTCGCCGGCCTCGGCGCGCCGGCGGATCTCCGCGATCTCAGGCAGTCGGCGTTCGCGCGTGGTCGACATGAGCGCCTCGATCGCGTCACCGCGCGCCCAGTAGAGCTGGGCATTGAGGGCGAGCACGGCGTCGACGGGCGAGTGCCGGGCCACGTCGAGTGCCACCCACGCGCCGGCGCAGAGCCCTGCGAGCACCACGCGGTCATAGCCGAGCGCGCGCAGCGCATCCGCGGCCGAGAGCGTGTCGTCGCCGTGGTGCAGGTCGTACGGCCGACCGGTCGCCGACGTGAGGTGCGGGCTGTCACCCCACCCGCGGAAGTCGAGGCGTACGACGTCCTGCCCGGCGAGCGCGAGGCTGCGGGAGTACTCCACCCAGGCCCGGCCGGGGCCGGAGTGCGGATCGGACCCGGTGTTGAGCAGCAGCACGACGTCACGGGACGGCGTCGCCCCATGAGTGAGCACCGCGGCGAGGTCGTGCTCGCCCAGATGCACGAAGTCCTCGATGACCGTGCCGTCGTGATCTCCTGCGCGCCAGGGGATCTCAGTGCTCGGCGAGCCGCGTAGGACGAGGCGCTGCAGCGAGGCAGTCACGGGAAGCTCGTCGGCGTACCACCCGGCCAGGGCGGCGACAGCCTCCACCCCGATCTCGGAGTCCTCGCTCGGCCGGTCGAGGAAACGGTCGTGCTGACCGACCTGCACCGAGGTGACCGAGGCGCCGCCGGAGCGGAGGGCGTCGGCGAGCGCGTCCTGCGCCGGACGGTCCTCGCGGTCGAGCACCAGGACCGCCGTGCCCGGTGACACAGTGGTCGCGGCGAGGTCGACCGCGGCGAGGTCGTCGAGCAACGGCGTGGGAAAGAGCCAGCCACCGATGACGACGGATCCGGTCGGCGCGGTCGCCGACTCCTCCTCCGGCACGCGCACGCCCATGAGGGACAGCTCGCGCCGGTGCCGCTTGCCGCCCGCGCACGCCCACAGCACCAGCCCGTCGACGTCGCGTCGGGCGGCAGCGAGCAGCGCGACGGTGGCACCCGCGCGCAGGCCCACGAGCGAGATCCGCTCGGCGCCGGCCGCCCGCACCGTGTCGATCGACTCGACGAGGGATCCGACGAGCGTCTCGAGGTGCTCGGGTCCGGTGGCACCGCCCGCGTCACCGGTGCCGGGTAGCTCGACGCGGACAGCAAGGTGACCCTGGGCAGCAAGGGCCTCGGCCGCGGCGCGCAGGGTGCGGTAGGACGACGACGACTCATAGCCGAGAGCCGGGACGAGCACCACGACAGAGCTCGTCGCGATGTCGGGTTCGGTGATCCGCGCAGCGACCGCGCCGTGGGTCGTCGCCCACCACCGACCGACGGGCGGAGGACTCGTCATGATGCCCAGCCTAGGCCGCGAGAGGTCGGTGGCTCATCGGGCGGACGGGGGAGGCGGGGGGTGTTGCCGCGGCTCTGGTGTGCGGTCGAGCGGGGGCCCGACGTCGACGGTGTCTCCGGCACCGACGGGCCGCCCCCCAGCGGGCCGCGCCTTCGGTGATACGTGGAGGCTAGGGGACTCGAACCCCTGACTTCTGCCTTGCAAAGGCAGCGCTCTACCAGCTGAGCTAAGCCCCCCGGTGCCGTGACTAGCGAAGATCGGGTGCGGCAGTGGCTTCGGTCCAGAGGTCCTGCTCGGCCTGCGACGCGGTGATCTGACGGTAGACGAGGTAGCCGGCTGCGGCGATGACGGCGAGCACGAGGAGCTTCTTCATGGTTCCGGCCTCCTGGCGGTGGGACACGGTGGTGGGCCTAGATGGACTTGAACCATCGACCTCTTCCTTATCAGGGAAGCGCTCTAACCGAGCTGAGCTATAGGCCCGTGCGTCGTGCCGGAGCAGGTTACCTCAGGCGTGACGAGGCACCCAAACCGCCTGGCGAGGGTCATCGACCGCACCGTGGCGGAGATGGTGTCAGGCGTCCTCGGACAGCGTGACCTCGAGGCCACCGGTAAGCCCGACGGAAAGGTTGTAGAGGAACGCGAAGAGCGTGGCGAGCGCCGACCAGAGCACGATCTCGATCGCGACCAGCACGAGCGCTACCCCCATGACCCGGCTGAAGCCGACGAGGGAGAGGAAGTCGAACGAGGTGGTGCCCGACCCGGCGATGTCGTTGACCGTGCGGCCGATCGTGGAGAAGACCTGGGTCACATCGAGGGTCCACCACAGCAGCGCGGTGGCGACGAGCAGGACGATCCCCACCGAGACCGACAGCATGAACGAGGTCTTCATGACGGACCACGGGTCGAGGCGCGTGACGAGCAGTCGCGCGCGACGAGGGCCGGCCGGACGCGGTGCCGACGCGGGAGCCGGAGCCACCGTGGCTGCAGCCGCACCGGAACCGCTGCGCGGATCGGTCGGCGGCTGCGGTGACGCGGCCCCGACCGGGACTCCCGCAGCCGAGCCCCCAGCGGGAGGCTGCGACCGAGGGGAGCCAGCGGGTGCCGCGGGTCGTGACCCGGAGGAGCCAGGCTGACCCGTCGGGGATCCGCCGGGACGTGACGGCGATCCCGCACCGGGTGCGGCCTTGGTGGGGACGGCCGTGGACGGCGAGCCCGTGCTGGACGAGCCAGCAGAGCCAGGCGAGCTTGAGGTCCCGGGTGAACCAGTCGTCCCGGGCGCACCCGACGAACCAGGGGGCGAGGTCGTCGTGCTCGCGCGCGAAGAGCTGCCCGCGGGAGTCCCGCCCTGCTTCGCTCCTGAGGACTGCCCCCCGGACGGCTGCCCGCCCGTGGGTGCGCCCGAGGTCGGACCTCCGGGGGACGGACGCGACGGCGTGGAGTCGGTGGCCACCGATGTCGCTCCTTAGCCCTCGGTCCGCGGTTCCGTCCCGGAGTCCGTGTCAGGACCCGGGTCGGACTGGTCGTCGACGTTCACGGTAACCGACGGGGCAGGGGTCGACGCGTCGGAAGCGTCCGTGGCGCTGCTCGCGTCGTCGGTCACATCCTCGGTCGCACCGTCTGCTCCGGCACCGTCTTCCTCGATGCCGTCAGTCTCCACCCCGTCGTCGTCGTCGAGATCGTCGTCGTCGGTCGCCTCGCCGCGAGCGACCGCGACGATCGTATTGTCACCGCTGACGTCCATGAGCGAGACACCCATGGTGTCGCGGCCGGTGGCGCGGATCCCCGAGACGCGCGTGCGGATGACGACCCCGTCGGATGCGATGGCATAGACCTCGTCGTCCTCCGCAGCCACGAGCGCACCGACGAGCGACCCGCGCTCCTCGACGAGCTTCATCGCGCGTACGCCGTAGATCCCTCGACCCTTGGGCGTCCAGTCGTCGACCGGGGTGCGCTTGGCATAGCCGCCGTCGGTGACAGTGACGACGTAGGAACCCGCGACGACGGTGTCCATCGCCAACAGCTCGTCACCCTCACGGAAGCGCATGCCGATGACGCCGGACGTGGCGCGGCCCATCGGACGCAGGGTGCTGTCGTCGGCGGTGAAGCGCACCGACATTCCCTTGCGGCTCACAAGAAGGACGTCGGCGCCCTCACCCACGAGCTGCGCGCTGATGAGCTCGTCGTCGTCGCGCAGGTTGATGGCGATCACCCCACCGCTGCGGTTGGAGTCGAACTCGTCGAGGCGGGTCTTCTTCACCATGCCGTCGCGGGTCGCGAGGACCAGGTAGGCGGCCTCGTCATAGGTCCGGATGTCGAGCACCTGCGCGATCTGCTCCTCCGGCTGGAACGCGAGGAGGTTGGCGACGTGCTGGCCGCGCGCGTCGCGCCCGGTGTCGGGCAGCTCGTAGGCCTTGGCGCGATAGACCCGACCCTTGTTGGTGAAGAAGAGCAGATAGTGGTGGGTGGTCGTCACGAAGAAGTGCTCGACCACGTCGTCCATCCGCAGAGCGGCTCCACGCACGCCCTTGCCGCCGCGACGCTGCGCGCGGTAGAGGTCGGAGCGGGTGCGCTTGGCATAGCCGCCGTGCGTGATGGTGACCACGACATCTTCCTCGGCGATGAGATCCTCGTCGGTGACCTCGCCGTCCCAGGGGACGATGATGCTGCGACGCTCGTCAGCGTACTTCGTGGTGATCTCGGCGAGCTCCTCGCTCACGATGAGACGCTGGCGCGGCTCGTTGGTGAGGATGTCGCTGTAGTCGGCGATCTTGACCTGCAGCTCGTCATACTCGTCGATGATCTTCTGGCGCTCGAGGGCCGCCAGACGACGCAGCTGCATGTCGAGGATCGCCGTGGCCTGCAGCTCGTCGACCTCGAGGAGCGCCATGAGGCCGGTGCGCGCCTCGTCGACCGTGGCGCTCGCACGGATGAGCGCGATGACGTCGTCGAGGGCGTCGAGGGCCTTGAGGTAGCCGAGCAGGATGTGCGCGCGTTCCTCGGCCTTGCGCAGCCGATAGCGGGTGCGACGGACGATGACCTCGATCTGGTGGGTCACCCAGTGGCGCACGAACCCGTCGAGGGTGAGCGTGCGCGGCACGCCGTCGACGAGCGCGATCATGTTGCAGGAGAAGTTGTCCTGCAACGCGGTGTGCTTGAACAGGTTGTTGAGCACGACCTTCGCGACGGCATCGCGCTTGAGCTCGATGACCAGGCGCATACCCGTGCGCGACGAGGAGTCGTCGCGGACGTCGGAGATGCCGGCGATCTTGCCCTCGTTGGCCAGCTCGGCGATGCGCAGCAGGAGGTTGTCGGGGTTGACCTGGTAGGGCAGCTCGGTGACGACCAGGGTCGTGCGACCGCGGTTGTCCTCCTGGGCCTCGACGACGGCACGCATCATGACCGACCCTCGACCCGTGCGGTAGGCGTCCTCGATCCCCTTGCGGCCCACGATGAGTCCGCCGGTGGGGAAGTCCGGGCCCTTCACGCGCTCGAGCAGCGCCTCGAGGATCTCCTCGCGGCTCGCCTCGGGGTGTGCGAGCACCCACTGCGCGGCGTCGGCCACCTCACCGAGGTTGTGCGGCGGGATGTTGGTGGCCATGCCGACCGCGATGCCGGCCGAGCCGTTGACGAGCAGGTTGGGGAACCGCGCCGGCAGGATCACCGGCTCCTGGGTGCGGCCGTCGTAGTTGGGGATGAAGTCGACGGTGTCCTCGTCGATGTCGCGCACCATCACCATGGCGAGCGGCGCCATCCGCGCCTCGGTGTAACGCATCGCGGCCGCGGGGTCGTTGCCGGGCGACCCGAAGTTTCCCTGGCCCGACGCGAGCGGATAGCGCAGCGACCATGGCTGTGCGAGGCGCACCAAGGTGTCATAGATCGAGGAGTCACCGTGCGGGTGGTACTGCCCCATGACGTCGCCGACGATGCGCGAGCACTTGGAGAACTGCCGGTCGGGACGGTAGCCGCCGTCGAACATGGCGTAGAGCACGCGGCGGTGCACCGGCTTGAGGCCGTCGCGCACGTCGGGCAGGGCGCGCGACACGATGACCGACATGGCGTAGTCCATGTAGGACCGCTGCATCTCGACCTGCAGGTCGACTGCTTCGATACGCGGGTTGAAGCCGTCGGCCTCGGTGGTGGTGGTGTCGTCAGGCACGGTGCAGTCCTTCTTGGTACGACGGAGACTCGGTGCGGGGTCGTCGTACGCGGGCTAGATGTCCACGGCTGGTCAGATGTCCAGGAACCGGATGTCACGAGCGTTGCGCTGGATGAACGCGCGGCGGCTCTCGACGTCCTCGCCCATGAGGACGCTGAACATCTCGTCGGCCTGCGCGGCGTCGTCGATCGTGACCTGCAGGAGCACCCGGCGCTCCGGGTCCATGGTGGTCTCCCACAGCTCGTCGGCGTTCATCTCGCCGAGGCCCTTGTAACGCTGGACGTTGTCTTCCTTGCCGAGCTTCTTGCCCGTCTCGAGACCGAGCTTGATGAGGGCGTCGCGCTCGCGGTCTGAATAGGCATAGCCCGGGTCCTCACGCAGCCACTTGATCTTGTAGAGCGGCGGCTGGGAGAGATAGACGTGGCCCTGCTCGACGAGCGGCTTCATGAAGCGGAAGAGCAGCGTGAGGAGCAGCGTGGTGATGTGCTGACCGTCGACGTCAGCGTCAGCCATGAGGACGACCTTGTTGTAGCGCAGCCGCGCGATGTCGAACTCGTCGTGCACGCCGGTTCCGAACGCCGAGATGAGCGCCTGGACCTCGTTGTTCTGCAGCACGCGGTCGATGCGTGCCTTCTCGACATTGAGGATCTTGCCGCGGATCGGGAGGATCGCCTGCGTGCGCGGGTCGCGACCGCTGCGGGCCGAGCCGCCGGCGGAGTCACCCTCGACGATGAAGACCTCGCACTCGTCGGGGTTGGTCGACGAGCAGTCGATGAGCTTGCCGGGCAGGCCGGCTCCGCCCATGAGGCCCTTGCGGTTGCGGGCGAGGTCGCGCGCCTTGCGCGCGGCCATGCGTGCCGACGCCGCCATGACCGACTTGCGGGCGATCTCCTTGCCCTCCGTCGGATTGGCCTCGAACCACGCACCGAGCTGGTCGTTGACCAGCTTCTGCACGAAGGTCTTGGCCTCGGTGTTGCCGAGCTTGGCCTTGGTCTGGCCCTCGAACTGCGGCTCGCCGAGCTTCACCGACACGATCGCGACCAAGCCCTCGCGGATGTCCTCGCCGGAGAGGTTCGTGTCCTTCTCCTTGAGGATGTTCCACTCGCGGGCGAACTTGTTGACCAAGGTCGTGAGCGCCGCGCGGAAGCCTTCCTCGTGGGTGCCGCCCTCGTGCGTGTTGATCGTGTTGGCGAAGGTGTAGACCGACTCGGAGTAGGTGTTGTTCCACTGCAGCGCCACCTCGGCGGAGATGCGGCGCTCCACGTCCTCGTTCTCGACGTGGATGACGTGCTGGTGCGCCGGGCCCTTCGTGGTGTTGAGATACTTCACGAAGTCCGCGATGCCGCCCTCGTAGTGATAGCTCACCTCGCGCACCGCGACCTCGTCGGGCTCGACCACGTCGTCGCCCTCGGCGACCGGCTCGGGCACCCGCTCGTCGACCAGCGTGAGGGTCAGGCCCTTGTTGAGGAAAGCCATCTCCTGGAATCGGCGGGCCAGAGTCGTGAAGTCGTGGTGGGTGGTCTCGAAGATGTCACCGTCGGGCCAGTAGGTGATCGTCGTCCCGGTGTGGTCGGTCGCCTCGCCCTCTACGAGGGGGGCGACGGGCACGCCGTAGCGGTAGGACTGGCGGTAGACGATGCCGTTGCGGCGGACCTCGACGTCGAGGTCGGTCGACAGGGCGTTGACCACCGAGACACCGACACCGTGCAGGCCGCCGGACACGGCGTAGCCGGAGCCGCCGAACTTGCCACCGGCGTGCAGCACGGTCAGCACGACCTCCACGGCGGGCTTGTTCTCCACCGGGTGCATGTCGACGGGGATGCCACGACCGTTGTCGATGACCCGGACGCCGCCGTCGGCGAGCAGGGTGATGAGGATGAGGTCGCAGTAGCCCGCGAGGGCCTCATCGACGGAGTTGTCGACGACTTCCTGCACGAGGTGGTGCAGGCCTCGCTCACCTGTGGAGCCGATATACATACCTGGCCGCTTGCGGACGGCGTCGAGGCCTTCGAGGACGGTGATCGCGCTCGCGTCGTAGGACACGGGTGGGTGTTCCTCCTGCCGATGACCACGATCATCCGCTGCGGCCGACGCCCGGAGGCGCTCGACGGTCGGGGACGACCGGCCCGGGTGACGGCCTCACGACCTGCGAGGGACCCCGGAGAACTGGCCTTCAGTCTAGCGCCAGGGGACCCACAACCGCGCCGATCGGGCCTCCACGTCTGGGGGTATGTCGGCGGGGGTCCGTGGCCTGTGGACGGCTTCTGAGCGGCATCGCTGCGCTGTGCTCATCCCGTGAGAGCGTCGCGGCGCCTCAGCCGTAGGTGTCGCGGGGTCCGCGGCCCTGCACCCGGAGCTTGCCGTGCTTCCAGCTCGGGGCGGCCGGCCCGAGCACGGTGATGTTGCGCACCGCCCCCGAGCCGAGCTCGGCGTCGATCCGGGTGCGCAGAGTGGGCAGCATGTACTGCAGGGTCGTCGCCCAGGCGGTGGAGTCGGCGCGCAGCACGAGCACGAGCCCGCGACCATCGGGTGCCGGCTCGAACGTCTCGACCTGCACGTGTTCGGCGACGTCGACGCCGACGATCTCGGCCCAGCGACCGGTGAGGCCGCCCGCCGCCGTGGGCTGCTCCCAGCCGCGTTCCTTGAGGAGCTTGTCGATCGAGGAACCGAGCAGCATCGGGTCGCGGCCGTCCGGACCAGGTCCGCTGCGTCGGTCGGAGCCCGTCGCCTGCCGTGCTCCGCCACGGGTGCTCCGGGTCGAGCCCGACGACGCACCAGCACGAGCGGCGGCACCGCTCGCCGCGCGCGCCCGGGCGAGAGCCTCCTTGGCGGCGTCGATCCCGCTCGGTGCCGGTGGGTCGACGGGGTCGGTCGCGGCGGTGAGGTCGGCGGGGTCGGAGTCGGGGACGGCAGGGTCGACACCCCGGGTCTCGATGTTGTCGTCAGGCACGGGTGACCTCGCCGGCCGCCACGTGGATCCGATCACCTGAGAGCAGGCCGGGCACGTCCGCCTCTACGGCGGCCGTGACGAGCACCTGTTCGGCGTCGGCAACAAGGCCGGCGAGGCGTTCACGGCGTTCGACGTCGAGCTCGGCGAAGACATCGTCGAGCACGAGCACGGGCTCACCCGACTCGGACCCGTCGGTGCTGAGCAGCTCGTAGGACGCGAGTCTCAGCGCCAGAGCGTACGACCAGGATTCGCCATGGGACGCATAGCCTTTCGCCGGTGACGCACCGAGACGCAGGAGCAGGTCGTCACGGTGCGGACCGACGAGTGACACGCCACGGTCGAGCTCCTCACGTCGGCGACGCTCGATCCCGGCGAGCAGCAGCTCCGCGAGCACAGCGCGGTCGGCATCGAGCTCGACCTCGGGTCCGAGCGAAGAGACATAGTCCAGCGCCGCCGGTCCGCCGCCCGAGCTCACGGTGTCGTAGGCCTTGTCGACGAGCGGGTGCATCGATGCGACGAGGTCGAGCCGGGCGGCCAGGATCTCGGCGCCAACCGTCACGAGGTGGGTGTCCCAGACCTCGAGGGTGCGCAGCACATCACCAGCCGCGGACCCGCCGCGCCGCGCGGCCGCCGCGGTCTTGAGCAGGGCGTTGCGCTGCTTGAGCACCCGGTCGTAGTCCGACCGCACGCCGGCCATGCGCGGCGATCGCGAGACGAGGAGGTCGTCGAGGAAGCGCCGCCGCTCGCTCGGGTCGCCCTTGACGAGTGCGAGGTCCTCGGGCGCGAACAGCACCGTACGCAGCAGACCGAGCACCTCGCGCGGTCGCGGCACGGGGGAGCGGTTGATCCTGGCCCGGTTGGCCCGACCTGGGTTGATCTCGATCTCGACCAGGGTGCTGCGGTCGTCGCGTGCGATGGCCGCGCGCACGATCGCTCGCTCGGCACCGATGCGTACGAGCGGCGCGTCGGTGGCGACCCGGTGGCTGTCGAGGGTGGCGACATAGCCGAGCGCCTCGACGAGGTTGGTCTTGCCCTGTCCGTTGCGCCCCAGGAAGGACGTGACTCCTGGGCGCAGCTCGAGATCGACCTGCGCATAGCTGCGGAAGTCGGTGAGCGAGAGGCCGGTGACGTGCACGCGTGACCCTGTGGTCTCAGCGACTCTGTGGCGATGTGGCTAAGGGGCGTCAGCCCGACAGCCGCACCGGCATGAGCAGGTAGCGGTAGTTGGAGGCTGAGTCGGGGGTGGCGGCGGTGAGCACGGCCGGGCGCGTCGATGCGGTGAACGACAGCTTGGTCGACGGGTCGTCGAGTGCACCAAGACCGTCGAGGAGGTACTGCGGGTTGAACGCGATCTCGATCGGGTCGCCGTCGATCGAGCACTCCACTGCCTCGGTCGCCTGGGCCTCGTCGCCGGCACCTGCACGCAGCTCGACCTCGCCGTCGGAGAACGCGAGGCGCACCGGGGTGTTGCGCTCGGCCACGAGGGCCACCCGCTTCACGGCGTCGATGAGGCTGCTGGTCTCCACTGTCGCGACCGACGCCGACTCGCTCGGCAGGAGCGCGCGGTATTTCGGGAACTCGCCGTCGAGCAGGCGCGAGGTGGTGCGTCGCCCGTCGCCCTCGAAGCCCATCAGGCCGTCACCAGCACCGGATGCCGACAGGGCGAGATGCACGAGATCGCAGTGGCCCAGAGACTTTGCGGTCTCCGCGAGGGTTCGTGCCGGGATCAGGGCGGTGGTGTCGAGCCCAGAGTGCTCGGGATTCCAGGCGAACTCCCGGACCGCGAGCCGATAGCGGTCGGTGGCTGCGAGAGTGATCGTGGCGTCGGCGATCTCGACCCGGATGCCGGTGAGGGTGGGCAGCGTGTCGTCTCTGCCGGCGGCGATGGCCACCTGCGCCACGGCAGAGGCGAACACCGACCCGGTCACCG
The DNA here is from genome assembly GCA_031360335.1 of Candidatus Nanopelagicales bacterium. Taxonomy (GTDB): domain Bacteria; phylum Actinomycetota; class Actinomycetes; order S36-B12; family CAIYMF01; genus Longivirga. The sequence goes on from JANMBJ010000235.1 coordinate 19,629, forward strand.
TGCCCGAGGAGCCAGGCATGTCCGGGAGGGTGGGGTAGTCATCGACCGGGAGGGTCGGCAGCGTGAACGAGGACCGGCCGCAGCGAACCTCGACCCGGCTCCCCTCGGACGTGATCGTCACCGGGGCGGCGGGAAGGGCGCGGGCGATGTCCGCGAGCAGTCGCCCGGAGACGAGCACCCGACCGGGTTCGTCAACATCAGCCGCGACCGCCACACGGGCGGAGACCTCGTAGTCGAAGCTCGACAGCGTGAGCCCGCCGGGGGCGGCATCGATGAGCAAGCCGGCCAGCATCGGCATCGACGGGCGCGAGGGCAGGGTGCGGGCCGCCCACGCCACGGCTTCGGCGAGGACGTCGCGCTCGAGCCGGAACTTCACGTCGGGTCACTCCTGTCGGAACGAGCGAGGGTCGTGCGGGAGCCGGACGGGTGCCTACCGGGAACGGTCGCACCGACGTACGGGTGGCTCATGGTTCCACGGACCACCCACGCGCGGACAGACGGCACCCCGGTAGGGCAGGGACGGACCTTGTCACACCCCGAGGTGGCCGGGGTCCCGCTCGGGGCCGGGGGGTGCCCGAGCGCAGCGAGGGTCGGCTCTGGAGAGGTGCCTGCGAGCCCCGGAATCGCGAGCTTCCTCCGGCTGTCGTTGGTCGGTCGTCCACAGGTCTGGGCGCTCAGGAGGCTGTGCGTTGCCTCCCTATAACTCCATCTGTCGTTGTAGTCATAGGGGGTGTGGACACTGTGGACAACCTGTGTTGTCGCAGGTCGAACGGCGTGTCGCCGTCCCCTGAGGCTGTGGAGAGCACGTGAGGACGACGAGGTCGACCTGGGGATGAGGTGGGTCGACCGCGAGGTTGTCCCCGGCTGTCCCCAGGCAGCCGGGTCGAGCGGGTGGGTTGTCCCCCGGTTCGTCCCCAGGGAGACGACGGTGTTGTACACAGGGTTATCCACAGGCTGTGAACGCAGCCGGTGACGACGACGCGTGGGCCTGTCACAATCCGTGGCGATGGGCTCGACCGATGGGCGCGTCGAGGAGTCCCGATCGGCACCCGGGTGCGCCGTGGTCACGCTCGGTGGGAGCACGGTCACGCCTGGCGCGCGGTGCTCTTGATCCGGGCAGTGAGGTCCGTGACCTGGTTGTAGAGCGAGCGACGCTCGGCCATGAGCTGGCGGATCTTTCGATCGGCGTGCATGACCGTGGTGTGATCGCGGCCGCCGAAGACCTGCCCGATCTTGGGGAGCGAGAGGTCGGTGAGCTCGCGGCAGAGGTACATCGCGATCTGGCGGGCCGTGACGAGCATCCGTGAGCGCGAGGCACCACAGAGGTCGTCGACAGACACCCCGAAATAGGCAGCCGTCTGCATCATGATGATCGACGAGGTGATCTCCGGGCCGGCCTGGTCGGTGATGAGGTCCTTGAGCACCACCTCGGCCAGCGGCAGGTCGACGGGCTGGCGGTTGAGGCTGGCGAAGGCCGTGACCCGGATCAGGGCACCTTCGAGCTCGCGGATGTACGAGGAGATCTTCGAGGCGATGAACTCGAGCACTTCGGGGGGAGCGGAGAGTCGCTCCTGCGCCGACTTCTTGCGCAGGATGGCGATCCGGGTCTCGAGGTCGGGCGGCTGGACGTCGGTGATGAGGCCCCACTCGAACCGCGAGCGCATCCGGTCCTCGAAGTCCTGCAGCTGCTTGGGGGGCAGGTCGCTGGTCACGACGATCTGCTTGTTGGCGTTGTGCAGGGTGTTGAAGGTGTGGAAGAACTCCTCCTGCGTCTGCACCTTGCCGGACAGGAACTGGATGTCGTCGACGAGGAGGACGTCGACATCGCGGTACTGACGCTGGAATGCGGCCGCCTTGTCGTCACGGATCGAGTTGATGAACTCGTTCGTGAACTCCTCGGAGCTGACATAGCGCACCCGCGAGCCGGCATAGAGCGTGCGGGTGTAGTGGCCGATCGCGTGCAGCAGGTGGGTCTTGCCCAGGCCAGACTCGCCGTAGATGAAGAGCGGGTTGTAAGCCTTGGCCGGCTGCTCGGCAACGGCCACCGCAGCAGCGTGGGCGAACCGGTTGCTCGAGCCGATCACGAAGGTGTCGAAGTTGTACTTCGGGTTGAGCCGGCTGGTCTCACCACCGCGTGTGCCGGGGGAGCCGGTGCCGGGGCGCACGGTCTCGGGTGCCGGAGCGACGATGGCCGGCGCGAGCGTGGGTGTCGACACCGGGTCGGCATAGGTCGAGTCGGCGAGGTCGTCGGTGGCGTCATCGTCGAGGGTCGGTGCGATGGACGGGTCGACCGTGACGGCGATGCGGACCTCTCGACCCAGCGTGCGGGACAGGGCGTCGACGACGAGCGGGCGCAGCTTGCTCTCGAGGACGTCCTTGGTGAACTCGTTCGGGGCGGCCACAAGGGCGGTGTCCTCGATGAGGGCCAGCGGCCGGGTCAGCGACACGAATGCTCGCTGCTGCGGAGTCATGCCGGTGTCGCCGAGGGACTCCAGGGCGCGGGCCCAGACCTCGGTGAGATCCAGATCGTCGTCGGCCACAGGCTCGGGTCCCCTCGTGTTCGTGCCTGGAGCGTCAGGTGCGCATCCACACGCCTATCCACAGGTGTGGAACGGCGTGCTGCGAACATCACTGCAGGTCAGGGGCCTTCGAGACCCCAGTCGTCGTGCGGCGATCAGCCTGCCCGGGCTGACGCCGTGGCGAGACCGTAGCCTGTGCCAGGCGTACCCCGTCAAGAGGTTGTCCACAGGCAGCGGCCGGAGTCTGCCACGATCTGCGAGGAATGTCCGCGTGTCGGTCCCGACTGAGCACGGCCCGGGCCGAGACGCTGTGCGGTTGGTCCTCGTGGCAGGCAGCGACGCCCGGTGCGGCCGGTCACGGTGCCCTCACGGTTTGACCCTGTCGCGGCGGGCCACGTACCGTGGACGAGCCGACCTGTGGTGCCCACCTCGAGTGTGCCTCCGTGCTCACCCGATGATCCACGCTGGTCAGCGGCCTCCGCCGCATGCCGACGACTCGTTGCGTCGGCGTCCGGTGGCGGCCGACCGGCTCGCCGGTCTGCTGCACCGAGATTGTCCGGATCGGCTCGCCGATCCCCCACGCCTGACCGGGCACCCCTGGTCTCACAACGGTTCGGAGCCGACCGATGAGCAAGCGCACCTTCCAGCCGAACAACCGCCGGCGGGCCAAGACCCACGGCTTCCGCCTGCGGATGCGCACCCGCGCCGGTCGCTCGATCCTCTCGGCTCGTCGCCGCAAGGGTCGCACCGAGCTCTCGGCCTGACGGTCCGGCAGAGCCGCAGTGCTTCCGCGCCACGCGCGGTTGCGCCGTAGCCAGGACTTCACTGAGGCCGTACGTCGCGGGGTCAGGGCCGGTCAGCCCTTCCTCGTCGTGCACCTCGAGCTGTGCTCCGACGCTTCCGTCACCCCCGAATCCCGCCCCGGGTCCGACCCGCGGGCGGGTTTCGTCGTGAGCAAGGGCGTGGGCAACTCGGTCGTCCGCCACGCTGTCACCCGCAAGCTGCGCCACGTCGTCCGCGGCCGGTTGGAGCTGCTGCCGGCCGGTGCGCACCTCGTCGTCCGGGCGTTGCCGGGTGCTGGCTCGGCGACGTCGGCGCAGCTCGCGGCGGATCTCGACGCGGCACTTCCGCGGGCGCTGCGCAAGGCCGGAGCCATCCCCGAGCCGGCCGCGTCCCCCGCTGCGACTGCGGGGGTTTCTCCCCGATGAGATCCGTGGATGCGGTGCGTCGGCTGCTCGGAGCGACCGTGGGCCGTGCGATGCGCCTGCTTCTCACCGGGCTCATCATCGGCTACCGCCGTCTCCTGTCTCCGCTGCTCGGCCCCCGCTGCCGCTTCTATCCGAGCTGCTCGACCTACGGGCTCGAGGCGATCACCGTGCACGGCGCCGCCAAGGGCACGATGCTCACCGTGTCGCGGGTCTGCCGCTGCAACCCGTGGAACGCCGGCGGTGTCGATCACGTCCCGCCACGTGGTGCGTGGAAGCCCGAGCCCTATGTCTCCCTCGAGTCCCACGACGTCCTGGGTGGTGCCTCCGAGACCGCGCCGTCCGCCCCCGTGTCCGCCTCCACGGTGCTCACCGCCACCGGGGACTCCCCGCGACCCGTTCTCTTCACTGATGACCTCTCCACCGATGACCGGAGTGCCGCGTGACCCTCAACCCCCTGGCCTGGCTCGAAAACATCGTGAGCTGGATCCTCATCCAGTTCCACGCTCTCTTCGGCGCGATGTTCGGCCCGGAGTCCGGCTGGGCCTGGGTGCTGTCGATCGTCGGACTCGTGGTCGTGATCCGCATCGCGCTGATCCCGCTGTTCGTCCGGCAGATCAAGAGCCAGCGCAACCTGCAGATCTTGCAGCCCAAGATCAAGGAGATCCAGAAGAAGTACGCGGGCGACCGCGAGAAGCAGAGCGCCGAGATGATGGCGCTCTACAAGGACACCGGCACGAACCCGCTGGCCTCGTGCCTGCCGATCCTTGCCCAGGCGCCGATCTTCTTCGCTCTCTTCCGGGTGCTCAACTACGGCGTCGCGGCGGGCACCGAGTACGGCGTCATGACCACCGAGCAGGCGTTGCAGGCGAAGGCATCGTCGATCTTCGGGGTGCCGATCTATGCGACCTTCACCGGTGCCGACATCACTCCGTTCCCGACGAGCACCCGGATCCTGACAGCGATCCTTATCGTGCTCATGACGGCTACGACCTTCCTCACCCAGCGCCAGCTCATCGTGAAGAACACCGCCCGCGACAACCCCATCGCGCAGCAGCAGAAGATCCTGCTCTACGTCTTCCCGTTCTTCTTCATGGTGACCGGCATCAACTTCCCGGTGGGTGTGCTCATGTACTGGCTGACGACGAACCTGTGGTCGATGGGTCAGCAGTTCTACGTCATCCGCAACAACCCGCAGCCCGGGACGCCGGCGTACGCCGCCTGGGAAGAGCGCGCGCGCAAGAAGCGGATGCGCAGCAACGGTGGAATCGACCCCGAGGAGGTTGTTCCGGTGATCGCCGCACCCGCGCTGCGCGAGCAGCCGAAGAACGTCCCCCGTGCCAAGCGCAAGAAGTCTGGGACCACTCAGAGCGGCGCCCCGAGCGCCGCCGCCCCGGGCGTGAGCGCCGATGCCGCAGCCACTGACACCGGCGACCCCTCCGAAGCCACACAGACCCCCTGACGCCTACGACCCACGAGCGCGACTGACGCGCACGCACGACGAGCACCACCTGACCAGCACCACCTGACCAGCACGACTGGACCGGCACGACCTGACCAGGGCGTCTCATCCGAGTCGCCACCGGTGGCTGTCACCGCCGTTTCCCGTGAAACATGACGACACCCCGCGTGTTGGTTGTTTCCCGTGAAACACGGCCATCGCCCCCCCGATGCCCCGGTGCGACCCGCACCTCCGCCCGACGGAAGACGAGTGCCCATGAGCGAGACCACGGCTGCCGCCGACACTGCGACCGACACCGCGACCGACCCTGCGACTGACACTGCCATCGACACTGCGAGCGATGCGTTGGCCGACCGCACCACCACAGCAGCCATCGATACACCAGCCGACCTGACCGCGGACGCCCTGGTCGAGGATGTGGCTGGCGGAGACGACGACGCCGATGACGATTCCTCCGACGACGGTCCGGCGCGCGAGCCCCGAGTTTCCCGTGAAACAGCCCGCGGTTCTGCTCCGGTGAATCACCTGGAGCGCGAGGGTGACATCGCGGCCGACTATCTCGAGGGACTGCTCGACATTGCTGATCTCGACGGTGACATCGACATGGACGTCGAGGGTGACCGCGCGCTGGTGAGCATCGTCGGTGGCGACATCGAGCACCTCGTGGGCGACCACGGACAGGTGCTTGATGCCCTGCAGGAGCTCACCCGACTGGCAGTGACCCGTGAGACCGGCGAGCGTTCGCGCCTCATGCTCGACGTCGCAGGTCACCGCGAGGCTCGCCGTCAGGCGCTCACGGCGCTGGGCACCGAGGCCGCGACTCGCGCGTCGAGCACCAGCGAGCCGGTCCGCCTCGAGCCCATGACGCCGTTCGAACGCAAGGTCGTCCACGACGCTGTCGCTGCAGCCGGCCTGACGAGCGAGTCGGAGGGCGTCGAGCCCCGTCGCTACGTCGTCGTCCTGCCGACGTCCTGATCCGCGACGCGACCCGAGGCACTCGATGACACCGCGCGAGCCCGACCTGGGGGAGACCCCCGAGTCGGGCGACGCTGTGTCCTGGGGTCGCACACCGTCGGATCTGGCGCCGTCGGATGGAACACCGTCGGAGAGCACGTCGTCGCCCGCTGCCATCGAGTCATCGGCTGAGCCCATGGCGGTGCTCGTGCCGCGCAGCGATGCGGACCTGCTCGTCGAGGAACGGCTGCTCGAGCGCTATCCAGCGGCCGCTGCGGCCTTGCTGCACTACGTCGACCTGCTGGCGACCGACGGGGTGATCCGCGGTCTCATCGGACCTCGCGAGGTGACACGACTCTGGAGCCGGCACGTCGCCAACTGCGCGGTGCTCGAGGAGCTGGTGCCCGAGGGCGCCGTGGTGGCCGACGTGGGCTCCGGTGCCGGACTGCCGGGACTGCCGTTGGCGATCGTGCGTCCCGACATCCGGGTCGTGCTCGTCGAGCCGCTGCTGCGGCGTACGACGTTCCTCACCGAGGCGGTCGAGGCTCTCGGCCTCGGTGACCGGGTCGAGGTGCTCCGTGGGCGCGCCGAGGAGACGTCGTTGGCCGTCGATGTCGTGACGGCTCGCGCGGTGGCACCGCTCGATCGGCTGGCGGGCTGGACGCTGCCGCTGGCTCGGGTCGGTGGCGTGCTGCTGGCCCTCAAGGGCGAGGGTGCGGCGGAGGAGATCGCCGCTTCCTCGAGTGCGCTGGAGAAGCTGGGTGGCGGCCACGCCGAGGTGCTCACGTGCGGGGCCGGCGTGGTTGAGCCCCCCACAACTGTGGTTCGCGTGGTCCGAGTAACTGCCGGCCGACGGAGGGGTTCGCGATGAGCACGCCTGACGACACCCGCGCAGGCCTCGGCTGGCCGAGCGAGGGTTCCACAGCAGACCAGCAGGTGGCCGGAACCGCCGCTGGCCTCGGCTGGCCCACCGCGCACCCACCCGCATCGACCACGGCGCCACCCACCGCAAAGACGAGCCCGCTCCCCCACGTCACGGCCGCGGACCCGACCACCTATCACCCAGAGGAGAGCGCGTGAGCATCGACGACACCCCGCTCGCCCGCGCTGCAGAGGCGGCCGTGCAGGTCCGCACCCGCCGTTTCGGCGAGGACCTGCCGCGTCCGGCTCGCACCCGCGTGCTCACCGTGGCCAACCAGAAGGGTGGTGTCGGCAAGACGACGTCGACCGTCAACCTGGCGGCTGCCCTCGCACTGCAGGGGCTCGCGGTGCTCGTGCTCGACCTCGACCCGCAGGGCAACGCCTCGACGGCACTGGCGATAGACCACCACAGCGATGTCCCGAGCATCTATGACGTGCTCATCGACTCCCGGCCGTTGACCGAGGTGGTCACGGCGGTGCCCGATATCGAGGGACTGTGGTGCGCACCGGCCACCCTCGACCTGGCCGGTGCGGAGATCGAGCTCGTGCCGATGGTTGCTCGCGAGCACCGGCTCCGGCGTGCGGTGGCGGCCTACCTCGGCGCGCACGAGCAGGCGCACGGCCGACTCGACTATGTGCTCATCGACTGCCCCCCCAGCCTCGGTCTGCTCACCCTCAACGCCTTGGTGGCGGCTGATGAGGTGCTCATCCCCATCCAGTGCGAGTACTACGCGCTCGAGGGTCTCGGACAGCTCATGCGCACGGTCGACCTCGTCACCGACCAGCTCAACCCGGGACTGCACGTCTCGACGATCCTGCTCACGATGTACGACGCCCGGACCCGGCTCGCGGCCCAGGTGGCCGACGAGGTGCGCAGCCACTTCGGCGTCCAGGTGCTCCCCACGGCGATCCCGCGGTCGGTGCGCGTGTCGGAGGCACCGTCATACGGCCAGACCGTCATGACCTACGACCCCGGCAGCACCGGTGCCCTGTCCTACCTCGAAGCGGCCCGGGAGCTGGCCCGCCAACCAGCGGCCCAGGCGGTCGGTGCCGTCGGACTCGGCGATCCCCTCGGGTCGGTGGTGCCCGCGGCTGTTCCCGGCCCCGGATCCGCGGTGGAGCAGGTCGTGGTGCCCGGACCGATCGCGGTCGTGGGCGCCGATACGCCGTACCAGCAGTAGCCCGGACCGATGGGTGCCGCAGGTGCGGTCCTGTGGTTGGCGCGACCGGCGCGACGGTGGACGAGGGTAAGGTCAGCGCGTCAACCGGCGTGGCAGCAGGAGAAGGAGCACGGTGAACCAGAAGCGTGGTCTCGGTCGCGGCCTCGGGGCCCTCATCCCGAGCGGCCCCCGCGACGAAGCGCCGCCGGCACCTCAGGCTCCGCCGACCTCGATCGAGGCGGTCGTGACCGTCGGGGCGAGCACCTCACCACCGGTGCCGTCGCAAACCCCGGTCGCTCCGGGTCAGGAGCTCGCGACCATCTCGGGCGTGCGCTATGCCGAGATCGCGCTGGCCGACGTGCGCCCCAACCCCCGGCAGCCACGCACCGTGTTCGACGAGGAGGCCCTCGCCGAGCTGGTCTATTCGATCCGTGAGATCGGGCTCCTGCAGCCGATCGTCGTGCGCCCGGTGCCCGATGCCGGACCTGACGGACCGCACTACGAGCTCGTCGCGGGGGAGCGCCGCTGGCGCGCCAGTCACGAAGCCGGCCTCGACCCGATCCCGGCGATCGTGCGTGAGACGGCCGACGACGTCCTGCTGCGCGACGCCCTGCTCGAGAACCTGCACCGCTCGCAGCTCAACGCCCTGGAGGAGGCCGCGGCCTACTCCCAGATGCTCGAGGACTTCGGCTGCACCCAGGACGAGCTCGCGACCCGGATCGGTCGCAGTCGCCCCCAGGTGAGCAACACGCTGCGTCTGCTCCGCCTCCCGACCGCGGTGCAGCGCCGCGTCGCCGCCGGCGTGCTCTCGGCCGGCCACGCGCGCGCCCTGCTCTCCCTTGACGACACGGACGCGATGGACCGCCTCGCCACCCGCATCGTCGCCGAGGGCCTCTCGGTGCGCACCGTCGAGGAGATGGTGTCGGTCGGTGAGGCGGACGGTCGCGAACGCGCCCGGGTCTCACGTCCCCGCCGACCCGTCGCACCGGGGCTCACCGACATCGCAGACCGGCTCTCCGACCGCCTCGAGACGCGGGTGCGCATCGAGGCCGGCAAGAGCAAGGGCAAGGTCACCATCGAGTTCGCCACCCTCGACGACCTGCGTCGCATCGTCGACGTGATCGACGCGACCCCGTCCGACTGACAGCCGTACGCCACACGGCCACGGCGGGACGACTCAACCCGATCTATGTGCTGCGACCGCGGTCTTCCGCGTCGTGGACACGTGTCTCGGGAAGGCGTCGCGCTCCTATGTGCTGACAACCCGGTCTGTCGCTCCGCGGGCACATACCCTGGGCCCCAGTGCATCTCGGCCGTGGGCTGATCGTCAGGCGCGCGCGATCGCCGCGCTCAGGAGGCCGGCGGTGACCTCGCCCAGGTCGAGACCGGCGGCTGCGACCGCCAGCGGATAGGTCGAGGTCTCGGTCATGCCGGGAGCGACGTTGGCCTCGAGAAACCACGGCGTGCCGCTCGGGTCGACGATGAGGTCGCAGCGCGACCAGTCGCGCAGCCCGAGCGTGCGGTGCACGGTGACCGCAGCGGCTGCGCAGCGGTCGAGCACGTCGTCGGGGAGACGCGCCGGCACGAAGAACTCGGTCGCACCCGCGGTGTAGCGAGCCGTGTAGTCGTAGAACCCACCGTCAGGCACGACCTCGACGACCGGCAACGCACGCAGCCCGTCACCGTCGTCGAGCACCGACACCGCAACCTCGGTGCCCTCGACGAAGGACTCGATGAGGGCGATCTCGCCGTAGGCGAAGGCAGCGACCATTGCGGCGGGCAGCTCAGTGGCCACGCGCACGACCGCACAGCCCAGGGAGGAGCCACCGCGGGTCGGCTTCACCATGAGCGGGAGGCCGAGGCGGGCGACCACGGCATCGAGGACCGCCGGGGCACCGAGCTCACGGAAGGTCGCGTGCGGCAGGGCGACACGAGCGGGTACGGCGATCCCCGCAGCGCTGACGAGGGTTGAGGCGATCGGCTTGTCGAACGCCTGACGGCATGCATCGGGAGCGGTGCCGACGTAGGGCAGGCCGAGGGCGGTGAGGACGTCGCGCAGTGCGCCGTCCTCACCAGGTGCACCGTGGAGTAGCGGGATCACGCACGCGGGGGGATCGGCCGCGAGGGTGGCGAGGAGGTTGCCGTCGACGTCGAGCACCA
>JANMBJ010000263.1:0-9780 GCA_031360335.1 Candidatus Nanopelagicales bacterium
CCCCACTCCCCCCCCCCCCCCCACCCCCCCCCCAACCACCACCCACCCCCCCCCGTGTTTTTCACCCCGGCGGGCCTTCTGTTCGGCCTGGTAAACAACCCCACGGCTTCCGCCGCCGCGGGGCGGCGGCTCGGGGTTGGATGGGGGCATGACTGACTCGACCTATCACGGCCGTCCGATCCGCTGGGGTGTCATCGGAGCTGGTGGCATCGCCACCAGCTTCTGCACGGACCTCGCGCTGCTGCCCGACGCCGAGGTGGTCGCGGTCGGTGCCCGTCGCGCGGGCACGTCGGACACCTTCGCCGACCGCTTCGGCGTCGACCCGGCGCACCGCCACTCGTCGTACGCAGAGCTCGCGGCCGACCCGGACGTCGACGTCGTCTACGTCGCGACCCCGCACCCCATGCACCACGACGCGGCGATGCTCGCGATCGAGGCGGGCAAGGCGGTGCTCGTGGAGAAGCCGTTCACGATGGACCAGGCGGAGGCGCGTTCGCTGGTCGAGGCGGCGAGGGCACGGGGCACGTTCCTCATGGAGGCGATGTGGACCCGATTCCTGCCGCACATGGCGGCGATCCGCGAGGTCATCGCGTCGGGGCGCCTCGGTGACATCGTGCTCGTGACCGCCGAGCACGGACAGTGGTTCGACAAGGACCCGCAGTTCCGGCTCTTCGCCCCGGGGCTCGGCGGCGGTGCGCTGCTCGACCTCGGCATCTATCCGGTGTCGTTCGCCTCGATGGTGCTGGGCACACCGACCCGCATCACGGCCGTCAGCGACCCGGCGTTCACCGGTGTCGACGCGCAGACCTCGATGATCCTGCGCGACGACGCGGGCCGGCACGCCGTGCTCACCACGACCCTGTCGGCCGCGACGACGAACGGCGCCGCGATCAACGGCACCGAGGCGCGGATCGAGATCGACCCGACGTTCTATCGCCCGACCGGGTGGTCGATCGTCGATCGCGACGGCACCAGGGAGCGGTTCGAGAACACGGTGGAGGGCGGCGGCCTGCGCTTCCAGGCCGCCGAGGTCGGCCGGTGCCTCCGCGCCGGCCTCACCGAGTCGCCGCTGCTCCCCCTCGAGGAGACCCTGGCGATCCTCGGCACGATGGACGAGGTCCGCCGCCAGATCGGCCTCACCTACCCCCCGACCCCCTGACATCGCCGCACCCCCGACCAGCGACGTCCCACGCCACGCCACGCCACGCCCGGCCGTACGGCCGGTTCCGCATGAATGTGCCCCAGGACGCCATAGGAGCAGCTGAGCGCACCCTCACGATCCACAGGGCGCCGGCACTGGGGCGCCCGAACCGCCTCTAAGGCGTCCTGGGGCACATTCATCCGAATCGACGGGTGTCCACAGGGGGTGCCGGGGACTTGGGGTGGGGGGGCGTCGGTGTGCTCAAGAACGGGGGGGTTCTGGTCGATGGCGAGAGGGACTGCTCCGCTGACGGAAGGCCCCCTCGTGACCGCCGACACCCTGCCGCAGGCGCTCAGCCCTGCGGCCGTGACGGCCGTGGCCGGGCGCCTGGTCGACAACGTGTCCGAGGTCGTGCGCGGCCAGTCAGGTGCGGTGCGCTATCTCGCTGCGGCTTTCCTCTCGGGCGGGCACGTCCTCATCGAGGACACCCCCGGCAACGGCAAGACCACCCTCGCGCACGCGTTCGCTCGCTCGGTCGCGGCGGACTTCCGCCGGGTGCAGGGCGCTCCTGACCTCCTGCCGAGCGATGTCACGGGCTCGTCGGTGTGGAACCAGGTGAGCCAGAGCTTCACCTTCGTCCCCGGGCCGGTCTTCTCCCACGTCCTGCTCGTCGACGAGCTCAACCGCACGCCTCCGCGTACCCAGGCGGCCTTCCTCGAGGCGATGGAGGAGGGCACGGTCACGGTCGACGGCGTCAGCCACCCGCTGCCGTCGCCCTTCACCGTCATCGCGACCCAGAACCCGCTCGAGCAGCACGGCGCCTATCCCCTGCCCGAGGGCCAGCTCGACCGCTTCGCACTTCGCGTCACCCTCGAGCCGCTGAGCGAGGACGACGAGCTGCGGGTCATCCGCGACCAGGTGCACCACGCGACCGTCACGGACCTGCCGCCCGTCATCGACATCGCCACGTGGCACGCGTCGTGCGCCTCGGTGCGCCGCGTCTACGTCGCGCCCGCCGTCTCGGCCTACGCGTTGGCGCTCGTCCGGGGCACGCGCCGCCACCCGCAGATCGCGCACGGTGCCAGCTCGCGCGCCGCCATCTCCTTCGTACGCACCGCGCAGGCGTGGGCCGTCGTGTCGGGGCGGGAGTACGTCGTGCCCGAGGACCTCCAGTCGATCGCCCGAGCCGCCCTCGAGCACCGCGTCATCGGCGCCGGCGCGGGAGCCGGGGCTGCGATCGACGACATCCTCGCGCGCACACCCGTGCCGCTCGGCAGCTGAGCACAGCCGTGACGGCCGAGGGCAGGGGCAACGGACGACGCAGCCTCACGCGGCTCGGGCTCTGGCTAGTCGCGATCGCGTCCGCCATCACCTCCATCGGCTTTCTGCGCGGTGACGTGTGGATGTACCTCGTCGCATTGCTGGCCCTCGCCACGGTGGTGGTCAGCTGGGCGGCGGTGCCGCGCCTGCCACACCTCGAGAGCACCCTGGTCATCCCGACCTACGAGGTCGTCGGACAGGCGACGCCGGCGCGACTCGTCCTGCGCTCCCCGGCGCGTCGGTCACCGCGTCACCGCCTGACCCTTACCGCGCCCGGTGACGCCGACCCGGTCGAGCTGGTCATCGAGCCCCTGGCGGCCGGCGAGACCCGCACGATCGACCTCGACCTGCACCCCGCCGCGCGCGGGGTCTTCCGCGAGCGCCGCACGTCGCACTGGACCGCCGCGCCCTTCGGACTGGTACGCCGCACGCACACCGACCTCTCGGCGATGACCCGCGCCATCGCCGCAGGCATCGACGACCACGTCCGGGTGGCGCCGGGGTCACAGCCGGGCGACGGTGAGAGCGGTCAGATGACCGTCGGGCGCTCGGGTCCGGACGTGCATGCGCTGCGCTCCTGGTCCTCGGGCGACGGCACCCGGATCCACTGGCGCACCACGGTGCGACGCGGGTCACCGGTGGTCGTCGACCGGGAGGCTCACGAGCGCACCTCGCTGCTCGTCATTGCCGGGCCGTCGCACCCCGTGCCCGAGGCCGCCGACGCGGTCATCGCCCGAGTCGCCGGGATCGCCTCCCGAGCGGCACGCGACGGCGCGGAGGTACGCCTCGTCTCGTCGCGCGGCTCCGACCAGCTCATCGCCTCCGAGCTCGAGGCGCTGCTTCCCTGGACGGTCATCGCCGAGCCGACATCAGGGACCTCCGCCGCCGACCACGCCGCTGCCGCCTTCAGCCCCGGGGCACGGGTCGCGATCGTGACGTCCGACGGCCTCACCGGCGGTGCATGGGTCGCCGAGGCCGCCCGCTTCGACGTCGATGTCGTCGAGGTCGAGGTCGCGCCACGCTCGTCCGTGCCGAGGCGAGAGCCCGCGGTCCCGACGTTCTCCCGCGCCCTCGCCGTCGCCACCATGGGCTCGCTGGGCGCCGGAGTGCTGTGCCTCACCGCCGCCGGTGTGCTCGGGTCGGCAGCCGCGGCGGGCTGGCTGCTGGCACTCGGGGCCGGCGCCGGACTCGGCCTGATGCGTCCCGCGACGTTCGCCGACGTGCGTCTGCGCACGCTGGTGTCGATCGGGATCATCGCGGTCAACGGGCTGCTCGCCTTCCGCAGCGCTGACGACGGCGACCTGGCCCTGGCCGGAGCGACCGCCGTCTGCGGCGTTGCCCTCGCTCAACTGGTGAGCACCCGCACCCGCCGAGATGCTTTGGTGGCATTGGGTTTGGGGCCGGTCATGGTGGTCGCTGCCGCGGGCTTCGCGCCAACGCCCGCACTCGTCCTGCCCACCATCCTGACCGCGATCGCGGTGCTTCTCGGCCTCGGCGCCGCGGCTCGGGACTCCCTCGTCGACAACACCCTGCCGGCCACCTCGACGATGGGGGCGCACCCGCCATCGGGCTCACTCCTCGTCCCCGTATCCGCTGCCGTGCTGCTCGGTGTGGTCGCCTACCTGGTTCTCCCGCTCGGCTCGGCGCCGACGCTGAGCGGGTCGCTGCTCGGCGAGAGTCCCGTCTCCCAGCAGAGCGCGGCCGAACGAGCCGCCCAGGTGACGCCGACCTACTTCAACGGCACACTGGACCTCTCCGCCCGCGGGCACCTGCCGGAGACCCCGGCGTTCGACGTGCCCGCCGGCACCGACGGCCTGTGGCGGGCGATGACGCTGAGCCAGGTCACCGACGGCACGTGGTTCTCGACACCGGTCCAGGCGACCTACACCGCAGACTCGAGCGGACGCATCACGCTGCCGACCGACCCGGCTGAGGACGGCGCCCCGACCGCCGCCGCGCGCGACTACCTCGTGCGCCCTATCGGCGCATGGAACGTGATCGCTCCCGGTCCGGCGACGACAGTGCGCGGCCTGAGCTCGTTGGCGCAGTGGGCATCTGACGCCTACTCGCTCGACGCGAGCGTAGCTCCGTTCACCGTCGCGGCAACCGCGCGCACCGACGTCGACAGCCTCACACATACGGGTGGAGGCGCCGATCGCGGCGAGTCGGAGTGGGTCCAGCTCGACCCCTCGACGACGCAGCGCACGGTCGACCTCGCGCGATCGATCGTCGGCACGACCACCGACCGCGTCGCTGTCGTGCGTGCTGTCGAGTCCTGGCTGCGGACCAACGTGCGCTATCAGCTCGACGCGCCACTGCCGCCCCGTGACCAGAACGCTGTGGACTACCTGCTCTTCGAGTCACACGCCGGCTTCTGCGAGCACTTCGCCGCGGCCGAGACGATCCTGCTGCGCAGCATCGGGATCCCCTCACGCATGGCCACCGGCTATGTCGCGTCGTCGCGGAACAGCGAGGCGTCGGGGCGAATCACGATCCGCGCGTCCGACGCGCACGCCTGGGTCGAGGTGTGGGTCCCCGGTCACGGCTGGGTGTCGTCGGACCCCACAGCCGGGTCGGCGCTCGCCGCGCCTGCTGACCAGTCGCTGGTGCAGACGCTGCTTGCTGGCTGGAATCGCTTGTGGTCCAGCGACTCCGGGCGACGTACCCTGGCGGTCGGGCTCGTTCTCCTTGCCACGCTGGCGGGTGCCATCGCCTTCCCGCTGCGTCGCCGCCGCGCTGTCGCCGTACGCCGCGACGCAGAGACGCGCGGGGTCTCGCTCGAGCCGCTCGCCGCCTTCGCGCGCTATCGCGCTGCGCTCTCCGCCGACGGGCACCAGCTCGGGCCGGGAGACGGGGTAGCCGAGGTGCGTCGTCTCGTCACCGAGCCAGCACTGATCACCGCACTCGTCATCGTCGAGCGCACGCTCTATGCGAGCACCCTGCCACCGGGTCACGTCCGGGTCGCGACGGCAGAGCTGCTGGATCGGCGTACCGCGGCCCTCACCGCGCGCCACCAGCCGATCCCGAGCCGCTGACCCGAGGGGCCCGCACCCCCGGCTGGGAAGGTCGACAGACGCCCGTCACGCTGAGCGGCGCACGGTGGTCAGTGCGCGAAGGTCGGTGCCACGATCGCCCGGCCGAGCGTGTGGAACGCCAGGTGGAAGCTGACGACGGTCGGTGTGACCGAGGCGTCGACGTCGAGATGCGGCACGTCGACCGCGTGCACCACGAAGAAGTAGCGGTGCGGCATGTCACCCTGTGGTGGCGCCGCGCCTCCGTAGGCCGCGACTCCCATGTCGGTCGGCACGTGGAAGCCGCCGGGCAGCGTGTCGTCCGACGTGCCGGCGCCCCTTGCAAGCGAACGCACGTCACCCGGGATATCTACGGCGCACCAGTGCCAGAACCCCGCGGGCGTCGGTGCGTCCGGGTCGAAGCAGGTGACGACGAAGCTCTCCGTGCCCTCGGGCACATCGCTCCAGGCCAGGTGCGGCGAGCGGTTGAGGCCGCCGGCCGAGTCGTGCACGAAGTCCAGACCCAGCTGCGTCCCACCGACGATGTCGTCGCTCGTCACGTCGAAGTCAGGCACGGGCGGCAGATAGTCATAGGGGTCGACTGCCACCCGTCGGTCCAGGCTCACGGTGCCTCCAGCTCGTCGTCCACGTCCTACCAGTGCCCAGCAAACCCCACCCACGCCCGGTTTGCAGCCCAGCCGCCGTCACGGAGCGCGCGCGGGTCAGGAGACGGGGTCGGAGGGATCGTGCGCGACGCGTCGAGCGTGGGCTCGCGCGTGCGCGATCGCGTCCGGGGTGGAGGCGAAGACGTGGCGCTCGTGCGCCAGCGAGTCGAAGACCCCGAGCCGGGTCAGCACCTGCTCGTGGTCGGGTCGCACGCCCGAGAGCAGCACCGTGATGCCGCGTCCCTCGAGACGCGCGATCGTGTCGGCGAGCACCGAGGCGCCGGTGGCATCCAGCGTCGAGACCCGTGACAACCGGAGCACTACGACGCGGACATCGCTGACCTCCGAGAGCCCGAGCAGGAACGAGTGCGCGGCGCCGAAGAACAACGACCCCTCGAGACGGTAGGCCACGATGTGGTCGGCTAGGAGCGCCGCCTCCTCCGCGTCGTGCGCGCCGACCTCTGGCTCGATGTCGAGCTCGTCGACGTGCGCCGACCGGGCGACCTGCTGAAGCGCGAAGAAGCCGGCCACGACGAGCCCGAGCACGACAGCCGTCACGAGGTCGAAGATCAGCGTCGCGGCGGCGGTGAGGACGAGCACGACCGCGTCGCCCCGGGTCGATCGCAGCAGTGCGCGGACGCTCGACACCTCGACCATCTGCACCGTGGTCGCGATGAGCACGCCCGCGAGGGCTGCCAGCGGGATGGTGCCGACCACAGGTGCGAAGGCGAGCACCACGACGAGCAGCGCGAGCGAGTGCACGATCGCCGCGAGACGCGAACGCGCCCCGGATCGCACGTTGACCGCGGTACGCGCGATGGCAGCTGTCGCCGGGATGCCGCCGAAGAACGGCACCACGAGGTTGGCCAGGCCCTGACCCACGAGCTCCTTGTCCGGGTCGTGCCGCTCCCCGACGCTCATGCCGTCGGCGACCGTCGCCGAGAGCAGGCTCTCCAGCGCGCCCAGAGCCGCGACCGCGACCGCCGGCAGCACCAGGCTGGTCAGCTGGCCGAGCGGCAGATGGGGCAGGCTCGGTGCGGCCAGCACCGTCGGGAGCGTCCCGATGACGGGTACCTGCAGGTGGGCCAGCGAGGTGATCGCAGCGACGACCACGACAGCGGGCAGCGACACCGGCCACGACGGACGGAACCGGGCCGCGAGCAGCATCGAGAGCGCGACCGCCGCGGCGATCATCGGCTCGGCCCAGTGCGGGTCGGTGAACCACGCACGGACCGCGTCTGCCGCGACGAGCACGACCTTCTCGCCAGCGCCGTGCACGCCGAGCGCCGCCGGCACCTGCTGCAGCGCGATGACGAGCGCGATCCCGATCGTGAAGCCTTCGACGACGGGTACGGGGATGTAGCGCATGTAGCGCCCCGCCCCGGAGTAGGCGAGACCGAGCAGCAGCACGCCGGCCAACAGCCCGACGACGAGCACGGCGGAGCCACCGAACTGCGCCACGATCGGCACGAGCACGACGGTCATCGCTCCGGTCGGCCCCGACACCTGCAGGTTGCTCCCGCCGAAGGTCGCAGCGACGACGCCCGCGATGACGGCAGTCACCAGACCGGCGCCGGCGCCGAGACCCGAGGTGATGCCGAAGGCAAGTGCCAGCGGCAGGGCGACCACGGCCACGGTGAGTCCCGCGATCAGGTCACGGCGCGGGTCGCGACGTAGCGTCGCGAGCTCGGCACGTCCGGGCAGCAGCGCGCGGGTGCGCGCCCACCCGGCGGTGGGCCAGGAGATGCGTGCCGGGGCGCTGTCCCCACGGTGCGGACCTGGGGCGTTCGGCGTGCCCGTCGCAGCACTCATCGGCGGGTCCGGGCGACGGATCG
This sequence comes from Candidatus Nanopelagicales bacterium, assembly GCA_031360335.1. Lineage (GTDB taxonomy): Bacteria > Actinomycetota > Actinomycetes > S36-B12 > CAIYMF01 > Longivirga. Next base: position 7,973 of record JANMBJ010000263.1, read on the forward strand.
GAGGTCCTTCTTGAGCTGGTCCTGACCGTCGATGAGAGTGCGCAGGATCACCCGTGCAGCCAGGAGCAGGTCTCGCACCTCGGGCACGCTCACCGAGTAGACGACCTCGCTGCCCTCGCGCCGCTGGGCGACGAGCCCGGCACGGCGCAGCACGGCGAGCTGCTGGGAGAGGTTGCTCGGCTCGATCTCGATCGCCGACAGCAGCTCGTGGACGGCGTGGTCACGCTCGCTCAGCAGTTCGAGCACCCGGATCCGTGCAGGGTGGCCGAGGGTGCGGAAGAACTCGGCCTTGGCCTGATAGAGCGGGACGGTCATGCGGACCTCCGAGACGACGACTTCTCTAGTTTCGCACATGATGAAGTCTTCATGTGCTACCCCGGCTGTGCACAGACCTGGGGACAACTTGGGGACGACGGGCCCTTATCGGAGGACAACCTGTGCACATCCTGTGCACGATCGAAAGCCGGCGAAACTCGTCAGAAAGCATTCAAGAAACCCCTTGTGCCACCGGGGAAACAGGGACTAGAACTGCCTCACGCCAAGCACGACGGACGGACCGCTCGGAGGCAACTCCGGCGGTGGACGAGGACCGGGAAACCGGGCCGCGACCACCGAGGTCCACCCAGACGCCTGGCCACGCCGAGAACGATCGGCGAGCCGCTCGGAGGGTTCTTCGGAGCTCACCAGGCAGGGACGCACCACCGCCAGCATCTCCTCGGAGAGGCCGGCAGAGGTTGCGGCCCGCGGACGGCGACACGGGTGACCGAGTCATCGCACGCTGGTTCGTCGGACGCGCACGGCGGCCGCCGATGAGCATGGCGGTCCACGGCACGATCCCCTAGGGGATCGGACCACCACGAGTGAGCGGGAAACTGCGAGCGCGTGGTCGGACCGACGAGCACACGGCACTGCACGAAAGCCTGGTCGTGCGGTCGGGGCAACCTGACCGCTGACCGGGTGGACGTGCTGCGGGGCCCCTCGATCTCATACATCGAGGGGCCCCGCACCTGTCTCACGGCCAGCACGCCGTGCCAGCACGACCAGGATGCCCCACCTCTCCGCGCAGACGCCGTCGCGACACGACGAGACGTCTCTCACGCCGCCGAGACAACCCCACCGCCGACCTGGGTGTCGTGGGGGCAACCGGTGCCGGGTAACCCCCACGACACCCAGGTGAGCGGGCGGGTGGCGGCTCGGCCGTAGGGTCGGTGGGTGACCGAGCAGCCGCAGCGCGGAGGGGCACGGGACTTCCCCGGCCGGGTGCAGCCGGACTACTCCCCACGTCGAGACGACGATCCCGATCCCGGTGAGGTCGTCTGGGCGTGGGTGCCGTACGAGGAGGACCCTTCGCTCGGCAAGGACCGCCCGCTCATCATCATCGGGCGCGACGTCGCGGACTACGCGACGCTGGTCGGGCTCATGCTCACGAGCAAGGACCACGGGAACGACTCCACCTGGTGTGCCATCGGTGCGGGTCCGTGGGACCCCGAGCACCGCCCGAGCTGGGTCCGGCTCGACCGCCCGCTCGCGGTGAGCGATACCGCCGTACGCCGCGAAGGTGCGTCGATGCCGAGGGACGTGTTCCTCGCCGTCGTCGAGCGGGCCGCCGCCGCCCCTCGCCACCGACCGCGCCGGCCCGTACCGACGCCCACGCCCGGCCGAGCACCCGGAGCACCCCGCCGCAGCCTCCTGCGCGGTCTGGTCAACCGTCTCAACCTCCTCCGCCGCCACTGACCCACCCTCAGGCCGGCGTGTTATTGGTGGTGGGGGGGTTTGGGGGGGGGGGGGGAACTGGAAAAAACACCAAA
>JANMBJ010000278.1:0-4242 GCA_031360335.1 Candidatus Nanopelagicales bacterium
CGGAGCACGGAGAGCAGCCGCAGCGACGAGCGGTGGCCCGACTGCGACGACCCCAGCACGTCGCCCTCACGTCGCTGCTCGAGGTCGAGGCGCGAGAGCTCGAAGCCGTCGAGCGTCGCCGCCACGGCGTCGAGCCGCTCGCGGGCCGGCGTCATCTCGGGCATCTCGCTCACGAGCAGGCACAAGCCCGCGTGGGCACCTCGCCCGATGCGACCGCGCAGCTGGTGCAGCTGCGAGACGCCGAAGCGGTCGGCGTCCATGACGACCATGACGGTCGCGTTGGGCACGTCGACACCCACCTCGACGACCGTGGTCGCGACGAGCACGTCGAGACCCTCGGGCGACGTCGGCCCCGCCGCGAAGCGACGCATGACGTCGTCCTTGTCGTCCGGCGACAGCCGTCCGTGCAGGATCCCGACGCGCACCGACGAGAGCGGGCCGTCGACGAGCAGCGGGGCGAGCTCCATGACGGCGATCGGAGGTCGCCTGTCGGAGTCGGTCTCGACGTCGTCGCTCGACGACTTCTCGTCACCGCCGATGCGCGGGCACACGACGAACGCCTGACGTCCCTCGCCCACCTCGCCCACGATCCGGGTCCAGGCACGATCGAGGAAGTGCGGCTTCTCTGCTGCCGGGACCACGTGGGTCACGATCGGCGAGCGACCCTGCGGCAGCTCGGTGAGGGTCGAGGTCTCGAGGTCGCCGAACACCGTCATCGCCACCGTGCGCGGGATGGGGGTCGCCGTCATGACGAGCACGTGCGGCCGGTTGTCGTCGCGCGCCTTCGCGGTCAGCGCCGCGCGCTGCTCGACGCCGAAGCGATGCTGCTCGTCGACGACCACGAGCCCGAGGTCGAAAAACTGCACCTTCTCCTCGAGCACGGCGTGGGTGCCGATCACGATTCCGGCCTCGCCCGAAGCGATGTCGAGCATCGCCGTACGGCGTCGGGCGCTCGACACCGATCCGGTGAGCAGCGCGACGCGGGTGCCGACGTCGGCTCCTCCGAGCAGGCCGCGCTCGGCGAGCGGGCCGAGCATGGTGGTGATCGAACGGTGGTGCTGCTGGGCGAGGACCTCGGTCGGTGCGAGCAGCACGGCCTGGCCGCCGCTGTCGACGACCGTGAGCATCGCGCGCAGGGCGACGAGGGTCTTGCCCGAACCGACCTCGCCCTGCAGGAGCCGGTGCATCGGGTGCGACCGCGCCATGTCGTCGGCGATCGTGCGGCCGACGTCGACCAGCCCCTGGGTCAGGGTGAACGGCAGCCGCGCCTCGAACCCCTCGAGCAGCCCGCCGCTGCGCTCGACGCGGGGCACGGCCGGCAGCGCCGACGCAGCGACCCGGCGCTGCGCGAGCACCGTCTGCAGCACGAAGGCCTCGTCCCAGCGCAGTCGCTCCTTCGCCGCCGAGACCTCCTCGCGCGACTCGGGCCGGTGGATGCTGAGGATCGCGCCGCGCAGCTCGGGCAGCGAGTGCCGGGCGCGTACGCCGGCGGGAAGCGGGTCGTCGAGCTGCTCCGGCAGCTGGTCGAGCACGATGCCGATCGCGCTCGCGATCTTCCACGACTGCATCTTCTGCGTCGCCGGGTAGACCGGGATGAGGGCTCCGGCGTACCTCAGGAGTGTGTCGGTGTCCCCCTCCAGGGACGTGCTGACCTCGTTCGGTCTGTCGACGTCAGGCAGCAGCACGTAGTCGGGGTGGCTGAGCTGGCGCTTGCCGTTGAAGACAGTGATCTTGCCGCTGAAGAGTCCCGTGCGACCGACGTGGAGCTCGCGCTCGCGCCAGCCCTGCTTGAAGAAGATGAGCTGGAGCTGACCGGTGCCGTCGGTGACCGCCACCTCGAGCCGGTCGACCATGCGGCCGGTGCGCTTGTCCTGGTAGCCCTTCTTGTCGCACTTCTGCACCCGGGCCATGACGGTGACGTGCTCGTCGAGCTCGAGCGAGCGCAGGTCGGTGAGCTGGCCGCGCTCGGCATAGCGGCGCGGGTAGTGCCGGAGCAGCTGCTCCACCGTGTGGAGGTCGAGGCCTTCGGCCAGCGCCTTCGCGGTGGGTGCACCCAGCACCGATGAGAGCTTGTCGGTCAGTCGGAGCTCGGCCACGACGTCATTCCACTCCGACGATGAGCGGCCACAGCGGCTGCCCACCGTCATAGACGACGACCTCGACACCGTGATGCTCACGACGCAGGCGCCTCGAGATGGTCGCCGCCGCGGTATCGGCACAGGTGTCGCCGCGCACAAGAGTCACCAGCTCTCCGCCACCGGCGTGCAGGATGCGCGTGAGGATGCGCACCCCGACGTCCTCGACCGTGTCACCGATCTCGACGACATCACCCTCGACGATGCCGAGCACGTCGCCGACGTGGCAGAGGCCGGCGCTCGTCATCGCCTCACGCGAGGCGACGGAGACTCCGCCATACCTCGTCGCGCCCGCGGCCCGCGTCATCGCGACGACGTCGTCGTCGAAGCGTGCCTCCGGGTCGTGCACGGCCACGGCAGCGAGCGTCTGCACGATGGAGCGCGTCGGGACGACGGAGGCCCGGATGCCCTCAGTACGCGCCTTCTCGGCCGCAGCCTCGGCAACGGGTCTGCTGTCGGAGTCGCTCGGCAGCAGCACGACCTCGCCGACGCCGGCTCGGTGGACACCGTCGAGCATCTCGGAAGTCGACGGCGCGACGTTGGCCATGGCGCGCACGACGACGGCACCGGACGCCTCCAGCAGCGCGGTCGTGCCCGGTCCGTGAGCGACCGCGACGACCGCGCGACCGGTCGACGTCGCCGTGGACCGGAGCTCGTCGGCCTGGGCTCGCAGGTCGGTGACCCGGATCCGGTGCGGACGCCCGGCCTCGATGCCCGTCTCGATGACGCCGCCCACGTCGTCGGCGTGCACGTGGACGTTCCAGAGCTCCGGCCCGCCGACCACCACGACCGAGTCACCGAGCTCGACCAGGGTCGACCGCAGTGCGTGCACGGCGGCCTCGTCGGCGTCGAGGAGGTACATCACCTCGTACTGCCCGCCGTCGTCACCCTCGCCGTGGATGTCCCACGGGATCGCGGGCGCGGTCGGGCCAGGGTCGCGGCGTACGCCTGTCACTGTCTCGACGAGCGCCTCGAGGATCACGACGAGCCCTCGCCCGCCGGCGTCGACGACCCCGGCGCGGGCCAGGACGTCGAGCTGCTCGGGTGTGTGCGCCAGTGCGTCGGCGGCCGCATCGGTCGCTGCCGTGACGAGCGCCGCGAGGCTCGTACCGGGACCGAGCCCCGAGACGGCGTCGGCCGCTGCGCGCGCGACGGTGAGCACAGTGCCCTCGCGGGGGTCGGCGACCGCGGCATAGGCGGAGTCGGCAGCGCGGCGGAACGCGCTCGTGAGCACCTCGTGCTGGTGGAGCGCCGCAGCCGACAGGTCGACGCCAGCGACGGTCTCGGAGAACCCGCGCACGAGCTGGCTCAGGATGATCCCGGAGTTGCCGCGGGCCCCGAGCAGCGCGCCGTGCGCGAACGTGCGCACGGTCGCCGGCAGGTCGAGGTCGTCGCCGGCCTCGCGCAGCGCGGCCGCCGCCGACTCGAAGGTGAGGAAGAGGTTGGTGCCCGTGTCACCGTCCGGCACTGGGAAGACGTTGAGCGCGTCGATCTCGGCCCGGTGCCGGCCGAGTGCCTCGAGTCCCAGGTCGGCCCACCGACGGATCGCGGCGGCGTCGAGGTGCTCGAGCACGGTGGCGGCCTCCTCGGGGCGGGTCGGTGGGCAGTCGCGTTCCGGTGGCTCCGCGTGCTCGGCCGCGCAGCGCCCCGGAGGCCGGTGCTCCCAGAGACTAGTGTCCGTCGACAGGAGCGCGCGGGAGCCGTCCACCGTCGGTTTGGGCCTCGACCACCCTGGCCTGTAGTCTGTCGGGGTTGCCCGGTCGTCCCGGGCGCGCCCGGATCCGGCTCACCGCCGCTGGGCTTCGACACCCGATCACGACCGTGAGGACTACGACTGTGGCTGCCAACTGCGACGTCTGCGGCAAGGGCCCCGGTTTCGGCCACTCGATCTCGCACTCCCACGTCCGGACCAAGCGCCGCTGGAACCCCAACATCCAGACCGTGCGCGCGATGGTCGGCAAGACCCCCAAGAAGCTGAACGTGTGCACCTCGTGCATCAAGGCCGGCAAGGTCGTCCGCTCGGCCTAGTCGAGCCGCCGCAGTTGCTCGCGGTAGCGCCGGCCGTTGTCGGCGTACATCTCCACCGCCGGCTCGAAGGCCCCGTCGG
>JANMBJ010000280.1:0-3299 GCA_031360335.1 Candidatus Nanopelagicales bacterium
CGGGCTAGTCGCCGCGTGGTTCATCCGGCGCTCGATGCGCCCTCTGCAGGACGTCGCCGCGACCGCTCGCGCCGTCGCTGAGCTCCCCCTCGAGCACGGCGACGTGACCATCCCGTCCCGCGTGCCCGATCCCGTGCCGACCACCGAGGTCGGACAGGTCGGCCTCGCGGTCAACGCCATGCTCGACCACGTCGAGGCTTCGCTGCAGACCCGTGCCGACACCGAGGACCGCCTGCGCCGCTTCGTGTCCGACGCCGGCCACGAACTGCGTACGCCGTTGGCCGCGGTACGCGGCTATGCCGAGCTGATGCGTCGCGGCGCCAGCGCCGACCCCCAGCAGTCGCTCCACGCGGCCGAGCGGATCGAGGCGGCCGGCAGCCGGATGGGCATGCTCGTCGAGGACCTGCTGCTCCTCGCCTCGCTCGACGAGCAACGTCCGCTCGCCCACGACGCCGTCGACCTGCAGTCGCTGCTCCGCGAAGCGGTCGCCGAGGCTGCCACCGCAGGGCCTGACCATGAGTGGTCGATCGATGAGTCGGACGAGACGGTCATGGTCGTCGGCGACGGGGTGCGCCTGCACCAGGCGGTCGGCAACCTGCTCGCCAACGCGAAGGCCCACACGCCAGCGCGTACGTCGGTCACCGCGTCCGTGCACCAGGACGGCGAGTGGGCACACATCGAGGTGCGCGACGACGGTCCTGGGTTCCCGGCGGACCTGCTCCCCCGAGTCACCGAGCGCTTCGCACGGGGCGACGCGAGCCGGTCCCGCGCGACCGGCGGCAGCGGCCTCGGCCTGGCCATCGTCAAGGCGGTCACCGAGGCGCACGGCGGCACCATCTCCGTGGGCAACCGCATCGACGGACCCGGCGCACTCGTCCGGATCACCGTGCCCGTCGCGGGACCGTCGTCGCGCATGTCCGTAGGGGCACCTGCCACAGCAGGTGTGCACGTCCACGCTGTCCCAGCACCCGAGTCGGACGGCCTGCTCGATGATCCCGCACGTCGCGTCGTGCAGGTGCCCTGACCGGATCGACGACGAAGCCCCCCACCATCGGTGGGGGGCTTCGTCGTCGCGCGTTCGTGCAGCCTGCGTCAGCCGCGCAGGTTGATCGGGCGCAGCACCCGGTCGATGCCGTGCGCGATCTGGGCGTTGCCCGCGTTGATGTCGGTCTGCGACAGGATCACGCGCGGGTTGCGCGAGTTGTAGTCCTTGTCCCACAGCGAGATCGACGGTCCGTGGCGGTAGACGCGCACGCGGATCGTGGAGCCGAGAGCCGTCGTGAGGTGAGCGCCGTTGGACTTCAGCGCCATCGCGGCCGTGATGGTGGCGCCCGGGACGACGTGGTAGAGCAGCACTGCCTCGACGGTCGGGATGCCGAGTGCGGCGACGGCGGCGAACACGGCCTTCTCGGACTTCAGCGTCTTGCCCGACAGGCTCTTCACGAGCTTCTGGAACGCGCGGTCGTTGGGGATGAACGCGGTCAGCGCGACCGTACCGTCGGTGAGGACCTTCACGGCCGAGGTCGGCTTCGCCTTGAGCACCGCAAGGACGGCCGCGGTGACGATGTCGTAGTCGTTCCAGTTCTTGTCGAACGCCACGCCACCAGCGGTGAGCACCGCGGCGAGCGAGGTGGTGCCGACTGCGGCCTTGGCGACCGCGGGGGCGGCTGCGGCGGCAGGGGCCTTCGTGGCGGTGGGGGCACTCGCCTGGGCGGTCGGCGCCAGGGCGAGACCGGTGGCGGCGAGAGCCGCGGCTGCGGTCGCTGCCGCGACACGGTGGCGGAGGTTCATAGGACTCCTCGACTGCGGGGCCCGGTGGATCCGGACACTCATGACCACTTCCGTCCGGCGTGAGCGTCCGGATGCACATGGGGCCGGGAAATGTGCGCGTGCGAAATCACCCGACGACTGTCGGTCCGGCGCGGCAGGATCAGGCCGTATCGCCTGACGAGCGCTCGGGCCCGACGTGAGGACCGCACATGACCTGGACCGCACCGACCATCGGCCGCAGCGACGAGCCGGCTCTGGGCACCGAGCGGGAGAGCCTGCAGGGCTGGCTCGACTATCACCGCCAGACGCTGCTCCTCAAGTGTGCCGGCCTCACCCACGAGCAGCTGGCCCAGCGCAGTGCCGAGCCCTCCGAGCTCTCCCTGCTCGGGATCGTGCGGCACATGGCCGACGTCGAGCGCTGGTGGTTCCGCACCAACCTGCGCGGCGAGGACCTCCAGGGCTTCTTCGGTCCCGACGACAACCTCGAGGGCGACTTCGCCGACCTCGACTCCCTCCCCGCCGAGGAGGTGTTCGCCGTCTTCGAGCGCGAGTGCCTCGATGCCGACGCGGCTGCGTACGGCATCGAGCTCGCGCAGACCTTCCGCAGTCGCGGACGCGGCACGGAGCTCGACCTGCGCTGGCTCTACCTCCACATGATCGAGGAGTACGCCCGGCACAACGGCCACGCCGACATCCTCCGGGAGCGGATCGACGGGGTCACCGGGGACTGAGCGGCAGTCTGGGATGCTCACGACATGGCTGACCCGAGTCGACCACTGAGGGAGTCACGATGAGCAAGGCGCAGAAGACGGGCACCCGGTCGACGGTGCCGGTCGCGGCTGACGGTCATGACCTGATCCGGGTGCAGGGCGCGCGGGTCAACAACCTCAAGGACGTCAGCGTCGAGCTCCCCAAGCGTCGGCTCACGGTGTTCACAGGGGTCTCCGGCTCGGGCAAGAGCTCGTTGGTGTTCGGCACGATCGCCGCCGAGTCGCAGCGGATGATCAACGAGACCTACAGCGCCTTCGTCCAGGGCTTCATGCCCACCCTGGCTCGTCCGGAGGTCGACGTGCTCGAGGGGCTGACGCCCGCGATCATCATCGACCAGCAGCGCATGGGCACCGACCCGCGGTCCACGGTCGGCACGGCCACGGACGTCAACGCGGTGCTGCGCATCCTGTTCAGCCGTCTCGGCACACCCCACATCGGCTCACCGCAGGCGTTCTCCTTCAACGTGGCCTCCCTCAGCGGCGCTGGCGCGGTCACGGTCGAGCGCGCCGGGCGCACCGTGAAGGAGCGACGCAGCTTCAGCATCACCGGCGGGATGTGCCCCCGGTGCGAGGGCCGGGGCTCCGTGACCGACTTCGACCTGACGCAGCTCTATGACGACGGCCTCTCGCTCAACGACGGCGCTCTGCGGATACCGGGATACAGCATGGACGGCTGGTTCGGCCGCATCTTCAGCGGCTGTGGCTTCTTCGACCCGGACATTCCGATCAGGAAGTTCACCAAGAAGGAGATCGGGGACC
>JANMBJ010000321.1:0-7207 GCA_031360335.1 Candidatus Nanopelagicales bacterium
CACCACCCGGAGAACCAGGCCTGACTGACCCGGACCACCGCACCACGACTCCACAGCACACGGTTCGTTAGCACATGAGCACCACCGTGCGGGATGACGAGGGGGAGGACGGCGCCATGAATCCGGGGCTGCCGTCCTCCCCACTCGTCATCGATCGAGCGGCTGTCGAGCCGGCGCACGTACAGATTGCCGCGTGGCTCCGCGCCGGTATCTCGCGCGGCGACCTTGCTCCCGGTGACCGTCTCCCGGGCGAACGTGACCTCTCCGAGCTCCTCGGCGTCAGCCGGATGACCCTGCGCCAGGCGCTGTCCGACCTCGAGTCTGCGGGCGACCTCGTCCGGGTCTCCGGTCGCGCCGGCGGCGCGTTCGTTGCCGAGCCGCACGTCGAGGTCGATCTCACGCACCTCACCAGCCTCACCGACCAGCTGCAGCGCGCTGGCAAACGCGCCGGTGCCCGAGTCCTTCACGCGCGCACCGGGATCCCGCCGTCCGACGTAGCCGCGGCCCTGTCGATCGCACCCCGTGCCCAGGCGGTCGAGGTCGTGCGGGTGCGCTCCGCCAACCGTCTTCCGGTCGCCGTGGAGACGTCGTGGTTCCCCGCCCGACTCGTACCCGGACTGCTCGACCACTCGCTCTCGGGGTCGCTCTATGCCCTGCTGCGAAAGCACTACGGCCATTCCCCCGTGACCGCCGAGGAACGGCTCCACGCGGTGCTCGCCGACGACGAGACATCAGCTCTGCTGGGCGTCGAGACGGGCACCGCGCTCATGCGCGTCGAGCGGGTGGCGCGAGAGGCCGACGGCACCGTCATCGAGTTCGCCCGCGACCTGTTCCGCTGCGACCGCGTCAACTTCCTTGTACGCCGCTCCCCGAACGCCCCCGTCACCCTCAGAGCCCTCACCGACCCCACCTGACCCACCCTCAGTTCCCCGAAAAAGGGGGTCAGGCGCGGACGTGGGTGGAGGCGGGGTCGTAGAGGGGGTCGGTGGTGATGGTGGCGGGGATCCACTGTCCGAAGATGCCGATCTGGACCTGGGCGCCAGCGATCGCATGGGCCACCGGGAGGTAGGCGAAGGCGATCGAGGCGCCGAGGGTGAAGCCGAGGCCGCCGCTGGTCACACGACCCACGACGTCGCCGTCGACGAGCACCGGCTCGTTGCCGAGCGCGACCTGGCTGTGGTCATCGAGAACGAGGCAGACCAGCCGCCGCTCGACGCCGGCTGCTTTCTGCGCGACGAGGGCATCGCGCCCGAGGAAGCCGCCCGGCTTGTCGAGCTTGACGCAGAACCCGAGCCCCGCTTCGTACGGCGTATGCGCGGGATCGAGCTCCGCGCCCCAGACCCGGTAGCCCTTCTCGAGGCGCAGCGACTCGATCGCTCGGTAGCCCGCCGCGACGAGACCATGCTGCTGCCCCGCCGACCAGAGCGCGGCCCAGAGGTTGGCGCCGTACTCCGACGGGCAGTAGAGCTCCCACCCGAGCTCCCCGACGAACGTCACACGAACCATCCGGACGGGTACGTCGGCCACGGTCGTCTGGCGCATCGCCATGAACGGAAAAGTGTCGTTGCCCAGATCCTGTGGTGTGAGCGGAGCCAGGATGTCGCGGGCCCTCGGCCCCCACAGACCAAAGCACGACCAGGCCCCCGTGACGTCGGTGATACTCACGTCGGCGTCCAGAGCCCGCGCCTGCGTACGCAGCCAGGACGCGTCGTGGTTGGCGAACGCCGTGCCTGTCACGACGACGAAGACCTCCGTGTCGAGCTGCGTCACCGTCACGTCGCACTCGATCCCACCGCGCGCGTTGAGCATCTGCGTGTAGGTCACCGAGCCGGCGCCGCGAGCGATCTCGTTGTCGCAGGCCCACTCGAGCAGACGTGCAGCGTCCGGCCCGCTCACCTCGATCTTCGCGAACGACGACTCGTCGAAGATGGCCGCGGCCTCCCGGACCGCACGATGCTCGGAGACGACCGCTGGCGACCAGTGCCGCCCGGCCCACCCCTTCGGACGCCAGGCCTCATCATCGACGCCGGAGCTGGTCTCATAATGATTGACCCGCTCCCACCCCGACTTCTCGCCGAAGGACGCGCCGTGCGCGGCGTGCCAGGGGTACGCAGACGACATGCGCAGGGGTCGGCCCGCCGTCCGCTCGTGCGCGGGATAGCGGATGTCGTAATAGCTCTCGTAGTTCTCGACGGTCCGGGCGAGGGTGTAGGACGGGGAGCGGTAGGAGCCACCGAACCGCCGAACGTCCATGTGCCACAAATCCATCGGCGGTGCGCCCTCGAGCACCCATTCCGCCATCACCTTGCCGATGCCACCTGCTCCCGCGATGCCGTGGGCGCAGTAGCCGGCGGCCACGAAGAAGCCGGCGACCTCCGTGGGGCCGAGGCAGAACTCGTTGTCGGGGGTGAAGCCCTCGGGTCCGTTGATGAACGACCGGATGCCCACATCAGCGATCACGGGCACGCGGATTGCAGCGTTGTCGCTGATCTCGACGAACCGGTCGTGGTCGGGCGCGAGCAGCTTGCCGTTGAAGTCAGCGGGGATCCGGTCGTACGACGACGCACTCGCCGTGAACGGCAACGACTGACGCTCGTAGCCACCCATCACCAGGCCGTCGACCTCCTGGCGGTAGTAGACGAGGTTGTCGGGATCGCGCAACGACGGCAGCGGCGTCTCGCGGTGCTCGAACATCGGCTCGGTCACGACGTACTGGTGCGACATCGGGACGATCGGGACGCGGACATCGACCAGGCGGGCGATCTCGGCGGCGAACATGCCGCCGCAGTCGACGACGATCTCGCACTCGATGTCACCCCTGTCGGTGCGCACCTGCGTGACTCGCCTGCGCAGTCCCTCGCCTTCTGTATCGATGCCGAGAACCCTTGTGTGCGTGTGGATCGCCACACCCATCGCGCGAGCTCCGGCAGCCAGCGAATAGGTCAGCTGTGACGGGTCGACCTGGCCGTCGGTCGGCAGGAAGCAGGCGCCGACCACACCCTCGGTGCTCATTAGCGGAAACAGCTCGCGTGCTTCGGCGGCCGAGATCAGCTGGAGGTCGAGACCGCTCGTGGCGGCCCAGCCGGACTGACGCTGGATCTCCTCCCACCGCTCCGGCGTCGAGGCGAGTCGGATGCTGCCGCACTCGACCCACCCGGGCGGGTTGTCACTGGTCTGGAGCGAACGATAGAGCTCGACGCTGTAGCGGTTCATCGCAGTCAGCGTCGGGTCGGAGCGCAGCTGCCCCACGAGCCCGGCCGAGTGGAAGGTCGACCCGCTCGTGAGCTCGCTGCGGTCGACGAGCACGACGTCGCGTTCTCCGGCCAGTGCGAGGTGATACGCCACCGAGGTGCCGCCCACACCTCCGCCGATGACGACGATGCGGGCACGGGTCGGGAGGGCGCGGGACGCCGGCTCGGTCACGGGCCAACCGTAGCGGTGCCATCGAACCCCGGCAGCCCAAACGGTCTAGACCATTCCGGCCACCTTGGGTCTGCTGCGTCAGCGGGTGGAGCCGACTCGCAGCAGGTCGCGCCACGCGTCGGCGACGAGCACCGGCTGCTCGATCTGCGAGACGTGGCCGGCGTGCGGCAGCACGAGGACGCGCATGTCGGGGAACGCCTTGGTGTGCGCGTGGATCGGATCGACGAGCTTGTCGGCACGGCCGTAGACCAGCAGCGTCGGGCAGGTGATGCGCTCGGCCAGCTTCCACGGCCGCTCCGCCGAGCGGTCGAGGTAGGTCGCGAGCAGAGCGCGCAGAGCCTGGACGAACGCGTCCGCGACATAGGGCAGGGCGTCGCGACGGCGCACTTCCTCGATCGCCTCGTTCATGCGCTGCACCGGCACCGAGCTCGGATCTGCGAAGCACACGTCGATCGTTGCCTGGGCGCGCGTCGCAGCATCCAACGTGAGGTAGCGCTTCATCAGCGTGGTGCCCAGACCCGGCGCCGCGATGACGGGCAGGTGGACGTTGGTCCGTCGTACGCCGATCTTCGGCAGCGCCGGACTCACGAGGGTCAGGGTTCGCACCAGGTCGGGGTGGCGAGCCGCGAGCTGGACGGCGATCGCGCCGCCCATGGAGTTGCCGAACAGGTGCACCGCACGACCCTCGAGCCGCTCCGCGACGAGGTCGGCGAGGCTGTCCGCGGTCCGCGTGAGGCCGTAGTCGCCATCGCGCGGCGGAGGAGACCAGCCGAACCCGGGCAGGTCGACGGCATACGCGTCCAGCCGATCACGCAGCAGCGACATGAGGTCGGTCCAGTTGGCCGCGTTGCCGCCCAGCCCGTGAACCATCAGCGCCGGCTCGGCCGTGTCGGGCTCGAAGGGTACGGCGTGACGCAGCGACAGGGTCCCGTTGGGTACGCCAGCGTCCTCACGAGGCCACGGCGACGCGAGCGAGGCGAGCAGGTCGTCGGTCGTGCGCATCAGCGGGTCGTGGCTCATCAGAGGTTGAGGTGCCGTGCGAGACGTCGGTTCACAGCATCGAGGGTGGCACGGATCACGGCCTGGCGCGGGTCCTCTCCCACCTCCGACGCGCCGGTGAGACGCTGACTTCCGTCGGCGGTGGCCCAGAGCACCTGGACGACGGCGACCTGACCGTCACCTATCGGCGCCACGGTCACGGATTCGACGTCGACCCGGTGCTCAGGGCCGAGCAGGTCCGAGAGCGCCTTGAGCGTCGCGGCCGCGACCACCCGGTTGACGGCAGTGACGGAGGAAGGTCCGTCCACGGTGCCGCAGAACTCGCGCACCCCTCGCGACAGCGTGACGGTGGCGCTGACACCGAGACCGTCGACCGCCAGCGAGAGCTTCGAGATCGCCAGCAGTTCGGGCTCGGCGGAGGTCGCTCGAGCCGATTCAGCCGTGGTCACGACCGGTGGCTCGGCGGTGGCGGAGCCATGGCTCCTCGTCCCGGCGGGGTGGCGCGCAGCGGAGGTGAGGACTTCGGTGTTGTAGCGCGGGGCAGGCACGGCGTCCGGTCCGACACCGGCAAGCAAGGCGTCGATCTCGGCACGCAGCGCACCGCGGTCGTCAGTGCTCCCCTCCACCACGCGAAGCGCGGGATAGACCGGGGCCACCGGCTCGAGCGTCGACTCCTCGACCATCTCGATGCGTCCGGGATCGAGTCCGACACCGAACTGCATGCGCAGGATCCGGTGCACCGATCGGGCCACGACGACCTCGTCGCTCCCCGTGTCGAGGGTGAGCCGCAGGACTCCCCGACCACCCACCTCGTCCGGGACCACGACAGCGCAGGAGACGCCCGGCACCACCCGGAGCGCGGCCTCGATGGCCGCGGCGTCCGCTGCAGTGCTCATCCGGCCTTGCTCCTTCGCCACTCTCGACACGTTACGAGGGGTGTCTTGTCGATGCAGCCCGGACGCCGTGACGGTGAGGGACTGTCCGCACACCGGGGCACGTCGCCCGGGAACTTCCGGCACAGCGTCGCGCGCCAGCCTCGGACCCGAGCTCGGCGTACCCAGATGGCCGACGACACGAGCCCCGATGCGACGAACTCGACCCGACGTCGCGACCGACCCGGCCGGGGGCCGATGCGTCGGCTCTCAGGATCGCTGCGACACGACCGGACCCGCCTCGACCTCGATCCGGACTCCGCAACAACCCTCGCGCTATGCCGCCCGCTACTGTCCTCCCCATGGCAGTGGTGCAGGACGCGCAGGATGCTCGTACCGTCGCCAGCGCTACCCGTGGGCAGCGGCTGCCCCGCCGCGAGCGACGAGCGCAGCTGCTCGACGCCGCGCGCGAGGTGTTCGTGGCCCAGGGCTACCATGCCGCCGCGATGGACGACATCGCCGAAGCGGCTGGCGTCAGCAAGCCGGTGCTCTATCAGCACTTCCCCGGCAAGCTCGAGCTCTACCTCGCCCTCCTCGACGCATCCTCCGACGCCCTCATCGCGGCGGTCGAAGAAGCCCTGGAGCAGACCAGCGACAACAAGCTCCGGGTCCAGGCCACCGTGCAGGCCTACTTCGACTTCGTGGACGACCCCGGTGGCGCGTTCCGCCTCATCTTCGAGTCCGACCTGACCAACGAGTCGGCGGTACGCGAGCGGGTCGATCGCACCAACGACGCCTGCGCAGCCCTCGTCAGCAAGGTCATCGCGGAGGACACCGGGCTGACCGAGGCCGAGGCGCTGCTGCTTGCAGCCGGCCTCACCGGCCAGGCACAGACCGCCGCCCGTCGCTGGCTCCGCGACGGGAGCGACATCCCCAAGGCGGATGCCGCAGCCCTCGTGAGCATCCTGAGCTGGCGCGGCATCAGTCGCATCCCGCTCAGCCACCCCCCGGTCTAGCCGTCGATGTGTGACCAGGGCGGGCCCGAGCGCGTCTGGTCACCACATCACCAGAGCGGTCCTACGCCGTGGGCGTAGCGGGGATGCCCGGCGGGGCGATCGTGGGTCGTGCCCGTTAGGTTAAGTGCTGAGAACGCACTTCGGTGCTGAGCAACGACGCCTGGCGTCGAGGGAAGGAACGGCGTGGAGGTCAAGATCGGCGTGCAGCAGACGGCCCGAGAGGTTGTGCTGGAGAGCCCGCAGACTCCAGAAGAGGTCGTCGCTCTGGTGTCAGCCGCGATCAAGGACGGCACCCCCTTGACCCTCGGGGACGACAAGGGTCGCACCGTGGTCGTCCCCGGTGACAAGATCGCCTACGTCGAGGTCGGCGCCGGCGAGCGGGGCCGCCTCGGCTTCGGTTCCGTCTGACGCACCACAGCTTGTCCGACCGAGCTCCCGGCGCAGCGCTCCTCGCGCAGCGCCAGGAGCTTCGTCATGGGCGGACCCGACTCTCACGATCCGGCTGGCGCGCGGGAGTCGCTCGTGCCACCGGGGCAGCTGCGGGCGGGCTCAGTCGAGTGCGGCGAGTATGGTCAGGACGCGCTCGGTGAGCTGCCCTGCCGCGGCGGCGTTGAAGTCCGACGAGCTCGAGTCTGCGAACAGGTGCCCCGCGCCCGAGTAGACGAACAGCTCCGCGTCGGATGCGTCGACCATGAAGGCGCGAGCCGCGTCGATGTCACCGTCGCCCGCGAAATAGGGGTCCGCGTCCATCCCGTGGATCTGTACGGGGACACCGCCGGGCCAGCTCTCGGAGAACTCCGACGGTGGCACGAACGAGTACATCAGAACCGCTCCTCGCGCGCCCGGACAGGTCTGAGCCAGCTGCTGGGCAGGGAGGACGCCGAGCGACATCCCGAG
>JANMBJ010000331.1:0-12008 GCA_031360335.1 Candidatus Nanopelagicales bacterium
ACCACCACCCCCGGGCCCCGGCTGCCCGGGCCCTTCGCACGCCGCGGCGCCACGGCGCCACGGCCAAGATCACGAGTTGCGGTCAGGATGTGCCCCCCCTCAGGGGCATCTCCTGACCGGAGAGGTCAACAACGTCCTTAGCGGGTGACTACTACCTGGGTGCCGATTCTGGCCCAGGAGTAGAGGAACTGCGCGTCGGCGTCGGCGCTGTGGGGGCAGCCGCCCTTGCCGACTGCTTGGCCGAGCTGGGCGAGCGACTGCATCGGCCTGCCGTTGGAGTAGCGCGGGATCGAGTGGAAGCCGATGGCCGAGCTGTGCCCCCAGGTGAACCGCACCATCCAGCGGAACGTCACGCCATAGCGTGCGTTGTTGCTCCGCGGCGACTTGCTGTAGACCCGGAACGTACCGCTGCGCGGCCAGTTGACCCGACCGCTCGCGGCGAAGTCGCGAGCGACGCTGCCGTCGGCGTTCACCAGCCAGATGTGCTGAGGAACCCTCTCGCTGTATACGATCCGGCGTCCTGCGCCCGAGCGCGCAGGCGCCGGCGGGTGCGCCGCGGGCGTCGGCGCCGCAACGGCTCCTGGCGATACGTGTCGCTGGACCACAGGTGCACGCGGGGCATGATCCGGCGCCACGACCGCCCCCGCCGGCGACGCCGTGGTGAGCAGCGTGCCCGCAGCGACGGCGGCCGTGACAACTGGGACGAGGGCCCGACGCATGACGGTCATGATGGCGTGACCGCGCCCGTGCTGCGGGCGACGAGTGCCCGCGCGTGGATCCGATAGGCCTCGACCCCGCGCAGGTGGGACGACGTCGTGAGCGCCGAGCGCCCGAGTGCGGGCGCCTCGGCAAAGCGCACCGAGCGAGCGATGGGTGGCTCGAGCACGGGGACGTCGTACCTCTCGACGATGTCGGCGAGAACGGCCTTCGCGTGGGAGGTGCGACCGTCGAACATCGTGGGCAGGATCCCGGCGATCCGCAGCCGGGGGTTCGTCACGCGGGCGACGTCGCGCACCGTCTCGACCAGCTGGCCGACGCCGCGGTGCGCGAGGGTCTCGCACTGCAGCGGCACGATGACCTCGTCGGCGGCGGTGAGGGCGTTGACGGTGAGGATGCCGAGGGTCGGTGGGCAGTCCAGCAGGATCCAGTCGTAGTGACCGCGCACGTCACCGAGCGCATCGTCGAGCGTGTGCTCGCGCGCGCCTCTCATGAGCAGCGCTGCCTCGACCTGAGCGAGCTCGATCGTCGCGGGGGCGAGGTCGACCCCGTCCTGGGTAGCCATGATCACCTCATGCAGTCCGGCAGCTCCGGTGAGCACGTCATGGACGGATCGGCTGAGGTCCTCCGGGTCGATGCCGAGGGAGAACGTGAGGCAGGCCTGAGGGTCGAGGTCGACGAGCAGGACCCGTTGACCGAGCTCACCGAGGGCGACGCCGAGCGAGGCCACGGTCGTCGTCTTGCCGACGCCGCCCTTCTGGCTCGCCACCGCGATCGTGCGCGTCATGCGCTCCGCCCCATCCCTGGTCGCCGGGCACCGAGGAAGGTCCGGGTCCCACCTCGTAGTCTGCCGTCCGTGAGCACTCCTCCCTACCTCAACCTGCCGGACTGCGCGCGCCGCGTGTCGCTGGGCACTTCCGCGGGTGTGCTCGCCGGGCTGCGCAGCGAGCCCGACGGTGAGCCGATCGGAACCATCCTCCTGGTGCCCGGATGGACCGGCTCGAAGGAGGACTTCATCGCGGTGCTGGGCCCGCTCGCCGAGCGTGGCTGGGTGGTGGTGTCCTATGACCAGCGCGGGCAGTACGAGTCACCCGGCCCGGACGACGAGGCGGCCTATTCTCTGCCGTCGCTGGCGCGGGACCTGCTCGAGATCGTCGCCTCGCTCGGGCCGGAGCAGGTCCATGTCATCGGACACTCCTTCGGTGGTCTCGTCGCTCGCGAGGCGGCACTGGCCTCCGGCGGACAGGGTTTCGCCTCGCTCGTCCTCCTCTGCTCGGGTCCCTCGACTCTCCCCTCGAGCCACCGAGACGGGCTCGGCGCCCTGCACGCGGCGCTCCCGCACGTGCCTCTGGGAGTCGTCTACGACGTGAAGGAGGCCGCCGACATCGACGGCGGCTGGGTCCCTCCCTCGGCCGCAGTGTCGGCGTTCATGCGGCACCGGTTCGTGTCCAACAGTCCCTACGGTCTGCGGGCGAAGACCGGAATCATGCTCGACACCCCCGACCGCACGGACGAGCTGGCGGCCCTGGCGCGCGACGGCCTTCCGGTCCTGGTGGTCTACGGCCCGGCCGACGACGCGTGGCCGGTGTCGGAGCAGGATCGGGTCGCAGCGGCGGTCGGTTCGAGGCCTGTCATCATCCCGGGCACCGGGCACTCCCCCGCCGCCGAGATGCCCGACGTGACTGCCGACGTCGTCGACGCGCTGCTGCGGAGTTTGCACCCCGCCGCTCGCGGGTAGGCACCCTCGGTGCTGCGTCTCGAGCTCGAGCACACCCCGGCGGTGGTGGCGGTCGCACGCCGCCGCGCCTGCGCCGAGGTGCGCAGCAGACTGCCCAGGCTCGTCGGCCTGGACGCGCTCGTCGACGATGTCGAGCTGGTCGTGAGCGAGCTCGTCACCAACTCGCTGGTGCACGGCGAGCCGCCCGTGGTCCTCGAGATCGCAGTCGAGGACCGACCCGGGGGTCACCTGGTCACCGTGACGTGCATCGACGCCGGTACGTGGGACGGCACCCCGCCAGACCCGATCCGCGGGCGCGGTCTGCTGCTGGTGCGCGCGCTGGCCGATGCTGTGATCGATGCGGACACTGCCGGCACCCGGGTGAGCGCAACGCTCAGCTGCTGAACCGACGACCGGACGGTCCGCTGATAACCGTTGTCCCGCAGAGCATCACGGCTGTCCCTGTCGGCCCTCAGCAGTGGCAGTGCGTGGCGTCGAGAGCACATGGACGTCAGGGTCGGTCAGGTCACACCGACTGACGGGAGATCAGTTTCGGCGGCAGGTGTCAGTCGGCGAGGCCGGACCAGGGGTGCAGGGCGGTCGACTGGTCCTTGCCCTCAGGGCACTCCTTGCGGAAGTCGCACCACGAGCAGCTCGGTCCCGCGACCGGCGGGAACACCGCATCGATCGCCTCGATGGCGTCCGCGTCACCCGCGGCCGCGTCATCGGCGAGCGGGGCGAGGCGTTCCTTCCAGGTGCTCTGCGCCCCCATCGCCTCCCGCGCGATGTCGCCAGCGCGTCCGAGGTGGCGCTCGAGCGACTCCTCGGTGTGGTCGTAGGCAGCCACGGTGCCCGTCGGCAGATGGTGCAGCTCGACTCGTCGGGCCCGCCGACGCAGCGTGCGACGAGCAGCCACGACGTAGACAGCGAGTGCCAGTGAGGATCTCACGTCATCGGTGTCGAGCAGCCGTCGGCCCGTCTTGTAGTCGACGATGACCAGCTCCTCACCGCCGTCGTCACTCGCCCGCAGGTCGATGCGGTCGACGCGACCCGACAGCGCCATCCCGTGCGTCGCCGTCGACACCGTGCGCTCGACGCCCGCCGGCTCGTCCTCCGGGTCGAGGGTGGCGACGTACGCCGTGGTCATCGCGACGGCGCGATCACGCCACTCCATCGCCTGGTCGTCGTTGCGAAACCCGTCGGTGAGCCACTGCTTGAGGACGAGGCTCTCGGCGACCTCAGGAGTACGTCGCTCCACGGGCTGCAACCACCAGTCGCGCAACGCGTTGTGCACGGCCGCACCCACGCTGTTGTGCGCCCATGGAAATCCCTTGGGACGTCGGTCGAGGTAGGTGAAGCGATATCGCCGTGGGCACGACAGCCAGGTGTCGAGCTTGGTCGGTGTGCACGAGAAGAGCCGCGTCGGCATTCCTTCGAGGGTGTCCTGCATGTCCACGTCCCAGCCACGATCCCTGAGTCAGCCACCGTGCGCGGCGATGAAGCCGAACACACCGTCGGCGATGAGCTGCACGGCGATCGCGGCGACGAGCAGACCGGCGATCCGGGTGAGCACAAGGATCCCGGTCGGGCGTAGCAGTCGCGCGAGCACCGTCGAGAAGCGCATGACGAGATAGATCGTTACGTGGATCGCGATGATGCCGAGGACGAGCGCGGCGAGCTGCGGCTCGTCGTCAGCCTGTCGCACGAAGAGGATCGTCGCGACGATCGCGCCGGGGCCGGCGAGCAGCGGGGTGCCCAGTGGCACCATTGCCACGTTGACGTTGTCGACCTCCTCCGGCTCGGAGGTGTTGCCGGTGAGCAGCTCGAGGCTGATGATCAGCAGCAGCAGACCGCCGGACGCCTGCAGCGCCGGCAGCGTGATGCCGAGGAACGACAGGATCCGCTCGCCGAACACCGCGAACAGCGTGATGACGCCGAAGGCGGTGAGAGCCGCTTGCGCCGCGGCTCGCGCCATCGCCTTCTTGCCGCGCCGAGCGGTCAGCGCGAGGAAGACCGGGATGATCCCCGGCGGATCCATGATGACGAAGAGCGTGAGATAGACCGATCCCAGGAACTTGAGATCCAGCCACGACGACATGAGTCGTCAATCTACGCGACCATGACGACGCTGCAGGGCGGCCACGCTCGGAGGAACGATCATCGGGCGAGGCGCGGAGACAGCGCCCCGACCCGGAGGTCGAGCAGCGAAGCCCGATGGGCCGGTTCGCGGACGTCGACGAGGCGCAGGTCGTCGTGCACGACCATCCACTCGTTGACCGGCCAGGCGATGAGCCACAACCACCGACCGTCGGCCTCGCCGACATAGACGGCACGGTCCGAGACCGGCAGCGACCAGAGCGGCGTCGACTGGCCGGCCGTGTGCACCGTGGTATCAACAGGCAGCGAGGCCACCTCGGGTCCGGGATCGGTCGTGTCCAGACCGGCATACGACGCCCCGAGGCCGACTCCCGGCTCCTCAGCCACCACGACGAGCTCGACCTGGCGAGCTGCGAGACCCGGACCGAGCAGGGCAACAGCAACGGCACGGGCCGGACCGGTCCCGCCGGCTCGACGGACACCGCTGACCGACCACCCCGGCGGCATCGGCCAGGGGACCCAGACCGGCACTCCGGACGAGCTGGCCGCATCGGCCAGGTGATACGGCTCAGCCGGCACAGCCGCGTGCAGCGGCACGACCCGTCCGTGGGCGCCGCAGGTCCAGTGGCCGTCGACCTCGGGCGTCTGCAGGGCTCCCCTGCATCGCGCGCACACCGGATCGGGCATCGAAACCTCCCGCGGAGACCGTTGTCCAGCAGGCGGCCCTGAGTCAAGCCAGACTGGGGTCATGAGCACCGGGAGCAGTGCCGCAGACCGGGTCGCGTGCGTCGGCGGGGTCGTCGTGCACGAGGGTCGGCTCCTGGTCGTACGCCGGGCACACGAGCCGGGACGAGGGCTCTGGTCGGTCCCCGGCGGACGGGTCGAGGCGGGCGAGACGCTCGGCGAGGCCTGCGTACGCGAGCTGCGCGAGGAGACCGGGCTCGACGTGGTGGCGGGTGACGTCGTGGGGCGCCTCGAGCGGCCGTCCCCGAGTGGTGCGACGTACGTCATCGACGACCTTGCGTGCACCGTGGTCGGCGGCGCGCTGGTGGCGGGCGACGATGCCGATGACGCCCGGTGGGTGACGCGATCAGAGCTCGCGGCGATGCCGCTCACTCCTGATCTGCTGGAGACGCTCGATGGCTGGGGTGTCCTGACCGACCTGCGATGACTCATGTGACCTGGATCGTGTCCGCTGCGCCACCTCAGGTCGGAGCGTGCCTGCGGAAGACGGTCAGGAACGCTGGGTCGGGAGGGTCCAGTAGGACCCGAACTCGACGTCGAAGCTGCGCGGGTGCAACGCGATCGCGCCGCCGCCAGGGGTGGTGGTGAGCTCGCCGAAGGCGATCCGATCGGGCAGGTCATAGAGGTCGACGCGAACGAAGTCCATGCCGCGGCCCAGCTCGGTGGCGATCTCGATCATGCGCGGCAGCGTGTCCGGCAGCGGGGTCGCCGACTCGGGCGCGTGCAGGTTGCCGTGCATGTCGACCGGTGTCCCATCGGAGCGGAAGAACTCACGGACATGGTTGCCGAAGCGCGCGGTGTCGATCTGCACGAGCTGCACGACGTCGTCGAAGACGTAGAACTTGAAGTCTCGCGGGATGCTGCCGTCAGCCTCGGCCAGCAGCTCCTCGAAGATGACGCGCGGTGGGATGTCGCGGTAGGCCCACTCGGGCAGTCGACCCGGTCCGTACTCGAAGTTGAGGCCTAGCCAGCGCTCCATGAGCGAGGTCAGCCGCGGTGGCACCGAGACACCGGGGCGCACGACGAATCGGTCCCACTCGACGCGACCGGCGTTGGCCGGAAGCATCGATCCCTCGATCGCACCGTCCCAGACCAGAACGACGCCGCCAGAGCCGTGCGACGCCTTGCAGACGTACTCCCGGGGCAGTGCGGCCCAGTCGACCTGGTCGGGTCGTGAGTAGACCCCATGGAGGTGGGTGAGCAGTTCCTCGCCCACGCGGTCGGCGACATAGTCGCGCACCGCGACCTTGTCGGCGAACTGCGTGAGGATCGGTCGACGGTCGTAGGCCATGCGCCAGAGGATCTTCTCGGTGAAGGTCTCCGGTGTGTTCGAGGTCCGCGACAGGCTCCAGAACGCAACCTGTCGCGGCCAACGACCGGTAGCGAGGTCCCGCACCCGACGCAGCGGAGGCCGAAGCGGCAACGGCACCGCGCGGGCAGCGTTGCGCAGCGACAGTCCTTCTGGCCGCAGTGCCATGCAACCTCCAGGGACTCGCGTGCTCACGACCGCGTGACGTTAACACCCCAGCAGGCGGCCAGGCTGCGAACGACGAGTTCGTCGGTGAGACGTGACGCAGCGCACGACTCGTGGTCGACACCGGAGATCCAGTCCGGGTGCTGGTGCTCGCTCAGTGCGCCAGGTCGGGCAGCGGCCAGTGTGCTCCGAGCTCGATCTCGACCGACTCCGGCTCCCACCGCTCGACGGCGGCACCGGGATAGTTGGTGAGCTCGCCGAACACGATGCCGTCGGGGGTGTCATAGAGGTCGACGCGGACGAAGTCCACGCCGCGTGCGAGCTCCTCGGCGATCTCCACCATCCGCCCGAACGTCTCGGGGATCGTCGCTGCCTCGTCCGGCGTTCCGAGCTCGCCCTGGATCCCGTTCGGCAGACCGTCTCGACCGACGTACTCCCGGAAGTGCCTGCCACTGAAGCGGTCGGAGTCGATCTGCACGAGGCGCACCGTGCCGTCGAACGTGTAGAACTTGTAGTCGCTCGGCACGCTGCCGTCCGGGCCGCTGAGCAGCGTCTCGAAGAGCACCCGAGGAGGGATGTCGCGATAGGCCCACTCGGGCAGGCGCCCGGGGCCGTACTCGAAGTTGAGCGACATCCACTTGTCGATGAGGTCCCACAGCCGCGGCGGCACTGTCGGTCCAGGTCGTACGTCGAACCGGTCCCAACCCACGAAGCGCGGTGACGCCGGCAGCACGCTGCCTTCGGGTGCGGCGTCACGAACGAGGACCACCGCACCGGATCCGTGCGACGCCTTGCAGACGTACTGGAGCGGCAACGCTGCCCAGTCGACCTCGGAGGCATGGGTGTAGACGCCGTAGAGGTGACTCAGGTGCTCGTCCCCTATCCGGTCGGCGACGTAGTCGCGCACTCCGACCTTGTCGGCGAACATGGTGAGCATCGGCCGACGGTCGTACGCCATCCGCCAGAGCAGCTTGTCGGTGAAGGTCTGCGGGTGCTGCTCGGTGCGACCGAGCCGCCAGTAGGCCAACGACTTCGGCCAGTGACCCGTCGCGACGTCCCGCGCGCGACGCAACGAAGGTTTGAGCGGCTGCGGCACCGAGGCGCCGATCTTCTCGAGCGTTCCTGGTCCGGGAAGTCCCCGCATGAGTGCACCCTCGCTGTCTCCCGTGGCACAGCCACGTTAACAGCGGGTCGACCCGCGATGCGCCGCCTCTCCGCCCATCCCGGCTGACGACAGACTCGTCAGACGTCGCACGCCGACAGCACCCGCTGCGGCATCCACGTCACCGGCAGTCCGTGCGCCGGGCTGTCGGCGTGCTGGATCTCGGCGCCGCTCGGGATCCCTGCCGCGACATGCGTCTGCGGTGCGGGCCACCACTGCGTCACGACGGCGAAGCCGGTGTCGAGACGTTCGCCGACGAACTCCCGCGCGACGTGCACGACGGGTGCGTCCTCATTCGCCAGAGCGGCGAGCTCGTCGAAGGCGCGGGAGACGGCTGAGCGTTGCGCGGCGCCAAGGTACATCCACGTGGACGAGTGCCACACGACGAGCACGGTGCCAACCTGCGGGCGCAGGGTGCGCAGATGCGTGACGAGGTCACGACGTACGACCTCGGCGGGCACGCGGTCGGCCAGCGCGAACGCGGCACGCAGCCGCTCGAACCGCTCGGACTGGTCGGGCCAGACGAACGACGTGAGATGCAGACGGCCGTCGACGGTCGAGACGTCGACAGGTTCGAGGTCGCACCCGACGCGCTCCACCACGACCGGATCGTGCAGCGGTGGCAGGGGGCCACCGACCCAGGCGTCGTCGAGGACGAGCGGGGAGTCCATCGGACCGACGGCACCGCCGTCCCAGGTGATGCGCACCTGGTCGGCGCGCAGGTTGAGTCCTGCCGACGTCCCGAGCTCGTGGAGGCGGACGGGCAGGTGCCAGGCGTCGTCGACCAGGTGGAGGACGCCGGCGAGGGACGCGGCGCGCCCGGGGTCGTTGGTCTGCGGCGGCGCGGCAAGAAGTTCTGGCAGCCGATCGGCGTGGGCGACGAGCGAGTCGACCCACGCGGTGAAGCACGCGTCTCGTCCGGCCGCATCAACCGGAGCGTGCCCACCGACCGACGGGAACCACAGCGCGAGCGCGGGCGCGCGCCGCTCCAGGACGAGCCGGTGCGCAGCACCGAGCACGCGCAGCGGAACCATGTCACCGGCGCGGGCGCCGAGCCACGGTGCGAGCAGTGCGCGCAGCCGTCCCGGTCCGGCGAGCTCGAGCGATGCGGCGCGGCACAGCCCGGCGTACAGCACCGAACCGTGAGCCTCGGCGGCGTGCGCCTGACGGGCGAAGAGCGCGGCCAGACCTGGCGAGTCGTCGTAGTCGTGGCTCACGGTCGCTGCATCAGAGGACTCAGCCCGTCGCCGACGGACCGTCGGTGCGTGGAGCATCGGTGACCGCGTCGGGTCCAGCGCCGGTGGACGAGCCACCCATCGGTGCGTCACCAGAGGCCGCACCAGTCGTCGCCGCAGCGCCGGACGAAGGTTCCGTGGTCGCCGCGGCACCGGACGAGGTGTCCGTGGTCGCTGCGGCACCAGACGGCGTGCCAACACCAAGGCCGAGGATCGTACGGGCGTCGCCGATCACGCCCGCCTCGCAGAGCACGTCGTAGCGCTGCGCGAGCAGCTGCTGGCGCGAGACGAAGTCTCGACGTCCGCCGGTGAAGGCGTAGCCGATGAGGCCCCAGACGATCCCGAACGCGGCGCCGTACAGCAGGCCGAGCACCATGATCGGCAGCAGGCTGCCCGTGGTGCTGCTGAAGAGCCCGATGAGCAGCCCGATGAGCAGCCCGAACCACGCTCCCGACAACAGCCCCGAGGTCGCGGCGCGTCCCCACGACATGCGCCCGAGCACCGCTTCGACGATGCGTACGTCGACCCCGACGATCGCGACGTTCTGCACCGGGAAGTGGTTGTCGCTCAGGGTGTCGACGGCCTTCTGCGCGTCGAGGTAGTTCTCATACGACGCCAGCACCGGCCGCTTCGTGACGTCGGCCAACGGATTCAGACGTCCCAGGGCTCCACTCATAAACCCACCCTAGCCACATCCCCCGTACCCATCTGGCGTGGGCTGGGGTGCATCGGAGGTCAGCGGCGCTTGTAGTCCTCGAGGAGGCGGCGGCCGATGATCATGCGCTGGATGTCGGCGGTGCCCTCACCGATGAGGAGCATGGGCGCTTCGCGGTAGAGGCGCTCGATCTCGTACTCCTTTGCGTAGCCATAGCCGCCGTGGATGCGGAAGGAGTCCTCGACCACGTCTCGGCAGTACTCGCTCGCGAGGTACTTCGCCATCCCGGCCTCGAGGTCGTTGCGCTCGCCCGCATCCTTGGTACGTGCCGCGCGGACCATCATCTGGTGCGCTGCCTCGACCTTGACCGCCATGTCGGCGAGGCGGAACTGCACGGCCTGGTGGTCGGCGATCTGCTTGCCGAAGGTGTGCCGCAGCTGGGCGTAGTCGATGCCGAGCTCGAACGCGGGGAGAGCGAGACCGCAGGCGCGGGCGGCGACGTTGACGCGGCCGACCTCGACCCCGTCCATCATCTGGTAGAAGCCCTTGCCCGGTTCGCCGCCGAGCACCCGGTCGGCGGGCAGGCGCAGCCCATCCATGACGAGCTCGGTCGTGTCGACGCCCTTGTAGCCCATCTTGTCGATCTTCCCGGGGATCGTCAGGCCCGGAAGGACCTCGCCGAACCCGGCCGGCTTCTCGACGAGGAACGTCGTCATCTTCCTGTAGACGCTGGCGTCCTCCGGGGCCTCGGCATCGGTGCGCACCAGCACCGCGGTCAGCGTCGAGCTGCCACCGTTCGTCAGCCACATCTTCTGGCCCGTCAGGACGAACTCGTCGCCATCGCGCACGGCCTTGCTGCGGATCGCGGCGACGTCGGACCCGCAGTGCGGCTCCGACATCGAGAACGAGCCGCGGATCTCGCCCAGAGCCATCTTCGGGAGGAAGTAGGCCTTCTGCTCGTCGGTGCCGTGCTGCATGAGCATGTACGCCACGATGAAGTGCGTGTTGATGATGCCGCTCACGCTCATCCAGCCGCGCGCGATCTCCTCGACCGTCAGCGCGTACGTGAGCAGGGACTCGCCGAGGCCGCCGTACTCCTCGGGGATCATGAGACCGAAGATCCCCATGTCCTTCATGCCCTCGACGATGTCGGCTGGATACTCGTCGGCGTGCTCGAGCTCCTGCGCGACCGGGATGATCTCCTTCTCCACGAAGTCGTGGACGGCGCTCAGGATCTCCTTCTGGATGTCGCTGAGTCCCTCGGTCTGTGCCAGCCGGCCCATGGCAGTTCCCTCTCGCTCCGCGTCCCGCGCAGCACGCTGCGGGCGCCCTCAGACGTCGTACTCGCGAGTAAACACCGCAACCCTCCCGAACGCCCCTCCGGGGCGCACGTCCCCACCCGCTCGTTCCGGATGAATGTGCCCCGAGCCGCCATAGAGGCGGCTGAGGGGACATTCACCGACAGCGAACAGAAAGCCTGGGTACGTTCAGCCGCCTCTATGGCGTCCTGGGGCACATTCATCCGGACGAACTGTGAGCGGGGGGTTGCTGGGGGTTAGAGGAGGAAGCCGGCGGGGAAGGGGTCGTCGGGGTCGAGGATGTACTGCGCGGTGCCGGTGATCCACGCTCGGCCGGTGACGGTGGGGATGACCGCGGGGTACGGGCCGACCGTCGTCTCCTCGACGAGGCGGCCGACGAAGCGGGTGCCGATGAACGACTCGTTGACGAACTCGGTGTCCATCGCGAGCTCGCCGCGCGCGTGCAGCTGCGCCATCCGGGCCGACGTACCCGTACCGCACGGGGAGCGGTCGAACCAGCCCGGGTGGATGGCCATCGCGTGCCGGCTGTGCTGCGCGGTGGAGCCCGGCGCCACGAGGTAGACGTGGTGGCACTCACGGATGCCGGGGTCGAGCGGGTGCACCGGCGGGTCGTTCGCGTTGATCGCGTCCATCATCGCCAGTGATACGTCGAGCATCCGCTGCTTCTCGCTGCGCTCGAACGCGATCCCGAGTCGCTCGATCGGGACGATCGCGTAGAAGTTGCCGCCGAAGGCGAGGTCGTAGGCGACCTCGCCGATCCCGGGTACGTCGACCACCCGATCGAGGCCGACGACGTACGACGCGACGTTGCGGATCGTCACGGACTTCGCGCGCCCGTCCTTCACCTCGACCTGCACCTCGACCAGGCCGGCAGGGACGTCGAGGCGG
>JANMBJ010000335.1:0-1732 GCA_031360335.1 Candidatus Nanopelagicales bacterium
GGTCGACGCACCCACGGTGAGGCTGCTGTCGGTGATGGCCTGAGTCGCGTCGTCGACCGTCATCCCCTTGACCTGGGGCACGGCGTAGCGCTCCGGTCCCTTCGACACCGTGGCGCGCACGGTCGAGCCCTCACGGGCCTCCCCGCCGCCGGTCGGGTCGGTCGAGATGATCGTGCCCGACTTCACTGTCTCGCTGAAGTCGGTGGCGTTCGAGTCGAGAGTGAGTCGCAGCGGCGTGAGCTTGGCCTGGGCGGCCGCGGGGGTGAGGCCGGCCAGCCCCGGCACCTGCACGGTCTTCGTCGCGCCGTAGACCCACGCGATCCCACCGACGAGCGCACCGACGAGAAGCACTGCCAGCACAGGGATCCAGCCCCGACGACGCCGACGGGGCGCAACCGCGCCCTTCAGTGTCGGGGGTAGCGATGGGTGCGGTGTCTGTGCGCCCCGAGGTGCGGCGCCTGTCACGGAGGTCGCGAGTGGCACCACGAGGGTGGCCGCCTGATCCTCCGTGACGCCGAACGGCCGTGGGCTCGGCAGCGTGCGGCGCGCATCGCGCACGTCGGCGAGGAAGGTCGCCGCGTCGGGATAGCGGTCGTCGGCGTCGCGAGCGGTGGAGCGCGCGACCAGCGCATCCATCGAGCGGGGGACCCCGGGCCGCACCGACGACGGCACTGGCACGGCGGCGTTGACGTGCTGGTAGGCCACGGCGAGCGGGGTCTCACCGGCGAAGGGCACGGTGCCGGTGACCATCTCGTAGAGCAGGATGCCGGCACCGTAGACGTCGCTGCGGGCGTCGGCGATGCCGCGCTCGACCTGCTCAGGTGAGAGGTAGGCGACGGTGCCGATGAGCAGGCCCTGGGTGGCAGCGGTCGAGGTCGCGGCGGAGATCGCGCGGGCCAGGCCGAAGTCGGCGACCTTGACCCGGCCGTCGTCGGTGAGCAGGACGTTCTCGGGCTTCACGTCGCGGTGCACGAAGCCGGCGGCGTGAGCGGCCTCGAGCGCCTGCAGCACCGGGTCGATGATCGTCAACGCCTGCTCGGCGGAGAGGCGGCCGTACTGCCGCAGGACGTCGCGCACGGTGCGGCCGGGGACGTACTCCATGACGAGGTAGACGAGGTCGCCGTCCTCGCCCTGGTCGTAGACCGCGACGACGTGCGGGTCGGACAGCCGCGCGGCGGACTTGGCCTCGCGGACGAAGCGGGCGACGAAGCCGTCGTCCTCGGCGAGGCTCGCGTGCATGACCTTGAGGGCGACCGTGCGGTCGAGCCGGAGATCCGTGGCCTCGTAGACCGTGGCCATGCCGCCGCGGGCGAGCCGGCTCTCGACGCGGTATCGGCCGTCGACGACCCGACCCACGAGGGCGTCAGCGGCCCGGGTTCCGGCAGAGGACTCCACAGTCGAGGAGTCTACGTTCGACACGCCGCAGCGCCCGGTGAGCCGCGCCGTGGCCGCAGCGTGTGGTCGTACGCCGAGCGCACCTGGCGTGACCCACCTGTGACGCCCTCGTGCCCCGCCCGACGCACGAGCGCGTGGCGGTGGCCCTCGCTCGACCACGATCACGATCTCAGGCCGGGAACTGCCACTGAGGGGGAGTTCCTGACCGGAGAGGTCACAGACTGCCTGCGGCCTGCGGCGGGCGGCGGGCGGCGGGCGGGGTGGTGGCGGTCGGGCGGCGGCGGGGGGCGGGCGGCAGGATGGGGGCGTGCCCGCAGCCCACTCCCGAGCGTCGATC
>JANMBJ010000345.1:0-3822 GCA_031360335.1 Candidatus Nanopelagicales bacterium
ACCCACGCCTGATCCTCCGCTCACCCGACGCCCCGCACCCCCGTGCGGGGCGTCGGTGCGTCCTGAGCCGTCCGGGGCCGAGAGTCGCGATCTGCCGGTGAGGGGCAGGTGTTTCGGCGTACCTTCCGCTCATGAGGCTCACCGTGGTGCTGGACTGCCGAGATCCGGACGCCCTCGTGGAGTTCTGGTCGGTCGCCCTCGGGTACACGCTCTCGGAGACCATGGACGAGTATCGCGTCCTCGTCCCGCGTCCCACAGAGCCAGCTGGACCGGTGCTCGTGCTCGCCGCGGTGCCAGAGGCGAAGGCGGGCAAGAACCGGATGCACGTCGACGTACATCCCGCCGATGCTGACGCCCACCTCACCCGCTTGCAGCGTCTTGGCGCGAGCCTCGTGGGGGAGCGAGTCGAGCGCTATGGCATCTGGTGGCAGGTGCTGGCCGACCCCGAGGGCAACGAGCTCTGCGTCTGCGCTGGTGCGCAGGGTCCCGACCAGGGCGACGCCAGCAGCGGCTGATCACACGCTGGCGGGATCGCGATCCAGCGAAGGTCAAACCGCACTCTCTGTCACGAGGGTGACTCCCTGTCACTCTGTGGCTTCGGTGCGAGTGCGCTCGTCAGTCTTCGTGCGGCTCGGAGACGCCGTAGCCCGCACCCCTGCGGTGGCGCGGGGCGGGCTCCGCGCGCTCGACGGGGCACCGGACATCAGGGCACGCGAGCTCGTCGCACATCCGGCACATGTGCTCGCTTGTGAGCAGATCGTCGGTGAGCGCCTCGAGCATGGCCGAGACGGCTTCGGACAGCGCCCGAACGGTGTCGTCATCGAGCGAGGAGACCGCGCGGTCGAGGACCTCGCGCCGCTGCGCCAGCACGGCGAGCGCCGTCTCCTCTCCGAGCGGTGTGAGGGCCACCAGCTTCGTACGTCCGTCGAGCGCACGGATGCGCTCGAGGAGGCCATCAGCCTCGAGCCGGTCCACGAGCTGCACGGCGCCGGGGTGGCTGATCCGCAGCCGTGCCGCGAGGAAGGCGATGGGCCGGTCGGGATACCACAGGAGACTCACGAGAGCAGCGGGCGCGTTGGCCCCGTGCCGCGTCACGCGCGCCGCCGCAGCACCGACCCGGTCGGAGATCGTGAGGGTCAACGTGCCGAGCAGGTTGGCGGCGAACGCACGCTCGGCGCGGATGCCGCGTCGCGGCGGCCTCGGTGCGGCGTGGGGTATCGCGATGCCGGCGTCAGGATGGTGCGCGGTGTCGCGGCTCATCCGCGGTGTCCGAGCACGTCGACCAGCAGGTCCACGAGCGCGTCGCCGCAGCGACCGTCGGGATCCTTCTGCGGGTTGTAGCACCCGACCGATACCCCGACGAGCGCACCGTCAGATCCCAACGGGCGCATGACGTCTCCCAGCTCGTCGAGAGTCAGACCGCCGGGCATCAGGTAGTCGGTGGCGGGGAACTCCTCGACACTGAGGACATCGACGTCGAGGTGCAGCCAGAAGCGACCACGTCGTCCCAACGCGTAGGCCGCCGCACCACCCGCTGCAACGGGGGCGCTGGCAATCCCCTCGGGGCTGGTCACGTGCACGTCGAGCCGCGTTGCGAGATCCGCGAGGTCGGCGTGCTCGTCCTCGTCGCGCACGCCGAGCAGCCGGAGTCGCTCGACGTCGAGCACCGGTGATGGTGATACGGCGTCGATGAGACCGCGCTGTCCCAGCCCGAGGAGCACGGCGATCGGCATGTCGGCTGCCTCTCCGGTCGGCGAGGTCAGGTGGTCATAGAGGTCGAGATGGCCGTCGATGTAGGCCAGGCCGACCGGTCCGACCTCGTCCCGTGCAGCCGCCAGTGCACCCATGAGCAGCGCGCAGCAGCCGCCGATGACCAGTGGCCGTCGACCGGTGCGCAGCAGATCCGCAGTCGCGAGGCGTACGGCGCGGACGCTCGCCGCCACCGTGTCGCCCCCGACGAGCCCAGTGACGGCATCGCGCTGGGGTCCGGTGATGCGGGTGGCGACGTCACCGGCGTCGTACGCCGTGAGCCGCTCAACGAGGCCACGGGCACGCAGCGCCCAGGGGGAGAGCTCGGTCCCCGTCCGGGGGCCGCCCGACGGCGCTCCGACCGAGTCGATGGGCACCCCGAGCACTGTCCATCCGGTCGTCATGAGCAGTCTCTGATCTGCGAGTCGGTGTCTGCGCCCTTCATGTAAGCACCTTATGGCTTAGCGTGCGTCCGGAGCGGGTGTCGACGCCAGGTCGCGCCCCCGAGCACAGGACAACTCCCATGCGTATCCTCATCGTCGGCGCTGGTGGCGTCGGGTCGTCGGCAGCGCTCATCGCCGCGCGTCGCGTCTTCTTCAGCCAGATCGTGATCGCCGACTACGACGTCACGCGCGCCGAGTCGATCGTCGCGCGCGTCGCCGACCCGCGCTTCGTCGCGGCGCAGGTCGACGCCTCCTCCGCCGATGCCGTGGCCGCACTCGTCCGCGAGCATGGCTCGACCCACGTGGTCAATGCAGTGGACCCGCGGTTCGTGATGCCGATCTTCGACGGCGCGTTCGCTGCGGGCGCCGACTACCTCGACACCGCGATGTCGTTGTCGTCACCGCACGCGGAGAAGCCGCACGAGCTGCCCGGCGTCAAGCTTGGCGACGACCAGTTCGCGAAGGCGGCCGTGTGGGAGTCCAACGGCCGACTTGCCCTGGTGGGCATGGGAGTCGAGCCGGGACTCGCCGACGTCTTCGCCCGCTATGCGAGCGACCACCTGTTCTCCGAGATCGATGAGCTCGGCGTACGCGACGCGGGCAACCTCGTCATCGATGGCTATGACTTCGCGCCGTCGTTCTCGATCTGGACGACGATCGAGGAGTGCCTCAACCCGCCCGTCATCTGGGAGAAGGACCGCGAGTGGTTCACCACGGCGCCGTTCTCCGAGCCCGAGGTCTTCGACTTCCCGGGTGGTATCGGCCCGGTCGAGTGCGTCAACGTCGAGCACGAGGAAGTGCTGCTCATGCCGCGCTGGCTCGACGCGCGTCGAGTGACGTTCAAGTTCGGTCTCGGTGACGAGTTCATCGACGTGCTCAAGACGCTGCACAAGCTCGGGCTCGACAAGACCGAGCCGGTCAGTGTGCGCGGTGTGCAGGTCTCGCCGCGCGACGTCGTTGCGGCCGCGCTCCCCGACCCGTTGACCCTCGGCGACAAGATGTCCGGCTCCACGTGCGCCGGTGTCTGGGTCACCGGCACCGGCAAGGACGGCGAGCCGCGCGAGGTCTACCTCTACCACGTCGCGCACAACGAGTGGACGATGAAGGAGTACGGCGCCCAGGCTGTCGTGTGGCAGACCGCGATGAACCCGGTCGTCGCCCTCGAGCTGCTCGCGACCGGCGTGTGGTCAGGAGCCGGGGTGCTCGGCCCGGAGGCGTTCGACGCCGTACCGTTCCTCGATCTCCTGCGCGACGGCTACGCCCAGGCCTGGGGGATCCAGGAGCGCGACCCTCAGACCCACGCAGTCCTCACCGACCTTCCCGGCTGACCCGGCCCGATCACCTGGCGTGATCTTGGTCGTGTGATCGCTTCCCGCGTCGGGAAACACCATACGACCAAGATCACGCGCTGGGGTGGAGTCAGGTGTCGACGTAGAGCTCGCCGGCGTCGACAGCGTCGGTGAGGATGTTGCCCGGCGGGGCCAGGGGACAGGCCCAGGCGGGGTCGTAGGCGCACGACGGCTGGTAGGCGAAGTTGAGGTCGAGCACCAGCCCGTCGTCCGAGCCGCCGAGGTCGGCGCCCTTGACCGAGTCCAGCAGGTAGCGACCTCCGCCGAAGGTGGTCGGCCCC
>JANMBJ010000422.1:0-6680 GCA_031360335.1 Candidatus Nanopelagicales bacterium
CATCTCGCGGGTGGCGCCCCGGGCCCGGGGGTTGTCGTCCAGCCACCCCCCCCGCGCGCCCACGACCGTCACCAACGCCCGCTACTCCGCGTTCGTCGCCGAGACCGGCTATCTCACGGTGGCCGAGCGCCCGATCGAGCCGGCCGACTTCCCGGGTGCACCGGCGGAGAACCTCCTACCCGGGTCGATGGTCTTCACCGGCACACCGGGTCCGGTCGACCTGCGCCACCTGAGCCAGTGGTGGACCTGGTTGCCGGGCGCGTCGTGGCGTCACCCCTTCGGGCCGGGCAGCGGCATCGAGGCGCTGGGTGAGCACCCGGTCGTGCACGTGGCCTGCGAGGACGCTGAGGCCTATGCCTCCTGGGCCGGGCTCGTGCTGCCGACCGAGGCCCAGTGGGAGCGTGCAGCGCGCGGCGGCCTGGCCGGTACTGACTACACCTGGGGAGACGACCCGGAGGCGTCGGGAGTCGCGCTCGCCAACCACTGGCGCGGCGACTTCCCGTGGCGAGCGGTGGCTGGCTTCGGCGCGACGACGGCCGTGGACTCCTTCCCGCGCAACGGGTTCGGGCTCGCCGACATGGCGGGCAACGTCTGGGAGTGGACCTCGGACTGGTACGTCGAGCAGCGCCACACCGATGTCGCGCCCTGCTGCGCACCTCGTGACCCGCGAGGTGGGACCCCTGAGGACAGCCTCGACCCTCGGCAGCCGCAGTTCCGGGTGCCGCGTCGGGTCATCAAGGGTGGTTCGTTCCTCTGCGCCGACAGCTACTGCCTGCGCTATCGGCCGGCGGCTCGCCGACCGCAGATGACCGACACAGGCATGAGCCACCTCGGCTTCCGTTGCGCCACGCCCGGTGGCCGGTCGGCCTGATCAGCGGATCCAGCAACGGCGGCGGGGCACGCACCGGTCAGGTCGGGCCCGGGACCACGGCACCTGCACCGGCGGACGCAGCCGTCGTCGGGCTCGGGGGGTCGGCCGATGGTGACGCCGATGCCGACGTCGAGGTCGTCGCGGATGGAGCGCTCGCCGCGCCGCTGGGCGAGGTCGACGACGTCGCTGGGCTCGAAGGGCGGCTCGACGACGCGCTCGATCGCGACGACGTCGAGCCACCGTTGCCGCCGGAGCTTGCTGCCTTGCCGGTGTACTGACCGGAGATCGGCCCCCAGAAGATGCTCTGCGGGAGCACCTGCTGCTTGGCCCGCGGTGCGGTCGGATCGAGCGGCGAGCAGGCCGCCGCAGCCGCAGCGAACGCCTCCGAGCGGGCCTTCGCGCCTTCCTCGTTGGGGTGGATCCCGTCGCCCGCCATCCACTCCGGGTGGGCCGCCACCATCTCGCTCCAGCGCAGCACCCGGACGTTCGAGCGACCTGCGGTCGCTCGGTCGATCGCTGCGTTGAGCGCCCCCGCGCTGTCGCCGATGGCGTCGGGGCGTACGACATCGACCCACACGACGCAACGCTCCCGGCCGAGCTTGTCGAGGATCTTGCGGGCCGACTCCTCGACCACGGCGGCATAGCCGTCGTTGGTTCCCGAGCTCACGATGACGACCGGCGGGATGCTGCTCAGGGTGGCCAGCTTCTTGGCGGTGTCGGGAGTCGACCGGCCGACCTCTGACTCGTAGGAGACATAGCGGTCGGGCAGCTGGTCGGCGAGCCACGGATAGACGACGAGGCCGAGCGAGTCACCGAGCACCAGCGTGGGCTTCGACGGAGGAAGCATCGCTGCGACACCGATGGCCGTGGCGTCAGCTGCCCCAGTGGCCGCGGGGGTGAGAAGCGCGGATGCGGCGGGCGGCGAGCTGGAGGAGGCGACAGTGGTCGCTGCATCGGCGGACGAACGCAGCAGTCCGAACCCGGCCACCGCCGCGAGAGCGATGACGGCGACGAGCACGCTCGCCGCGAGCGCGACGACGTTGAACCGCGGCTCGTCGGTGTGGTGGGGCACGGCGTCGTGGTCACGCACGACGATCGCCGGCCCCACGAGGGAGTCGGCCGTTGCGATGCGCTGGACCGGTGCAGACGTCGGGTCAGCCAGCGGCTCGTGGTGCGGGTGCGCGCCCGCGCCGAGATGGCGCGGGCGACCGTCGTGGCCGACGACCGGCTGCGGAGCGGTGTCGTCGTGCGGGCTCGCTGGCACGTGGTCCTGGGCGCGCGCAGTCGCGATGTCGGCGTCCCACCCCGTGTCGTCCACCGGGGAAGCCTACGTTCCGAACCCGGCAACGTCCGCCCGGGGAGTCCGTCAGGTGAGACCAGGCGCCCATTCCCTGGACACGTGTGGCATCCTGGCGGCATGCGTCTCCTGGGGATCATTACCTAGCGCGTCCGCGACCTCCTCGCCGACGCGCAGCCTTCCGCACCCGTGCGGGGGGCTTTTTCTATGCGCAGACCGCTGCGGCCGGCGCGCGACGGGCTGCCCCGCACGAGCTCGAACCACGACAACGGCACGACGAGAACCGAGGAACCCGCGATGACGACCGACGCCTTCCACGTCTACGACACGACACTGCGCGACGGCGCCCAGCGCGAGGGCATCTCCTACAGCGTCAACGACAAGCTCGCGGTCGCGCGGCTCCTCGACGACCTTGGTGTCGCCTTCATCGAGGGTGGCTGGCCGGGCGCCATGCCCAAGGACACGGAGTTCTTCGCCCGGGCCGCGACTGAGCTCGACCTCAAGCACGCGCAGCTCGTGGCCTTCGGCGCGACGCGCAAGGCCGGAGTCGCGGTCGATGACGACGCGCAGGTGCAGGCACTCCTGGACTCAGGCGCCCCGGTGATCACCCTCGTCGCGAAGTCCGACGTACGCCATGTCGCCGAGGCGCTGCGCACGACGCCCGAGGAGAACCTCGCCATGGTGCGCGACACGGTTGCGCACCTCGTCGCGAACGGTCGCCGCGTGTTCGTCGACTGCGAGCACTTCTTCGACGGCTATCAGCATGACTCCGACTATGGCGTCGCGCTGCTCAAGGTCGCGGCCGAGGCGGGGATGTCGGTCGGAGTCCTCTGCGACACCAACGGCGGCACCCTGCCGAGCCAGATCGGGCGCATCGTCACCGACGTGCTCGAGCGTTCCGGTGTCCGCATCGGCATCCACTGCCAGGACGACACCGCGTGTGCGGTCGCCAACACGATCGCTGCGGTCGAGGCCGGCGCGACCCACGTGCAGTGCACGGCAAACGGATACGGCGAGCGCACCGGCAACGCCGACCTCTTCGCCGTCGTCGGCAACCTGGAGATGAAGCTCGACATGCGCGTGCTGCCGGAGGGCAAGCTGACCGAGATGGTGCGCGTCTCGCACGCCCTCGCCGACATCGCCAACCTCCCTCCC
The DNA here is from genome assembly GCA_031360335.1 of Candidatus Nanopelagicales bacterium. Lineage (GTDB taxonomy): Bacteria > Actinomycetota > Actinomycetes > S36-B12 > CAIYMF01 > Longivirga. The sequence goes on from JANMBJ010000422.1 coordinate 3,324, forward strand.
AACACCCACCAGGCCTACGTCGGTGTCTCTGCGTTCGCGCACAAGGCCGGCCTGCATGCCAGCGCGCTCAGGGTGAATGCTGAGCTCTACAACCACATGGACCCGGAGCTCGTCGGCAACGACATGCGCATCCTCGTCACCGAGATGGCCGGCCGTGCGTCCGTCGAGCTCAAGGGTCGGGAGCTCGGGATCGACCTCTCCGGTGACAACGCGGTGCTCGGTCGCGTCGTCGAGCGGGTGAAGGCGCTGGAGAGTGCGGGCTGGACGTTCGAGGCGGCCGACGCGTCGTTCGAGCTGCTGCTGCGCGATGAGATGGCGGGGGAGAAGCGTCGCCACTTCGCGGTGGAGTCCTGGCGGACGATCGTCGAGCAACGACCCGACGGCACGGTCGTGAGCGAGGCGACGGTCAAGGTGCACGCCGGCGGTGAGCGCATCGTCTCCACCGGCGAGGGCAACGGCCCGGTCAACGCGCTCGACAACGCCTTGCGTGCCGGCCTCAGCGCGGCCTTCCCCGAGCTCGCTGCACTCGAGCTCATCGACTACAAGGTGCGCATCCTCGACGGCGTCACCGGCACCGACGCCGTCACGCGGGTGCTCGTCGGCACCACCGACGGCAGGCACGAGTGGACCACTGTGGGCGTGCACGAGAACGTGATCGCCGCCTCGTGGCTCGCGCTCGAGGATGCGGTGGCGTACGGCCTGCTCAAGGCGGGTCGCCCTGCAGAGACAGGTGCTCTCACCGACTAGTCTCACGATGTGCGCATCGCGAGGTTTGCAGGTCCAGACGGGGTCGTGACGTTCGGGACGGTTGACGGGGTCGGACCCGACGGCGAGCTCGGTGTCGACACCACGGTGACGCCCGTGCTCGGGCACCCGTTCGGGCCGCTCGAGCCCGCAGGGCCGCCGGTCGCGTTCGCTGACGTACGCCTGCTCGCGCCGGTGCTGCCGAGCAAGATCATCGCGGTGGGCAAGAACTACGCCGCGCACGCGGCCGAGATGGGCGGCGACGTCCCGCTCGAGCCGATGATCTTCCTCAAGCCCTCGACCTCCGTGGTCGGTCCCGGTGACCGCATCGATCTGCCACCCCAGTCCGAGCAGGTCGAGCACGAGGCCGAGCTCGCGATCGTCATCGGTCGGCTGTGCAGCCAGGTGCCGCCGCGCCGGGTCAACGAGGTAGTCCTCGGCTACACCTGCGCCAACGACATCACTGCTCGCGACCTGCAGAAGAGCGACGGTCAGTGGGGGCGGGCCAAGGGCTTCGACACGTTCTGCCCGCTAGGCCCATGGATCGTCACCGACGTCGACGCGAGCGATCTCGTGATCACGGGTCGGGTCAACGGCCAGGTGCGCCAGGACGCGCGTACGTCCGACCTCGTGTTCGGGGTCGAGTCGCTCGTGGCGTGGATCAGCCAGGTCATGACCCTGCTCCCGGGCGACATCATCCTCACCGGCACCCCGGCCGGGGTCGGCCCGCTCGTCGAGGGCGACTCCGTCTCCGTCTCGATCTCCTCCATCGGCACCCTCACCAACCGGGTGGTCACGCGTGACTGACACGACCGTTCCTGCCGTCGACGCGGTGGTGCTCCCGCCCACCGGCTCGTCGCCGATCAGAGTGCGCTTCTGCCCCTCGCCGACGGGCAACCCGCACGTCGGCATGGTGCGCACCGCCCTGTTCAACTGGGCCTACGCCCGGCACACCGGTGGCACCTTCGTCTTCCGCATCGAGGACACCGACTCCGCGCGCGACTCCGAGCAGTCCTACGACGACCTGCTCGGCGCCCTGCGCTGGCTCGGACTCGACTGGGACGAGGGCCCCGAGATCGGCGGCCCGCACGCTCCCTACCGTCAGAGCCAGCGGCTCGACATCTACGCTGACGTCGCCGCCCGGCTGCTCGCCGGAGGATTCGCCTACGAGTCGTTCTCGACGCCCGACGAGGTCGAGGCGCGTCGCAAGGCGGCTGGCCAGGATGCCAAGCTGGGCTATGACAACGCTGACCGTCAGCTGACCGACGACCAGAAGGCTGCTCTGCGCGACGACGGCCGGCTTCCCGTGCTGCGGCTGAGGATGCCCGACCGTGCGATGGCGTGGGACGACCTGGTGCGCGGCGAGGTGTCGTTCGCGGCAGAGCACGTTCCCGACTTCGTGATCGTGCGTGGCAACGGCGAGCCCCTGTACACCCTCGTCAACCCTGTCGACGACGCTCTCATGGGCATCACCCACGTCCTGCGCGGCGAGGACCTGCTCTCGTCCACCCCGCGCCAGCTCGCGATGTATGAAGCACTCGCGGCGATCGGTGTCGGCGACGGCACCACGCCGCGCTTCGGCCACCTGCCCTATGTCATGGGTGAAGGCAACAAGAAGCTCTCCAAGCGCGACCCGCAGAGCTCGCTCAACCTCTACCGCGAGCAGGGCTACCTGCCCGAGGGCCTGCTCAACTACCTCGCGCTGCTGGGCTGGTCGCCGGGCGACGACCTCGAGTTTTTCTCACCGCAGCTCATGGCGTCGCTCTTCGACATTGCGCGCGTGCAGCCGAACCCCGCGCGCTTCGACTCCAAGAAGTGCCTGGCCATCAACGGCGACTGGATCCGCTTCGTGAGTGCTCAGGACCTGGGCGCACGGATGCTGCCCTACCTCGACTCGGTCGGGGCGATCGACGAGGTGCCGACCGGGCACCAGCAGGCGGTGATCGATGCGGCCGTGCCCCTCGTGCAGGAGCGGATGGACACCCTGCGTGCCGGCGCTGAACAGCTCACCTTCCTGCTCGTGCCCGAGGACCGGTTCGCCCTGGACCCCGAGGACCGCGAGCGGGTGCTCACCGACGACGCGCGCCCGGCGCTGCAGGCGGCGTACGACGCGCTCGCGACCGTGGAGCCGTTCACCCACACCGAGATCGAGGCGGCGCTGCGCGCTGCCCTCGTCGAGGGTCTGGGACTCAAGCCGAAGGTGGCCTTCGGCCCGGTGCGCGTGGCCGTGAGCGGACGACGGATCTCCCCGCCGCTCTTCGAGTCGATCGAGCTCCTCGGCCGAGACCGCACCCTCACCCGCCTCGCCGCCGCCCTGGCCTGAGGTCCGCGAGTAACTGCCCCGATCGCCGGCTTGTGGCCTCGCAACGAAGGATTCGGGCAGTAACTCGGGGGTGTGAGATGCGTCGCGCGGGGGTGGCTTGCGCCTGGTTTGGGTCACCGTGGCGGGTCGGGCTATCATTCTCCAGATCACCGGCCCGCAAGGTCCGGTTGCCTTGGGGTATGGGGTAATTGGCAGCCCAACTGATTCTGGTTCAGTTAGTCTAGGTTCGAGTCCTGGTACCCCAGCTGATCGCTGCGATCACCCAGTCCCACCACCGTGCGCCCGAAGAA